>JBQTJV010000287.1:0-26736 GCA_052386775.1 Betaproteobacteria bacterium
ATCACGGCCATCTACACGGAAGACCCGTACATCAAGAAAGGTTACGAGTCGGGCGGAATCGACTATTTCGGCAAGCCGTTCGACCCGGACATCCTGCGCATGAAGCTTTCGGTCTACGCCTCTTTCCGGCGCCGTGCCGAAACGCTGAAGGCACGCGAGCGCCATGTGCGCGAATCGGAAGAGCTGCTGCGCGTGGGGCGGCGGCTTTCGTCCGTGCTGGAGAACCTGCCTGTGGGCGTGCTGATCGCGGACCTCGAAGGCCGCATCTGCCAGAGCACCGAGGAGGTCTCCCGCATCCTCAAGGTCACGGAGCCGGCTCAAACCGATACCTACGGCGTGATCCTCGGCTGGTGGGACTCGGAGGGGCGGTTCCTGAAAGACCCGGAGGGCTCTCTGACGCGGGCATTGCGCACCGGCGAGTCGTCGCACAGCGAACCCATCGACATCCGCTGCCTCGACGGAACCACGCGGACGATCCTGAGCTCGATATCCCCATTGCGCGGACTGACCGGCGAGATCGTCGGGGCGGTCATCCTGATCCAGGATCTCACCGAGACGCGGAAGATAGAGGAAGATCTGGAAGAGCGCGTCAACCGGCTGATCGGCGCCGGCGTGCAGCTGGAGCAGATCGCGCGGCGATCCTGAAAACACGCTATGATCGGCGTCAAAACGCCAAGTGGAGGAGTGTTTCATGCCGCTCGTCGTCGATAAGCCGTCTACCGATATTCTGCGCGCCCGGTTCAATTACATCGTTGATACCGGCGTGCCGCCGGTGCGTTACATCGACTGGCCGGAAATGGCCGACAAGGCTGTCCCGCCGCAATACCGACAGTATGAAATGACGGTGCGCAATGGCAGGCCGCTCCGCGACACGTTCGATTTCGACGTTCACGGCTTCGTGTTCGTCGAGCACCGCACGCAGGTCCGCGATTTCACGGACGAGGCCGAGCGCAGGCGCGTTTACGACCCGGAAGTGCAGGCGCTGATCAAAAGGCACTCGGGTGCATCCGATGTCGTCGTGTTCGACCACACCATCCGCGTGAGCGACGAGGCGCAGCAGCAGGCGACGAACGCACGCCCGACCGTGAAGGGCGTGCACAACGACTACACGGAAGCGTCCGCCCCCCGCCGGCTGCGCGAGATCGTGAGGGACGAGGAAGCGGAGCGGCGCATGAAAAAACGCTGGGCGATCGTCCAGGTGTGGCGCCCCATCCGCGGCAAGGTATTGATCGATCCGCTCGGCATTTGCGACGGCCGCAGCATTCCCAGAGAGGGCTTCATCCGCGTCGAGCGCCGTTACAAGTACCGCACCGGCGAGGTCTATCACATCGCCCATCATCCGGCGCATGTCTGGTATTACTTCCCGCGGATGGAGCGTGATGAGGCGCTGGTCTTCAAGGTCTTCGATTCGGATGCAGCCCAGCCTTCGCGTTTCACCGCGCACAGCGCCTTCGACGATCCGGCGACGCCGGCCGACGCGCCGCCGCGAGAGAGCATCGAGACGCGCACGTTCGCATTCTTCGACTGAGCTGAAACGCGGAGTGGATTCAATATTTCCTCTCCTTCATCAGGAGGTGCGTGTCACAACGTGACGGGCTGGTAACAAAGATGCGCGATCTCACCGAGTTCACGGTCCTCATCCTTCCCGGCCTTGGCGGAGCGGGGCCGGACCACTGGCAGACGGCGTGGCAGGCCGCCTTTCCGGGCATGCTGCGCGTGGAGCAGGCAAACTGGGAAAAGCCGGTCTACGAAGACTGGTCGGCGCGCCTGTCCGAGGCAGTGAAAAAGGCGCCGCGCCCGGTGGTGCTGGTGGCGCACAGTCTCGGCACCTCGCTCACCATGCGCTGGTCGAACGAACAGCGCGAACATGCGAAAAAAGTGGCCGGCGCCTTTCTCGTTGCGCCGACCGACCGCGAACGCTTTGATGCCCAGGCGACTTCGCCGGTGAAGGGCTGGGGCCCGATGATCCTCGAGCGGCTGCCGTTTGCGTCGATGGTGGTCGCGAGCCGCAACGACGACCGGGTGGCGTTCGATCGCGCGGAACGCTTCGCGAAATCCTGGGGCGCGCACTTCGTCGACGCCGGCAATCTGGGCCACATCGGCAGCGCCGCGAAACTGGGACTCTGGCCGTTCGGCGTGTTCCATTTCGGGCGGTTCGTCGGTTCGCTTTAGAATGGCCACGCGGCACTGCTCAGGAAACGGTCGTCTTGCCGGGGAAAACCGGCAGCCATAAAAAGACTGAATTCCGGCCTGCGCCGGAATGACGCTCCAAGGCGGTAAAGGAGGAGGCAGACATGAACATCAGGCGGACCGCTGTTCTTGCAGTCGCGCTGCTGGTTTACGGCACGGCGGCAGCCCAGGATTTTCCTTCGAAGACCGTGCGGCTCATCGTGCCGTTTCCGCCGGGCGGGGCGGTGGACATCATCGCGCGGTCCATGGGGCCACCGTTGAGCCGCGGGCTGGGACAGAACATCATGGTGGAAAACCGTCCCGGCGGTAACACGGTGATCGGCGCCGAGCTGGTCTTTCGCGCACCTGCGGACGGCCATACCGTCTTCCTGATGGCGCAAAGCTATACCGTCAACTCCATCGTGCGCACCAAGCTGCCGTACGACACGTTCAAGGATTTCACCGGCGTCACGCGCCTCGCCTCGAACCCGCTGGTAGTGTCCGTTCATCCCTCGGTGCCGACGCGCAGTCTCAAAGAGCTGGTCGCGCTGGCGCGCGCTCGGCCGGGCGAGCTGACCTACGCGACGGCCAGCCTGCTCGGCGGGCAGCGCCTCGCGATGGAACTCTTCAAGGAGGCGGCGAAGATCGACGTCATCGCCGTGGCGTACGGCGGCGGCGCGCCGGCGGGGATGGCGGTGATCGGCGGCCACACCATGATCCTGGTCGCGAACATCGCCGAGACGGCACCGTTCGCCACGGCCGGGAAGCTGCGCGCGCTCGCGGTCACTTCGCTCGAGCGCCACGATCTATTGCCTAAGATTCCATCGATCGCCGAATCGGGCTATCCCGGCTTCGAGGCGCTCAACTGGTTCGGTGCGGTTGTGCGGTCCCCGACCCCGAAAAGCGCGATCCAGCGCCTGAACGCCGAGATCGGGAAAGCGCTCGAGACGCCGGAGGCGAAGGGCGTGCTGACCAAGCAGGGACTTGCGCCCGCGACCATGAGCCCCGAAGCCTTCGACGCGTTCCTCAAGGCGGAGACCGAGCGCAACGCGCGCGTGATCAAGGCGCTCAATCTCAAGGTCGAGTGATTCGTTTCGTCATTCCAGCCCCAGTCTGGAATCCGGAAAGTCTATTTTCTTACGGCAGGGAGAACTCATGCTGATCGTCGATTCACAAATCCACATCTGGCGGAACGGCAAGATGAGCCCGCATCATCGCCAGATCCCCACCTACTCGGCGGAAGACGCGCTCGCAGAAATGAAATCGGCCGGCGTCGATTGCGCGGTGATTCATCCGCCCAGCGCGCTCGGTGAGCCGGCGAACGAGCTGGCTGTCGAGGCGGTGAAAAAGTATCCGGACCGGTTCTGCATCCTTGGGCATTTCGATCTCACCAGTCCCGATCGCGAGCGGATCGTCGCCAACTGGCGCGAACGGCCCGGCATGCTCGGCTTCCGGTTTACCTTCAACCAGCCGCAGGAGAAAAGCTGGTGGACCGACGGTTCGCTCGACTGGTTCTGGGCCGCGTGCGAAAAGCACCGCTATCCCGTCGGGCTGCTCGCCACGGGCAAGAATATCGGGGTGCTGGGGAAAATCGCGCACAAGCATCCGGGGCTCAAGGTGCACATCGATCACATCGGACGAGGCGGTGGCCGGGCAGATCTGAAAGACGACGCAGCCTACGCCGATCTCCCGGAGATGCTGGCGCTCGCGAAACTGCCGAATGTCGCGGTCAAACTCTCCGGGGCACCAAGCACGTCCACCCACCCGTACCCGTACAAGAACATTCACGGCTACCTCAAGCAGATCGTCGAGGCCTTCGGCGTGGACCGCTGCTTCTGGGGTACGGACATCACGCGTATGCCGTGTACGTATCGCGAATGCGTCACGATGTACACGGAGGAAATGCCGTGGCTCAAGGGCCGCGGCCTGGAGCGCGTCATGGGCGGGGCCATCATCGACTGGCTCGGCTGGAAACGCTAGAGAAAGGAACGGATATGCCAACCATCGACCACAAAGGCGCAAGGATCTACTACGAGGAATACGGCAGGGGCTTCCCGATCCTGACGTTCGCGCCGGCGGGCGTGAAGTCCACCATCGCAGTGTGGAGCCAGCCCTCTGCGCCGATCAATCCGATCACCGAATTCAGCGACAAGTTCCGCGTGATCGCCATGGATCAGCGCAATGCCGGCGGCAAGTCATGGGCGCCGATCACCGCGAAGGACGGCTGGCACAGCTTTACCGGGGATCACATCGCGGTGCTCGATCACCTGAATATCGAGCGCTGCCACCTCTACGGCCAGTGCATCGGCGGCTCGTTCATCATGAGCATGATCAAAGAGCAGCCGCAGCGCGTCGCGAGCGCGGTGCTCGCGCAGCCGATCGGGCGCGTGGGTCCGATGAAGCCCGGCCGCGCTGCCCGCTTCGATGAATGGGCGAAGGGGCTCAAGGATCATCCTGAAGCGACCGAGCAGGTCCTCGATGCCTTCTACCAGAATCTCTACGCGCCTGGATTCCTCTACGCCGTGGATCGCGAGTTTGTGAGGCACTGCAAGACGCCCTGCCTTGTGCTCGCCGGCAACGACGAGGCGCATCCGTATCCGATCTCGGAAGAGACGGCGAAGCTGCTCCCCAACCCGGAATTCATTCCGGAGTGGAAGGAGGGCCCGGCGCTTGCAGCGGCAAAGATGCGCGTCAAGCAGTTTCTGGCCGACCATACGCCGTCCTGAGCGCAAAGTCCGTTTCAACGTCAGTTCAGAGCCGGGAGATCGAGGATGCACATCACAGGCATCGGCGCCGCGCTGATCGTCGGCAGTCTGTTCCTGTCCGGCGCGGGCGCTGCGCCTGCGGCTGAGCAGTATCCCACCAAACCGATTCGCATCGTCGCCCCTTTCCCGCCAGGCGGCACGGCCGACTTTCTGGCACGGCTCCTCGCGGACAAGCTGAACCAGAAATGGGGCCAGCCGGTCGTCGTCGACAACCGCTCGGGCGCCGGCGGCGTGATCGGGACCGACATCGTGGCGAAGGCCGCGCGCGACGGCTACACCGTGCTCATGAGCGCAATCGGGCACGCCGCCAATCCGGCGCTGTACAAGAAGCTTCCGTACGACACGCTGCGCGATTTCTCGCCCGTGGTGCTGATCGCCGACGTGCCGCTGCTCATCGTGCTTAATCCCAATCTGGGCGTGAATTCGGTAAAGGAACTGCTTGCGCTCGCACGCAGCAAGCCCGGCGCACTCAATTTCGCAGCGGGCGGTGTCGGCGCGTCCTCGCACTGGGCGGGCGAGCTTTTTCGCAGTGCCGCCAGGATCGAGTGGAATACCGTCCAGTACAAAGGCGGCGGCCCCGCACTGCTGGCTGTACTGAGCAATGAGGCACAACTCATGTTCAGCCCCATGCCCTCGTCGATCAGCATGGTGAAGGCAGGCCGTTTGAAGGCCATCGCAATTACCAGCCCCAGGCGGGCGTCGCAGATGCCCAATGTGCCGACGATCGCCGAAGCGGGATTGGCGAACTATGAGTTCCAGGGATGGTATGGCGTGCTAGCGCCGGCGGGCGTTCCGCAATCCATCCTTGCAAAACTCAACCGTGATTTCAACGCCGCCCTCCAGGACCCGGCTTCGCGCAGCGCCATGGCGGCGAGCGGCGCGGAGGCTATGGGCGGCAGCATGCAGGAGTTTTCGCAGTTCCTGCAGCGCGAAGTCAAAAAATACGCTCAAGTTGCGAAAGACGCCGGCATCAGGGCGCAGTAAGGACGGGCATGCTCAAGCAGAAATCATCGGAGTATCGCGGCTACCGCAATCCCGGCATCAGGTTGCGCGAGGACATGCTGCCGCAGTTGAAGCAGCTCTACGGCGCGCACACGCACGAGATGCTGCCGGCGGTGCACGCCTTCGACAAGGCCCATACGGTCATGCTGGTCGAGGAGGGGCTGCTCGATGCGGCCGCAGGGGCCGCGGTGCTGCGCGCGCTGCGCAAGATGGAGGCTGAGGGCGTCGTCAAGGTCCGCGCCCAGGTCGGCGGCGGGCTACACTCGGGCGAGCATTACGTCATTCGGCTGCTGGGCGAAGAGATCGGCGGACAGTTTCATCTGGCGCGCAGCTCGGGCGATCTCAGCGCTGTCGCCATCAACGTCTTGCAGCGCGAGCGGCTGCTGAAGGTGATGCGCGAGGCGAACCGCTTTCGACGGGTGCTGATCGAGCTCGCGCGCGATCACACCGACACGATATTGCCCGGATACAGCTTCGGGCAGCACGCGCAACCCATGACGCTGGGGCACCTGTGGCTGTCGTGGGCCGCGACCCTCACCCGCGATTTTGCACGTCTGCATGGTGCGTACCAGCGCGTCAATTTCAGCCCCGCGGGCGCCGCCATCATGGTTGGCTCGAATTTTCTCGTGAACCGCGAGCGCACCGCGGAGCTGCTCGGTTTCGACGCCGTCCACGAAAACTGTGCCGATGCGATCCTGGAACTCAACGCCGACGACAGCCTGGAGACGCCCGCCGTCATCGCCGTGCTCTACCACTCGCTCGCCAAATGGGCCGACGACCTCATCCAGTGGAGCACGACCGAGTACAGCTTCGTCGACGTGCCGGACCGCTATTGCAACACCTCCTCGATCATGATGCAGAAGAAAAACGTGATCGGGCCGGCGGAGGTGAAGGGTGCGTCTGCGGAAGCGCTCGGCTGCTTCGTGACTTCCTATCACGCGCTGAAAGGCACGACAGGGTTGCCGATCACCGAGCGCTATTACGCGCTGGAGATGCTGTGGAAGGTCGCGGACGGCGCCGCGCGCGATCTTGGCTGGTTCTGCGATTTTCTGCCGGAGCTGAAGATCAACAAGGCGAGGATGCGCGACATGGCATGGCGCCACTGGGCGACCGCAACGGATGTGGCCGGCGCGCTGGTTTCGGAACGCGGGCTCGCCTGGCGGAGCGCGCACCAGATCGTCGGCATCCTGGTGCGGCTGTGCGAGGAACGGGGGCTCGGGCCGGCCGACGTCACGCCGGCATTGCTCGACGAAGCCGCGATGGCCTATCACGAGCAGCCTGCGGGTCTCGATCAGGCGGCGATACGCGCGGCGCTCGATCCGGAGCGCTTCATCGCCAGCCGTACCGTGCGCGGTGGCCCGGAAAAAAAAGAATCCTTGCGCCAGGCGAAGCTCTTCGAAGACGAACTGGTCGCGGACGAAAACGTCGTTGCAGGAATCGACGCCCGGCTGCACGCCTCGGCGCGCAAGCTGGAAGAAGCCGTGGACGCGCTGATCGCGAAAGCGAAGTAGGCGGGCTATTCCGCGGCGAGCAGCGCCCCGAGGGCGCGCACGTCACCTTGCGTATCGAGCGCCGCGATTGCCGCAGGAATGCGTTCGGCACGCTCCGCGCTCACCACGACCTTTACCAGACCGCGGAATTTTTCGAGCACGCTCTGCGCGTCGAGGCTTTTGCGCAGGCCGAGGCGTTCGAGCGTTTGGCCGTCCCGCGTGCGCACGCGCACCAGTGTTTCGATCCGGCCGATCTCCGGGCTCGTCTCGAGGCTCACCCGCGCCATCGTGCGGCGCACCGCCGGGTCGAACAGCGTTGCCTCGTCGAACGCGCGATAGCTCACGTCGCGGTTGACGAGCGCCGTGGCGAGGCAGAACGGCAGGCTGAATTTCGCCTGCAATTCATCGCGCGGATCGGGGTTCTTGATCATGTAGTAGGACCCGGGATTGGTGTAGGCCTCGACCGCCGCCACCTGGTCCGCCTTCAGGTCGTGCTCATGGACGAGATCGAGCAGCGCGGCGATGCCCGCGTGTGAACTCAGGCAGCAGGCATAGGGCTTGGAGATCGTGCGCAGGATGTACCATTCTTCGCCGAGCCGATCGAGAAGGGCGAGACGGTCCGTGTCGCTGCCTTTCGCGAAGGCGCGCAGGAAACCCCATTCGCCCTCGAGCGCGGTGCGACTGCCGAGATAGTCGCGGCGCGCGAGCAGCGCGGCCCATATGCCGTTCTGCGCCGCTTTTCCGCCGTGGAAATGTTTTGCAGCGAGGGCCTTGCCCTCGGTGCCGTCGATGAGCCCTGCGCCCTGAGTCGCGCCGAGACCAAGTGCTCCGGCCGACTGTTCCCCGGTAAGGCCGAGCACTTTCGCCGCGGCCGCCGCCGCACCGACCGCGCCAGCGACGCCGGTCGAGTGCCACCAGTTGTTGTGCGGAACGCCGAGCGCAATCGTGACGCGGACGATCACTTCATAACCGGCGACGATCGCCTCGATCAGCCGGCGTCCGCTCACGCCCTCGCGTTCAGCGAGGGCAAAGGCCGCCGAGACGACCGGCAGACCGGGATGCACCCGGCAGTCGAGATGCACATCGTCCACTTCATAGACCGCCGCCTGCACGCCGTTCAGCAGCGCCGCATGCAAAGCCGGAAGGCGTATTCGTCGCCCGACCACGGTCGCGTCGGCGGGTCCGCCGAGTTCCTCCATCAGGGCGCCGACCTGGCGCGCCGAATCGGAATCGAGACCCGCGAGGGCTGAGCCCGCCCAGTCGAGGATCGCGAGTTTCGCGCGCTCGCGCACCGCCTGCGGCAGATCGTCATAGCGCAGTCCGGCCACAAACCGCCCCAGTACGCGCGTGGCTTCGGGCGTGTTGGCGGCGTTCCCGTCGCGCGATTTCGCGTGCGCTGCAGAAAGATCGGTGGGTGTGTTCATGTCTGCTCCTGCGAGAATGGCATGATATATCGCCAGCCTCACCAGGACGAGAGTCGATCGAATGGGCTCCCTTTTCATACGCTCTGGCCGGCAGCCAGGGCGCGAATCGGCCAATCCGTCGGCTCGTGGTTCTGTAAATTCGATGGCAGGCGCACAATAACCGTCCCTGCTGCCTCGATCGAGGTCCTGATGCTGGATAACTTGGCGCTCTCGCGGGGCGGACCTCACGCGAGCGTTTTCGCACGCATGGCGCACGCCCTGAATCGGCGGCGGCTGGCGGCGGTGGGTTTAGTCACGGTGCTGCTGTCGCTCGGAGCGTTGCTCAGCCCGGCACTGCTGGATTTTTTCTCGCCGGTAGAAATCGCGCTCGCCTGGCTGGAGCATCTCGCCGAACTGGCTGTGATCGCAGTTGTCCTGCTGGTTGCTTTCACCGTGCTTGACGAAACGCTTCCGCGCAGCATGCAGCTGAGACTTCCGTTTCTGTGCACGCTGCTCCTTGCCTTGTCGGCCGTGCTGGCCGTGCTGCTGCACGCCTACTACGCCAGTGGGTTCGAACACCTTCCACCTCTGATCCGCGTGTTCGCCGATTCGCTGCGCTGGGGCTTACCGGCCGTGTTCTTGGCGCTGATCGCGGACGTGCACCGGCGCGCGTTGCAGACCGATACGGCCGCGCACGCCGCTGAGATTGCGCGCGCCCAACTGCAGCAGGGGGAAAGTGAACAGCAGCTCGCATTGCTTCAGGCGCAGATCGAGCCGCATTTTCTGTTCAACATGCTCGCCAACGTGCGCCGCCTGTATCGCACTCGGCCGGAGGCTGGTGCCGAGGCGCTCGGCAGCCTGATGCGTTATCTCCGCACAGCCCTTCCCCAGTTGCGCAGCCGGCGCACGTCTCTCGGCGAAGAAATCGCCGCGGTGCAGGCATATCTCGACCTGTTTCAGCTCCGCATGGGAACGCAGCTCAGCTTCTCGATCGATGTCGATGGGCCGTTGAACGCCGTGGAATTTCCCCCGATGCTGCTCATCACGCTGGCCGAGAATGCGATCAAGCACGGGCTGGAGCCCGCGGGTGGAGGTCATATCGAGGTGCGCGCCGTACGTCGGCGTGACATGCTCGAAGTCAGCGTGCTCGACGATGGCGTGGGGTTCGGCGCAACGGCAAGCAGCGGGACGGGTGTGGGGCTCGTCAACGCCAGGCGGCAACTGGCGGCACGCTACGAAAACCGGGCACGCCTCACCCTGGAAGGGCATGAACCACGCGGCGCCCGCGCGACGATAGCGATCCCGTTGGGCAGGGTGCAGGTCATGGGTGCATCCATGAGCGACGTCGCCTGAACGCCGCCATGCTGACCACCACGCCACCGATGCGCCTCGGCCTGCAGGCAACGGCGGCGCTCACTTTTGCCCACTGGCTGCAGACGCATCGGGGCGCAATCGCGATGGCAGGCATGCTCGCCTTCGCCGGGCCCGTCGCATTCTTCACCGGGACGCTGAGTGTCATGCGGGCACCGGCTGCGGTTGACCTCGTACGGCTCGGCCTGTGGTGGATCCTGTATGGCGTTTTGCATTGGTCGCTGATGCTGCTCGCGGGTTATGGCTGCGAACGCATCTCGCGACATTTCGGGCGAACGGCCCGCAGCGTGGCGGCATTTATGGCCGCGTGTCTGGCGGCCGCCCCGCCCGGCATCCTGACGGCAGGTCGCACGACGATTCTCATCGAGCAAGGCGTCGTTCATAGCGCCGGGACGGCGCACCTGTACGCGTTCATATTTTCGCTCATCATCGCGCTGCTCTATTTTGCGCACCTGCGCCGCAGCCGCGAGCACGAACAGGCTGTAGCCCGCCTTGCTGCCGCGCAGATGGCGCAACGTGACGCCCGCCGCCGCATCGTTGAAGCGCGCCTGCAGGAAATGCAGGCACGGATCGATCCGCAACTGCTGTTCGAGATGCTGGACGCGGTGCGTCGCCAGTACGAACGGGATGTCGCTCAGGGGGAGCGCTTTCTCGACGAACTGATTGCCTTTCTGCGCGCGGCGTTGCCGCGTCTTCGAACCGCATCATCGAGCCTCACGCGTGAGGTCGAGCTTGCACGTGCCTATGTGAAGTTGAAGGCTCTGGCGGACGCAGGCAGGCTCGATCTGACCATTGATGTTGCGCCCGATGCGATGCACGCACGCTTTCCGCCCGGCGTGTTGCTGCCCCTTCTGGACACCGCTGGGGGCTGCGACGCTTATCCGCTCCGGCTGACCGCCACGCGTGCGGGTGACGACTGCCGAATGGTGCTGACGCTTGGTGCGGCGCCATCGAAGGCATCCCTTACACGCGTTCATTCATTATTAATGGAGCTTTATGGGGCAGCAGGGAAATTGGAGATCGAAAGGGCATCCGGCGCAATCAATGTTATCGTGAAGGTGCCTTATGAACACGCCTGAGCCGGTATCCGGGTCTGCCCCCACGGCGGTCCTCGCAGAGGACGAGCCTTTGCTCGCCGATGAGCTTGCCGACATGCTGCAGGCATTGTGGCCGCAGCTCCGAATCGTTGCGCGAGTAAGCGATGGGGTCGCCGCGCTGAACGCCATCGAGACGCATCAACCCGATGTCGCGTTTCTCGACATCCACATGCCGCTGCTGTCCGGTATCGAGGCCGCGCGCCAGATCGCAGGCCGTTGCCACGTCGCGTTCATCACGTCCTACGACGAGCACGCGCTCGAAGCTTTCGAGGCGGGCGCGATGGACTACGTGCTGAAGCCGCCGACGCCCGCGCGTCTTGCCACCACCGTCCAGCGATTGAAGGCGCGCCTGCAGCAGCCGCCGGCCGATCTGCGCCGGGCACTCCAGGACCTGGTTGAACGCGTACCTGGCACGCCGCGATACCTTCAGTGGATCAACGCCTCGCGTGGAGCGGCCGTGCGCCTGATCACCGTGGAGGAGATCTTGTACTTCAAGTCGGACCAGAAGTACACGTTGGTGGTCACGGTCGATACCGAAGCGCTGATCAAGAAGACGATCAAGGATCTCGCAGCCGAGCTGGATCCCACCATGTTCTGGCAAGTGCATCGTTCGACCATTGTCAACGTTCACGCGATCGACAGCGTCATCCGTGACGATCGGGGAAACCTTGCATTGCGGTTGAAGCAGCGCCCCGAAAAATTGCAGGTGAGCGAGGCCTACCATCATCTGTTCCGACAGATGTGATTCGTTCTGAGACTCCTGTGGCAAGCTTGGCAGCGAGGGCAATCCATGAACATTGAAAATCGCAGAACGCGCCGTGAAGTCCTGGCCATGCTCGCGGCACTGGGCGTCACGCGTGAGGTGTTTGCGCAGGATGCCGTGACGTCGGACCCGAGATCGTTCCGCGTCGTGCTCGAAAACGAGCGTGTGAGGGTAATTGAGTTCAGAAGCAGACCCGGCCTTGGTGTCTGCGGCCAGGGCATGCATTACCACCCTGAGCGCGTCACCGTCTCACTGACGGGTGCCAAAGTCAAGGTTACAAATGCGGAAGGAAGGAGCGGGGTGCGTGAGGTGCCTCCGGGGCACGTGTCTTTCGAGCCGGCGGTCACGCACGCGACGGAAAACATCGGCGGCTCCGGGACCCGCACCTACATGATCGAGCTGAAGGACCAGCACTGGAAGCCGAGCACCGGCTGATTTCGCACGCGGGGCTCATTTACCCATACCTGTTTTGACCGCGGCCGTGCCGCGATTCGCCTCATCCGTCGGAAAAGCTCCCATCGAACCAACGTGGCGTCCTATCGTGAGCGCTCGGGTGCATAAGCGATCAATCAGGCGCCCGGCTAACAGAAAGGAGCATGAAATGAACCCGAGATATAAAACAGTATTGTTTTGTCGGTCAGTTGCAACGGCAGTGTTTTGCGCGCTCGCGAACGGCGCGGTGCTGGCGGCGCCGATCAAGATCGAGGCAGTGATCGCACCGAAGGCCGAATCCAAGCTCGACTTCGCCGATGGCAGCAAGCGGTACCTTCTCGCTACGCAACGGGAGGGCAAAGCTGCCGGGAATGGACTGCTCGCCGGAGCGACGATGCTGGAGTGGGGCGTCCACGACGTTCATCCC
The DNA here is from genome assembly GCA_052386775.1 of Betaproteobacteria bacterium. GTDB lineage: Bacteria > Pseudomonadota > Gammaproteobacteria > Burkholderiales > SG8-41 > DSOT01. The sequence goes on from JBQTJV010000287.1 coordinate 12,920, forward strand.
GGCGTCGGCGCGAACGCAAACGGGTATCTCGTATTCACCACGCCGGATGGCGACATGGCGTATCTGAAATACCAATTTCGCGCTGTGTTCCTGCCTGGTCCCGAGGGTAAGCGGCGCCTGCTCGCAAATGGAATCTGGGAGACTGTCGGCGGCACCGGAAAACTCAAGGGTTTGCGGGGCGCCGGCACGCTGCAAATTACCGCCCCATCGCCGAAGGAGCGGCAGTGGATCCTGGCCGGCGAGCTGGTTTCGGCCGACTGAAAGCGCTTCGCCCGCGGTTTCCCTCTTCCTTCCTCGCACAAAGTGCGAGGGAGGGACTACCGCGCCGGCCAGACCGGCTCGTGGTAGCCGAGCGGCACGGTCGGTCTAGCCCACCGCGCCGGCGCCTCGGAAAGCTGCACCACCGGCGCGAGATGCTGCAATTTCCCGACCGGCGTGTCGCTGGTGATCGACCAGCGCGCGATCTCCTCGGCAGTAAATTCCCTCGGCACATCCTTCAACCGCGCTTCCGGCACCTCCCCACGGCTCACCAGCCAGCGGCCGGTCTGCGCAAGCGACAGGCGCACCAGCCAGCTTCCGCCTTCGCGCGTGCGGCGGGCGAGCGCCACCATCGCGCCGAAGGCCATCAGGTATCCGGTCAGATAATCGATTGCGGACACGGGATAAAACTGCGGGCCGGGTTCGTCGCCCGGGAAAACCTCGCCCTGGCGATATGCAATGCCGCTCACCGACTGCACGACAGTATCGAACCCGCGGCGCGATGACCACGGTCCCACATGGCTGAACGCCGATAGTGAGAGGTAGACGATGCCCGGCCGCAACCTTGCAATTTCCTCCGGCGAAAATCCACGTGCGGCGAGCGATCCGGGGCGATAGCCCTGTGCAAACACGTCGCACTCGCGCACGAGACCGCGCAGGATCTCGACATTTTTCGGCTCGCGAAGATCCAGGTAAGTGGACAGCTTGCCGTGGCCGGTGTCGTACTCCTGATAGCCCAGGTTCGGTAGATGCTCTGCGGTCACTTTCAACACATCGGCGCCATGTTCGGCCAATGTGCGCGCGCAACTCGGGCCCGCAAGCACGCGCGTGAGATCGAGCACCCGTACGCCGGAGAGCGGCCGGTCGCCAGCAGGCAACTTCTCCGGCGGGGCGTCGCCAATCTTCACGACCTCCATCAAAGGCAGCGAGGCGATCGCCGCGGCCTGCGGGTGCTGCGCCCACTCGTCCATGGTGCGCACCATGCCGCCGGCGCCCTTCGCGGCGATGATCGCTTCCTCGAGTGCCTGTGCATCCCATTGTGCGACCGCTTTCTTTACGGCTTCATGATCCTCGGGTACGCCCAAGACCTTGAGCGCGGCGGCGCGGTGATTGGGGAAATTGCAGTGGAGATAGCTCCAGCGGCCGTTCTTCGCCGGGTAAAAACCCATGATCGTGTTGCGATCGGTCGGCACCGGCTTGCCATTCATCTTCATGTACTTTCCGCTGCGCAGGGACGCCGTTGCCCGGCGCGTATCGACCGCGATCTTCAGCTTGTGGCCGGTGCGCAGTTCCCACAGGTCCGATGCGGCGAGACCCACCGCAGCGACGGCAGCGGCGCTCGTCTCGCCGATGCGAAACGGCGTCGGCAATATCGGATCGTTGACTTCGGTGATTTCAACTTCACGGGCGCGGGCCTCAGGCCAGCCGGCGACCGGCAGAATCGTGCGCAATGCTTCGTAGCTCATGATGTGGACTGCCTCTTCGGTGGGTCGCCAATGCTAGCGCACAAAAGCCCGAACATCCCGTTTTAGAAGTCCACATAGAGTGATATGCCGCCGCGCGACCCGTAAAAACAGTGACTTGCGGACGACCATTTTCCGGCGCAGCATGTCATCGGATCCGGCTCGACATCATCGTGGAGAGGAGAGTAGCGACCCAAAAATCAGACAGGCTCAGGGACCAGAGCTGGTTTCAGCCGGCCATCGCGCCGGAAAAAACGAGGCCCCTCCGGGGGCAACTCAATCAACGAGGAGGAAACCATGTTCCGTATCGCTTGTGCTTCATCGTTCGCAGCGCTCAGCATGCTGGTAGCGACCCCGGCGGTGGCTGCCGACCGGTATCCTGAAAGGCCGATCCGCCTTATTGTGCCGTTCGCGCCCGGCGGCGGTACCGACATCACTGCCCGCCTCCTGGCGGAGCCCATGGGGCAGTCGTTGGGCGAAACCATGGTCGTCGACAACCGCCCTGGCGCTGGCAGCATCATTGGCTGCGATATTGCCGCCAAATCCACGCCCGACGGCCATACCCTGCTGCTCGCTTCCACCAGTCTCACGGTGAACGCCGTCATCTACCGCAAGATACCCTTCGACGTGGGGCGTGACTTCATCGGGATTACGCGCGTGACCGATCAGCCGAGCGTGCTCGTGTCGCATCCCTCGTTCCCGGCGAAGAATTTCAAGGATTTCGCGGCGCTGGTGCGCTCGCAGCCCGGCAAATACACGTTCGGAACGCCCGGGTACGGCACCGCCACGCACCTTGCCTCCGAGCAGATGATCCAGAAGATCGGCGGCGAGATGGTGCAGGTCCCGTTCAAGGGCACCGGGCCGGCGCTGACCGCGCTGCTCAGCCAGGAGATTACGGTGTACATGTCGACGTTTGCGTCCGCGCTGCCGCACGTCAAAGCGAATCGGCTGCGTGCCTATGGCGTGTCGACGAGCTACCGCGCCAAGCCCCTGCCCGACGTACCGACGCTGGCGGAGCAGGGATTGGGGGGCTACGAGTACGCTACGTGGTACGGATTGTTCGCCCCGGCCGGCACGCCGCAGCACATCATCAGCAGGCTCAACAAGGCGGCCATCGAGGCGCTCAAATCTCCCAAGGTCCTCGCCATCCTCGAAAAGCAGGGCATGAACGCCACGCCCATGACGCCGCAGCAGTTCGCGCAGTACGTTTCCGCTGAACGGCGGAAGTGGTCGGACGTCGTGCAGGTCGCGAAGATCGAGCAGCGTTAGCACTAACGCGCCCCCAGCCAGCCTTCCTCCGTAAACAGGGGACGGAAGACAGTGCCATTGCGGCGCGGGCGCGCCGTCCCGAGAAGGCCGGGATCCCATCTCCTCCCTTGCGCGCCAGCGCGGGGAGGGTGGGGAAGCGGGTGATTCATTTATCATTGCGGAAAGTAACGGGAAACCAACGAGGAGAATCCGCATTGAAGAAGTTGCTTAAAAGGCTGCCGCTCGTCTTGTTCGCATTCTCGCTGCATCCAACGAGTGTTCATTCCGCTTCTCCCGCCCCTCCATCCTTTGCCGACGAGACTTCGAGGCAGAACGCGATCTACGGCACCCGTGGAGAAAACGTCCCGACCGGCTACGTAGTCGATCGATCGCTGCTCGCTTATGCCTCTTTCCTCTCTGCGGGTTTCGACCGTTCGCTGGCCAAACTGGGACCGACGGACCGCTGGCTCGATATCGGCGCGGGCAGAGGATTTGCCGTGCTGGATTACTACACTGACCGCTACGATGCGATGCATGCAGAAGGACGCGAGCGGCGCGGCAAGAAAGCGCAGGCGGTGGCGATCTCGATCGAGGATCGACGGAACGCGCGCTGGCATGAAACGGCCGCACGCCTCGAACCCGGTCAAATACGCTATCTGTCGGGGAAGCGCCTGCGGGAGTACTCAACCGAGGAACTGGGGCGATTTCAGCTCATCACCGATTTCACGGGCGGCTTTTCCTACACGTCGCAACTCTCGCTCTTCGTGGAAAAAGTGCTTGCCCTGCTCGAACCGAACGGTGTGTTCTACACCATGCTGCTCGACGTGCGTCCGGAGCATCAGGCAAAGCAAACCCTGCCGCCGGACACGCAACTGCTCACTGAAATAGAAAATGCCGAGGGATCCGACGTTGGGGTCTGTGCCTGGCTCAAGAGCGTGAGCTGCGTGCGGGTGACGTGCGAGCCCGATATGCAGTTGAGCCGGCCCATCGAGCTGTATCGCGTTCACAAAGTTTGCGAAGACGTGGCCGTGCCGGGGCTCGACACCCGCCAGTTTCAGGCCGGCACACCGCCGCTGCGGCGATTCGTTGCAAAGACACCGATCGGCATCCAGGCGACCAAAGCCGGTCCCAAGAGAGACTGATGCCGCTGACCTCCGGGTAAAATCGAGCCTCCGCTCCTGCACCGGACCTCCGGCTGCCGTGCGGTAAAGGAGGCACATGGATCGATTCAAGGCGTTTCGGATATTCAACGACGGCGGCAAGACCGCGGGTCGGTTGGTCGAGATCGGTCTCGAGGATCTCTCTCCCGGCGAGGTGGTGTTCAAAACCGCCTGCTCCAGCGTCAATTACAAGGATGCGCTTGCCGCGACCGGCACCGGCGGAAAAATCATCCGCAGGTTTCCGCTGGTGGGCGGCATCGACGCCGCCGGTACCGTGGTCACATCCACCGCCGCCCGATTCAAACCCGGCGACGAAGTGATCTGTACCAGCTACGACATGGGCGTCGCCCACGACGGCGGCTACGCGGAGTACTGCCGCGTCCCCGCCGACTGGGTGGTGCCGTTGCCGAAGGGGCTTTCGCTGTTCGATGCCATGGCGATCGGCACCGCGGGCTACACCGCCGCCCTGGCTATTCATCTGCTCGAACAGAACGACATGAAGCCGCAGAACGGCAAGGTGCTCGTGAACGGCGCAACGGGCGGCGTGGCGACGCTCGCCATCGATATGCTGGCGAAGCTCGGCTACGACGTGACCGCGGTGACCGGCAAGGACAGCGAGCATGCGTTTCTGAAAAACATCGGGGCACGCGAAGTGATGGGACGCGACAGCGTGGATCCCGGCACGCGCCCCCTCGAGAAAGCCCTGTGGGCGGCTGCCTTCGACTCGGTGGGCGGGGAGCAGCTCGCGTGGCTTACCCGCACCATGCAGCCGCAGGGCGCCATCGCGAGCTTTGGCAACGCCGGCGGCATCGAACTGAAGACGACGGTGTTGCCTTTCATTCTGCGGGGCGTGCGCCTGATCGGCGTGGACTCGGTATCCACGCCCATGCCGTTGCGGCGCCGGGTGTGGGAGCGGCTTGCCGCCGACCTCAAGCCGCGCCATCTGTCGGACATCGTTTTCAGCATTGCGCTCGCGGAGCTGCCGGCGCAGTTCGAGAAGCTGCTCCAGGGCACAGGCCGCGGCCGCGCGGTAGTCAGGATTTCGTAAGCCCGGCGCGCGTAATGTTGCGCTGGATCAAACCCTGGCCGGGCAGGGGTCGTAGCATGGCACACGCTTGCCTGCGGAGGAGGATGCAATGGGTACGTACAGCGATTTTCACCGGCGCTCCATCGATCAGCGCGATGCATTCTGGGCCGAGCAGGCCCGGCTGATCGACTGGAAAAAGCCTTACGAGCGCGTGCTGGATTACAGCCGGCCGCCGGTCGCCAGGTGGTTCGTCGGCGGGCTCACCAACCTCTGCCACAACGCCGTGGACCGCCACCTCGCGGAGCGCGGCGACCAGACGGCGCTGGTCTACATCTCGACCGAGACCGGGCAGAACCGGACCTATACCTATCGCGAACTGCATGCCGAGGTGAATCGCTGCGCCGCAGTGCTCGCCGCGCAAGGCGTCACCAGGGGCGAGCGCGTGCTCATCTACATGCCGATGATCCCGGAGGCGGTGTTCGCCATGCTGGCGTGCGCGCGCATCGGTGCGATTCACTCCGTCGTGTTCGGCGGATTCGCCTCGCACAGCCTTGCCTCCCGCATCGACGATGCGCAGCCCAAGCTCATGATCACCGCGGACGCCGGCATGCGCGGCGGCAGGGCGATTCACTACAAGCATCTCGTCGACGAGGCGCTGCGGCTGGCGAAACACCCGCCGGGACGCGTCATCATCGTCAACCGCGGCATCGACAAGGACCTGACCGCCGTGTCCGGGCGCGATCTGGATTACACGGAGCTGCGCAAAAAGCACAGCAACGACAGCGTGCCGGTTACGTGGGTCGAATCGAGCGAGCCGTCCTATATCCTGTACACCTCGGGGACCACCGGGCACCCGAAAGGCGTGCAGCGCGACACCGGCGGTTACGCCGTCGCACTGGCCGCATCGATGAAGCACATCTACTGCGGGAATCCCGGCGAAACCATGTTCACCACATCCGACATCGGCTGGGTGGTGGGACATTCGTACATCGTGTACGGGCCGCTGATTCGCGGCATGACGACGGTGATGTACGAAGGCCTGCCGATCCGGCCCGACGCCGGAATCTGGTGGAAGATCGTCGAGGAGAACAGGGTGAGCGTCATGTTTTCTTCGCCGACGGCGGCGCGCGTGCTCAAGAAGCAGGATCCGGCATACCTCAAGAAATACGATCTCCGTACGCTGCGGCATCTGTTCCTCGCCGGGGAGCCGCTCGATGAGCCGACGCACCGCTGGATGGCGGAGGCGCTGGGGCGGCCGGTGATCGACCATTACTGGCAGACTGAAACCGGCTGGCCGATTCTCACCTCGGTGCCGGGCGTCGAGCAAACGCCCATCAAGTACGGCAGTCCGAGCTTCCCCGCATTCGGCTACGACCTCAGGCTGCTGCGCGAAACCGACGGCGCCGACGCGGGTCCGAACGAAAAGGGCGTGGTCACCATCATTCCGCCGCTGCCACCCGGATGCATGACGACCGTGTGGGGCGACGACCAGCGCTTCGTCCAGACCTATTTCACCGGCTTCAGGGATCGTCTCGTCTATTCGACCTTCGATTGGGGCATACGCGATGCGGACGGTTATCACTTCATCCTGGGGCGCACCGACGACGTGATCAACGTCGCGGGGCACCGGCTGGGCACGCGCGAGATCGAAGAAGCGGTGCAGGCGCATCCGAACATCGCGGAAGTGGCGGTGGTGGGCGTTGCCGATCCGATCAAGGGCCAGATGCCGCTCGCATTCGCCGTGGTGAAAGATACGGCCAGGATAGAAACGCCTCAATTGCGGCGCGACCACGAGAAGGAAGTGATGGACACGGTCGATTCGCAGCTAGGCGCCATCGCGCGGCCGGCGCACGTCCACTTCGTGACGCTGTTGCCCAAGACCCGCTCCGGCAAACTTTTACGACGCAGCATCCAGGCGCTGGCCGAGGGACGCGATCCGGGAGATCTCACCACCATCGAGGACCCGGCGGCGCTGGATCAGATCCGCGCGGCACTCGCCGCCGCCAGCACCTGAAGACCGTTCAGGGCAGCTCTGCGCAGGCGGAATCGAGTCGCAGTATCCATGACGCAGCATGCGCCGCTCCTGCCCAATGCAACGCGCGACCTGGCGTCGTTCGGCGCAAGCTTGCGCTTCGAGGCGATTCCGTCCGAGGTCGTCGAACGGATCAAACTCAGCGTCCTGGACAGCATAGCCTGCTGCCTGTTCGGTTCGACCCTGCCGTGGACGCGCAAGGTGGCGCATCTCGCCATGGCCGAGAAGGCGCATCCTGCGGCTTCCGTATGGGGAATGGACGAGAAAACCTCGATCGCGCTCGCGGTGCTGGTCAACAGCACGGCCGGCCACGCGTTCGAACTGGACGACATCCACAAGGAGTCGATCATCCACGCCGGCTCGATTGCCACGCCGGTCGCGCTGGCGTTCGCGGAAGAGCGCGCCCTGAGCGGCGCGGACGTCATCACGGCGATGGTGGCGGGCTACGAAGTCGGGCACCGCGTGGGCAACGCCGCGACGATGAGTCTATTTTTTCGCGGCTTTCATCCCCAGGGCACCTCGGGTACCTTCGTCGCGGCGGCGACGGCAGCCCGGGCCATCGGTCTTTCCGCAGAGCCGTTCCAGCACGCGCTGGGCATCGCGGGATCGCAGGCCGGCGGATTGATGGCGGCGCAGGAAGGCGCGATGGTCAAGCGCTTCCACAGCGGTCGCGCGGCGCAAAGCGGCGTGTACGCGGCGCTGCTCGCCGCCGACGGCTTTACCGGCATACTCGACGTGCTGGAGGCGTCCTACGGCGGCTATCTCAGCACATATTCCGACCAGCCGAATCCCGAGCGCCTCACTGCCGGTCTCGGCACGACGTGGGAGACGCTCAACGTCGGTTACAAACCGCACGCCAGCGTCACCAGCATCCACACCGCACTCGACGGGCTCGCGGCCATCATGCGCGAGGAGCAACTGACGGCCTCGGACATCGCGCGCGTCGAGGCGGGGCTGAGCCCGATGACACATGTGCACTGCGCCTGGGAGTACCAAGGGCAGGGCGTTACCGCGGCGCAGATGAATCTTTACTTTGGATTGGCGGTCATCGCGCTCGATGGCGTTGCGTTCACCGAACAGTACCGCGACGATCGCCTGCACGATCCGCGCATACTGGATCTCATCGCCCGCATCTCGGCCTGCGTGGACCCTGAAATCGAGTCCATGGGCGCGCCATTCCGCCATGCGGCGCGGATAAAGGTGACCACACGTAGCGGACAGCGCATCGAGAAGCTGGTGCTGCACCGGCGCGGCAGTCCGGAGAATCCACTGAAGCCGGAGGACATCGAATACAAATTTCGACACGTTCTGGGTTCGTGTATCCCGCCGCAGCGCATGGCGCGGATACAGAGCCTGGTCTCCGATCTCGAAAAGCTCGACAGCGCACGCCCGCTGACCGACCTGCTGCGGCTCTCAACGACCGATCGCGCCGTGGTACGCTGAAGTTTCTACAGCCACTCCGGCGGGCTGGAACCGAGCTCCGGCGAAGGTTTGTCCCAATACGGTTTGGTTTCGGAGAGGCGCAGCACCGGGCCCAGGTGCTTCAGCGCGCCGTGGCCGCCGCTGGATTCGATCATGATCGCGTCCAGCTCGGTGCGCGTGAGCGTCATATCCGGTTTCGGATATTGCACATGGCCCTGCTGGTAGATGTACATGCCCGAGCGGCATAGCGAAACCCGCACGTGGTAGGAGCCGCCTTCGCGTGCGCGCCGCGCGAGCGCGAGCAGCACGCCGTGGGCGCCGTTGTAGCCGGTCGTGTAGTCGCACGCCGAGGCCGGCAGCAACTTCGGCCGCTCGTCGCCGTTATCGAGGCAGATCCCGGTCGTGCATTGAGCGATCTGTTCCCATCCGCCGCGGTTCGAGAACGGGCCGCCATGGCCGTAGCAACTGATGGAGAGGTAGATGATCCCGGGCCGCTCTTTCGCGAGCTGTTCGGGCGTGAGGCCGTGCTTGTCCATGATGCCGGGGCGATAACCCTGGCTGAACACGTCGGCGTTCCGGATGAGCTTCCTGATCGTCGCCACGTCCTCGGCCTGGTTGAGATCGAGGAAGCAACTCCGCTTGCCGTGGCTGGTATCCATGACGTGCTCCGGCACCTGCGGCAGGTGCCGGGCCGCAACCATCAGCACGTCGGCGCCATGCTCGGCCAGGGTGCGCGCTGCAATCGGCCCCGCGAGAATGCGCGTCAGATCGAGGACCCTGATTCCGGAGAGCGGCCGTCCGCCTCCGGGAAACGGGATCGGGTCGCTGTCGCCGATCTTCGTGATCTCGACGAGCGGCTTGCCGGCGAGCATTTTGCCGTGCGGGTGCTGCAGCCACTCCGCGTTGGAGCGCACGATCGAACCGCATGCGCGCGCTGCGGCGATCGCTTCTTCGAGATCGTGCGAATCCCATTGCGCAACCGCCTTCGAAACGGCGTCTGCATTGGACTCGCACTTGAGCACGCCGATCACCCGGTCGTGCAGATGGGGCAGGTTGAAATGCGGCAGGTACCAGCGGCCGTCCCGGGTGCGCCACGGCTGCGTGATGGAACGCATGTGCGCCATGAACGGCGAATCCAGTGTTTTCCAGTCGCCCCCCGGCTCGAGCCGTCTCATGAGCTTGGAACTCTGGCAGGTCGCCGCCGCGTGACGCACCTCGATGGCGACTTTCTGCCGCCGGCCGGTCTTCATCTCGTGGATGTCGGTGACCGCGACGCCGACGCCGGCGAGGATATTGGCCGTCGTCTCGCCGATCTTGAAGCGTGCGGAAAAGACGGGATCATTTCCGGTAATCGTCACCTCGCCATCCTCGGGCATGCCGCGGCCGCGAAGGCTCATGACTTCTTCGAATCCGGGGTTCATCAAATAATCCTTGTGATGGCGACGGTCACTTCACTTGAGGGTGATACGGGCTTCCTTCACCACTTTCTTCCACTTGGCGACGTCGACCCGGAGCCGATCGGTGAACTCCTCCGGCGGTCCGCCGGCCCGTTCCAGGCCCTGGTCGCCCAGCCATTTTTCAACGGCACTCGTGCGCAGCACCCTGGCGACCTCGCGGTTCCATAGCGTGACGATGTTCTGCGGCAAGCCCTTCGGTCCCCAGATACCGTACCAATGAACGACGTCATATCCGGGCACCGTTTCACTGATGGCAGCTACGTCCGGCAACGCGCGCGAGCGTTTGGCGGTCGTCACGCCGACTGCCCGCAGCCGCCCGGTCTTTACATGCGGGATGCTGGTCACGAGGGTGGTCATGCTGCCGCTGACCTCGCCGCCCAGCAGAGCCGTCATGGCCGGGCCGCTGCCTTTGTACGGCACGACGGTGTAGGCCGCCCTGGTATGCTGCTTGAACAGTTCGCCCGCCAGGTGATCGAGCCCGCCGACGCCGGCCGACGCAATATTGAGTTTGCCCGGATTTGCGTTGGCGTAATCGATGAACTCCTTGACGCTTTTGACGGGCACCTTGGGATGAACCGTCAGGACGAGGGGCGTGGTGCCGATCAGAATGATTGGTGTGATGCCGGTCACCGTATCGTAGGCGAGATCGTGCAGCGCGCCGTTGGCGCCGTAGCTGCCGGAGACCAGGATGAGGGTGTAGCCGTCGGGCTCGGCGCGTGCCGCGATCCCCGCGCCCAGCGTTCCGCCTCCGCCCGGGCGGTTGTCGACGACGATGGGCTGCCCCAGGGTCTCGGTCAACTGGGGCCCGATCAGCCGCGCCAGCAAGTCCGATCCGCCTCCGGGGGCGAACGGGGTGAGCAGCCGGATCGGTCGGCTCGGATATTTCGATTGAGCCGGAACGCCGGCCGCGAATAGCGAGAGCGCAATGGCAGCAACGGCGCAACGCACGAGATTGGTCATAGTCCTCCTCCCACACCGAAACCCGAGTCAGTGTACCTTTTCCGGCTTGTGTGCCGCAGGTGCTACGGTTGTCCCAGCAGGCGCTCGATCTCGGCGACCAGCCTGCGGTCCTCGGGCGCGACGCTGCTCGAGAAGGCGAGCACCTTTTCGCCGCGCCGGTCGACGAGGTACTTGTGGAAGTTCCACTGCGGGCGGCGGGCGGTTGCCTGCGCGAGCCGGTCATAGAGCGGGTTTGCGCCGTCGGCTGTGACGCGCGTTTTGGCGAACATCGGGAAACTAACGCCGTAGTTGATCTCGCAGAAGTGCGCGATTTCCTTCGCGCCACCAGGTTCCTGGCCGCCGAAGTCGTTCGACGGAAAGCCCAGCACCACCAGACCGCGGTCTTTGTAGCGCCGGTAGAGTTTTTCGAGTCCCTGATATTGCGGCGTGTAGCCGCACTGGCTGGCGGTATTCACCACCAGCAGCACCTTGCCGCTGTACTGGCAGAGCGAGGTCTCGCCGTGCATCAGCGTGTCCATCCGGGTATCGAGGAGCGGCGGGCACGCCGCTTCCGCACCCGAGGGCGCGGCGGCGAGGAAAATCAGCGAAGCCATGACCAGAAGGGCTCTGCGCATCTCACTATGCTAGCACGCGGAAATCCGCCGATCATCAAATTAACCATAGCGCTCGAAATCGAGGTCATGATGCGGCTACAATTCGACAAGCTGAATTGCAGCGCAACCACACTTTTTTCATCCTCGTCGCAACATGAGCGCTTTCGAAACGGACAGACCTCGCAAAAAAACGCCGGTAATCATCATTCTTCTGGCGGTAATCACAGTTGGCCTCAGCGCATTGGCGTACTACCTCGGGCCGCGCTTCGAGCGCGAGGGGCCGCAAATCAGGCTCACGCCGGACTCGGAAGTGCTTGGCATGGCGCCCATGGAGATCACTGTTACCGATCAGGGCTCGGGATTGAAGTCCGTCACGGCGACGCTTTCCGCGGGCGGCGCGGAACACGCGCTGGCAAACGAACAGTACGTCCAGCCGGTAAAGGAGAAGAGGATCACCGTGGCGGCAGCGAAGCTGCGGGGCGTGAAGGAGGGACCTGCCGTACTCCGCGTGACTGCGCGTGACAACTCGCTCTGGAAAGTCTTTGGCGGTAATGAGACGGTGATCGAGAAGAGCATCACGATCGACGTCACGCCGCCTACCATCGCGCTCATCGCCGATGACCGCTATGTCACGTTCGGCGGCGTCGGCGCCATCGTCTACAAGCCCTCTGCCGACACCGTAACGAGCGGCGTGCGGATCGGTGACTATTTCTTCCCGGGGTACAAGGGACCGGTGAAAGGCCAGCCCGATCACTACATCGCGCTTTTTGCCCATGCGTACAACGTGCCGGCCGGTGCCAAGGCCATGCTGGTCGCGACGGACAAGGCCGGCAACAGCAAGGAGATGCCGATCGTCTATGAGCTGCGCGGCGCCAAGTACAGGAAGAGCAACATCGCGATATCAGACAGTTTCATTCAGAACACGGTCACGCCGCTCGTGAGCGATGTCGCGGCGCGCCAGGGCTCGGCGAAAGACATTTTTATCGCGGTCAACAAGCTCGTCAGGAAACACAACGAGGACAAGATCACGGCGATAACGCGGAAATCCACGCCCTCGGTGCTGTGGGAGGGGGCTTTCATCCAGTTGAGCAACTCGAAGGTCGAGGCCAACTTCGCCGACGAACGCACCTACCTGTACAACAACGAATCCATCGACACCGCTTATCACCTCGGGTACGACCTGTCGGTGACCAAGCGTTATCCGGTCGAAGCAGCGAACAGCGGAACAGTGACGTTTGCCGGCGATCTGGGCATCTACGGCAACACCGTCATCCTCGATCACGGGCTCGGCCTGTCCACGCTCTATGGTCACATGAGTGCCATCGACGTCAAGGAAGGCGATTCCATCAAGAAAGCGCAGATCATCGGCCGGACCGGAGAGACCGGCCTCGCCGCCGGCGACCATCTGCATTACGGTGTGTATCTCAACGGCGTCGCCGTGCTGCCGGTGGAATGGTGGGATGCGAAATGGATCAACGATAACATCCAGCCCAAGCTGGAGGGGCGGACCGGCGAAGAGATCGCTGAATCACAGCAGCCGAAGGTCGTACGTAAAGCCGCCCAGAAGCGCCGCCGCTAACTCTGGATGATTTGAGCGAGAGCGTTTCGAATCGCATCCACCTTGGCAGGGCGCACGACGCGCGCCACTTCCCTACCGTCTTTGAGAAAGATCAGCGTCGGCCACAGCTTCACCCGGTATGAACGCCCGAGCGGGCGGCCTTTGCCATCTTCGATCTTGATGTGACGCACGCCGGCATGCCTGGCGAATGCTTCGGCGACCAGCGGCTGTGCAGCCCTGCACCAGCCGCAGGTATTGCTGCCGAACTCGATTACGGCGGGGCCCGTCAGCGCATCGACGTCCGCCCGCGAAGGCTCATTGGAAGAATAATTCATAAAAAAAAGACAATAGGCGAGCGCAGTTGTTCCGGCTATTCAGCGCGTGACGTCGTGCTCATACGCGGAGGGGAATCAAGGCGCCAGCACGATCTTGCCCAGGCTCTGTCCCGCTTCCATCATTTCATGCGCGCACGCGGCCGCGACGAGCGGCAGCACAGTGGGCGCGGGCGGACGCAGGCGGCCCGCGGCCATGAGTTCGATCGCGCGCGCCATCAGCCCGCGCCGTAATTCTCGGTCATGGTCGAGCGTGTGGATCGAATAGACTCGCACGCCCAAGCTCTTGCCCAGTCGCTTGCGCAGT
>JBQTJV010000288.1:0-7332 GCA_052386775.1 Betaproteobacteria bacterium
ACGCGCGTCCGCGGCGACGTCGAACCCAACTTTGACCTTGACCGTCTCATACCCCGAGGCGATGAGCGCGTTCAATTGCGCGTCAAGAGCGTCCTGTCCTTGCGCATCCACCAGGCCAACCAGAGGCACCCGCCCCGCAGGCCCGCGACAGCGGCCCGGTGTCTGCAGCATTTCCAGCGCGGTTCCAAATGCGGTCGCGGTAAAAGGATGTGTCGCAGCGAGGCGGCGCACCATGGCGTCACGCTGCTCCGGCGCCGCACCGAGGAGATGTGCGGTGAACTCCCGAGCGATGCGCCACGCGTCCGCTATCGTTTCATCGGTGTATCCGGTCAGGACTGTCGCCTCACCGAACCCGCAGCTTCCCCTCTCGTCCATCGCCGCAACAAGGATGCTGTCATAGTGCGTCACCGTGCCGAAGGCGAGCCGATAGGGTTTCGTGAGCGGAACTTGCAGCCGGTAAGCAGCAATACTGTCCAGTGGCGCCATGATCGGGTCCGTGCCTGACCGCGGTGGGAGGCGACGATCTTATACTTTTTCCTGTAGAGGTCCTAGGTTCTCATCGGACGTCGCGCCTAGACCACACCGTCGGCGCGCAACTTGCCGATATCGGCAGGACTCATTCCCAAGAAGGTGCGCAAAATCTCGTCGGTATGCTGCCCGAGCGTGGGCGGTGGTGACTTGAACTCCAGCGGCGTCCCGGAGAAGCGCATGGGACTGGCAACGAGGGGCACCTTCCCGGCGAGCGCGTGATCGACTTCGATCTTCATGCCGCGCGCGATGACCTGGGGCTCCTCGAACACCTGCCGGATATTGTTGATCGGCCCGTTGGGCACGCCCGCAGCCTCCAGCGCCTCCACCCATTCGTGGGTGGTGCGCTGTGCAAAAACCTCATCGAGCAGCGGCACGAGCGCCGCGCGGTTTTCCACGCGTTTGCCGTTGGTCGCAAAACGGGGGTCGCGCGCGAGCGCCTGGCAGCCGGCGACTTCGCAAAACCTGCTGAACAGATTGTCGTTGCCGCAGGCGAGGATGATGGCGCCGTCGCGCGTGCTGAAGGTCTGGTAGGGAACGATGTTGGGGTGGGCATTTCCAAGCCGCCCCGGCACCTCGCCGCTCGCCAGGTAATTCATCGCCTGGTTGGCAAGAAACGCGACCTGCGTGTCGAGCAACGCGAGGTCGAGATGCTGTCCCGCGCCGGTGCGCTCGCGGTGCGCCAGCGCCGCGCAGACGGCGATCGTGGCGTACATGCCCGTCATGAGGTCCACGATCGGGACGCCCACGCGTTGCGGGCCGCCGCCCGGCAGCTCGTCGCGCTCGCCGGTGATGGTCATCAGACCGCCCATGCCCTGGATCATGAAGTCGTAGCCGGGGCGCTCGCGATAAGGCCCGGTATGGCCGAATCCGGTGACGGAGCAATAGACGAGGCGCGGATTCAGTCCCTTCAAGTCTTCGTAGCCCAGGCCATAGCGCGCAAGATCGCCGAACTTGTAGTTCTCCAGCAGCACGTCGCACTGCGCAGCGAGCTTGCGCACCAGATCCTGGCCAGCGGGCACGGAGAGATTGATCGTGATCGATTTCTTGCCGCGGTTCGCTGCCAGAAAATAGGCGGACTCCGTCGTATCGTTTCCGTTCCGGTCCTTGAGCCACGGCGGGCCGAAGGCGCGCGAATCGTCACCCTTCTGCGGACGCTCGATCTTGATCACCTCCGCGCCGAGGTCCGCGAGATTCTGTCCTGTCCACGGCGCGGCCAGCACGCGCGACAGGTCGAGTACTTTGATATGCGATAACGGTCCAGGCATTGAAGACCTTTAAGAGATCAAACGCAGAGGACGCCAGGAAGGCGCAGAAGAACCCATTCAGCCGGGCCGCGCATCCGGGTCGGCTGCTGCGCTTTCGCCGCGAGGGAAGCGTTCTTCCATTTGTTTAATCCTTTTCGTGCTCTGCGTCGGGATTTCTCATGCTCAGCGGCCGACGAACTTCGGCTTTTTCTTGTTGATGAAGGCGTCGTAGCCGATGCGATAGTCCTCGGTATTGAAGTACGCAAAGTTGTCCTCGATTTCCGCCGTGGTCAAGGGCGGTGGCTGCGGGGTAAGCCGGCGCACGAACCGCTTGTGCCAGCGCGCCACCAAAGGCGCGCCCTCTGCGATGCGCCGTGCCGCGGCACGCGTTTCCTCCGCCAGGGCCGCATCGGGAACGACGCGCGCAACCAGACCCTTGGCCCGGGCTTCCTGCGCCCCCCATACGCGCCCTTCGATCAGGATTTCGAGTGCAACGGCCCGTCCCGCCACGGGCAATACGGCGGTGAGTTCGTCGTATGCGATCGGAAACCCCAGCCGGTTGATCGGTACGCCAAAGCGTGCGGACTCGCCCGCGATCCGCAGGTCGCACTGGCACGCGATCTCCAGTCCGCCGCCCACGCAAGGCCCATGGATCATCGCGATCGTGGGGTGCCGGCAGCGATCGATCGCCTTCAGCGCACCGGACACCAGCTCGCCGTGGTAGCGTCGGCCCTGCTCGACCGTATGTCGCACCGTGGCGAATTCGCCGATGTCGGCCCCGGCAGCGAACGCCTGTTCGCCCGCACCGCGCAGCACGACGCAGCGCAACGCATCGTCAGCCGAAAGCGTTTCGATCTCTCGCGTCAACGCCTGCCACATCGCGACGGTCAGCGCGTTGAGCTTGGCCGGATTGCACAATGCAACCGTCGCGATCGCGCCATCGCGCTCGACCAGGATCGCCGGAGTGTCGGTCATTCGTTATGCATCAACATCGTTCAAGCGACGAAGCCGGTATTCTACAATGCCGAGGTTTCACCTCTTCAGAGGTCAACCGCCCTCATGACCACGATCGATACCCTCAAGCGCGACACCACGATCTGCATGTTCGATCTCTACGGCACGGTAGTCGACATGCAGGGCGGGCTCACGCGGATGGTGGCGCCGTACCTGAAGAGCAAGGGCTGGTCGGGCGATCCCTCGCGACTGGTGACCTGGTGGCGCCGCACGCATTTCGAGAATTCCATGATCGATGCCCTGCTGCACCGGGCGCACACCTCCTATCGCGAGATCGGGCACCTCTCGCTCGCCTACACGCTCGAGCGGGCGGGCATCCCGCACACGATGGCGGAAGTCAGGCGGCTGGTCGCCGGGATCGAGCGCCTGCCGCCGTTCCCGGATGCGGTTGAAGCCCTCGCGCGGCTGAAGCGCACGCGCCGCATCGTCATCCTCTCGAATGGCGATCCCGACATGCTGGAAGCGATAAAGCCCAACCTCGGCATAGACTTCGATCGCATCATCTCCGTCGCCGAGGCCGGGAGCTTCAAGCCGCACGCCGCCACCTATCACAAGGCCGCAGAAATCATGGCCGCGCACCCGGAAACGATCCTGTTCGTGGCGAACCACGCCTTCGACTGCGTCGGGGCAAAGGCGGCTGGCATGCGCACGGCATTCATCGACCGCCGCGGGCGGCCGTTCGGGGCCTGGCCGTACCAGCCGGATTTGATCGTCGCCGACTTGACGGGGCTCGCGGACGCTCTGACTTAGAGTGCCGGAAAACTGCTCGCGCCGAGGCTTGCTTGCCAATGCTGCGCGCGTGGGCTAAGGTTTTGCGGCGTCACCCTGCGGCCGTGTGGGACCGCGTCCACCGAGGAGGAAAGCAATGACGAAGAAGCTGTTATACGGGGTTCTGCTCTCTGCCTTCGCCGGCAGCGTGTCGGCCCAGGACTATCCGACGAAGGCGATCAACATCACCGTGCCCAACCCGCCCGGCGGCATGAACCAGATTCACGCGCAGCCCCTTTCGGCGGTGCTCGAAAAGCTCACCAAGCAGCCGGCGCCGGTCATCAACCGGCCCGGCGGCACGGCCGCCGTGGGCACCGCCTACGTTGCGAACCAGCCGCCCGACGGCCATAACATCCTGGTGACGACACCGAACCTTTACCTCGTCATCGAGAAGGACAAGCTCTACGGCATCAAGACGCCGTTCTCGCTCGAGCAGATCGCGCTGATCGCGCTGCTGAGCGCCGACCCGCTCATCATGACGGTCCATCCGGCCCTGCCGGTCAAGAACGTCAAGGGACTGATCGCACTCGCGAAATCGCGGCCCAATGAGCTGGTGTTTTCCACGTCCGGCCCGTACGGCATCACGCACACGCCGATGGCGATGTTCCTCGACGCCACCGGCACGAAGATGCGGCATCTGCCCACCACCGGCGGCGGCCCGGCGATCACCCAGGCGCTCGGCGGTCACTCGCAGGTCACCGGTGGTGGCCCGGCCGCCATCTACGCGCACGTCAAATCCGGCAAGCTGCGCCCGCTCGCGAACTGGGGCGCCAAACCTTATCCAGACTTTCCGGATGTGCCGACCTTCAAATCGATGGGCATCGACATCGAGGCCTACCTCTGGGTCGGGCTCTTCACGACCGCCGGCGTGCCGGAACCGACCTTCGCCAAGATGCGCGAGCTGATACGCAAGGCGGCGGCCGACCCCTCCTTCCGGCAGGCGCTGGAGAACGTCCATGTGGTGCCGGACTATCGCGAGGGCGCGGAATTCAAGGCCTTCTTCGATGCCGACTACAAGCGCATGGCCGCAGCGATCAAGAAGATCGGAAAGCTATAGCGTTCCCGCGAACTGACCTGCAATCGGGGCCGTCCGTGGTTGTTCCATGCCGGAGTGCACGATGAAGATCAAGCAGATCGAATCGATCGCGGTCAGCCTGCCGATGGTGAAGCCGCTCAAGATGGCGTTCGAGGAAGTCGCGCGCGCCGAAAACGTGCTGGTACGGCTGGAGACTGACCAGGGCGTCGTCGGCTGGGGCGGTGCCGCCGCCGCCCCCACCATGACCGGGGAAACGGTCGCCGGCATGACGGCGGCGATCCGCTACCTCGCCCCCAGGCTCGAGGGCATGCCGCTCGACGATATTGCCGCGGTCATGGCGCGCGCCGGCAACTACCTTTACGGCAATCAATCCGCGAAGTCGGTGATTGAAATCGCGCTGCAGGACGCACTTGCCCGGACCCGGGGCAAGCCCGCCCACGATTTGCTCGGCCAGAAACGACGCGATCGCGTGCCGATACTGCGCATGGTGGGCACCGGGAAAGGTTTGGCGGCAGACGTCGAGGATGCGAAAAAGGCGCAGTCCGAAGGGCACGTCGCGTTCAAGATCAAAGTCGGCGTGGGCGAGCCGCGGGATGATGCGGAAAGAACGCGCGCGATCTGTGACGCGCTCGATGGCGACGGACGCCTGCTCATCTGCGCCGACGCCAACCAGGGCTGGACGCCGGAGCAGGCGATCGCCTACGTGCAGCGCGTGGCGGACACGACGCTCGGTTTCTTCGAGCAGCCTGTCGCCGCGCACGATATCGAGGGCATGGCGCGGGTCGCCCGCGCGAGCCGCATCCCGATCGGCTGCGATGAGGGGCTGCACTCTCTGGACGATTTGCGGCGTCACCACGACGCGGGCGCGGCGGCGGGCTTCAGCCTGAAGACCATCAAGCTCGGCGGCATGAAACCGGTGATGGACGCCGGACTGCTGTGCGAAAAACTGTCGCTCAAGGTCAATCTCGCCTCGAAGATGGCCGAGACCGGCATTTCTTCCGCTGCGCTGTTGCAGCTCGCCGCGGCGCTACCCGCCGTGGATTGGGGCGTGGGATTTTCCAGCCAGTACCTGGTCGACGACATTCTGAAAACGCCGCTCGCCTTCGGCAGCGGCCACGTCAGCGTGCCCGCCGGCCCCGGGCTGGGAATCGAGGTGGACGAAGCGAAGGTTCGCCGCTACGCGCGGGAAATCTAAGAGTGCCTAAATTTTGATCTTCGGATCGAGCCAGTCGCGCAGGCTGTCTCCGAAAAGGTTGAACGCGAACACCCCGAGGCTGATCGCAATGCCCGGGAACACGATCATCCACGGCGCCTGCTGGTAGAAATCAGCGGCGGCCCCTGACAGCATCAGCCCCCACGACGGCGTCGGCTCGGTAACGCCCAATCCCAGAAACGACAGTGACGCCTCGGACAGAATCGCCTGCGCCACGAAAGCGGTCAGCATGATGAGGTAAGGGGCAACCACGTTGGGAATGATGTGGCGGAAGATGATGCGCGTGTGCGAATAGCCCGCCGCACGTGCCGCATCGATGTAGGGCAGCTCGCGGATCGCCAGCGCCGAGGCGCGCACCACCCGCTCCACCCGCGGCAGCATCGGCAGCGCGATCGCGATGATGAGGTTGACGTCGATCCCGAATACCACGTTGTTCCCCAGCACGGCGACCACGGTGATCGCGAGCACGATGATCGGGAACGACAGCAGCACGTCCATGATCCCCTGAATGACGAGGTCGATCTTGCCGCCGAAGTAGGCCGAGGCGACGCCGATGATGGCCCCCAGGGTCGAACCGACAAACGACGCAATGAAGCCGATCGCCAGCGCGGTGCGCGCGCCATAGATCACGCGCGAGAGCACGTCGCGCCCGAAGGAATCGGTCCCCATCCAATGCCCGGCAGTAGGCGCGGCCAGCATCGCGCCGTAGTCGACGGTAAGCGGATCGTAGGGCGCGACCCACGGCGCGAAAGCCGCGCAGAAGCCCATCAGCACGATGACGGCGAGCCCGGCTGCGCCGAGCGGCTGTTGCACCATGAATTGCAGCACCGGGTGTCGGCGCTTCGGCACCTTGTACTGAATCGCGGTCGCCGTAAGGGTTGCGTTGCTCATGAGCGGGCGCTAGCGATAGCGGATGCGCGGGTCGAGCAGCGCATACAGCATGTCGATGACGAAATTGATCAGCACGAAGAAGACGGCCACGAGCAGCACCAGCGCCTGGATCATCGTGAAATCGCTGCGCGCGACGGCCTGTACGAACAGTTTGCCGATGCCGTTCAGATTGAACACCTGCTCGGTCACGACGAGCCCGCCGATCAGAAAAGCGAATTCGAGCCCGATCACGGTCACCACCGGCAGCATGGCGTTGCGCATGGCGTGGCGCGCGACCACGAGCCGCTCCATGACCCCTTTCGCGCGAGCGGTGCGGATGTAGTCTTCCTGCAGCACTTCCAGTATCGAGGAGCGCATCATGCGGGTCGCCACCGCCGAATAGCGGTAGCCCACCGCGACCGCCGGCCAGATGAGCTGCGAAAGATTCTCCCAGGGATCTTCCCAGATCGAGGTGAACGTGAGCGGCGGGATCCACGAGAAGTAGGTGAGCAGCAGCAGGATGACGATCATCCCCAGCCAGAAGGAAGGCACGGCGAGTCCCGCTATGGAGAACACCCGGATCGACTGGTCGATCCAGGTGTCCTTGAAGATGGCGGACAGTGTCCCGAGCGGCAGCGCGAGCAGGATGGCGAGGA
>JBQTJV010000289.1:0-15747 GCA_052386775.1 Betaproteobacteria bacterium
TTTAGCCCTGCTCTGCTAGTCCTGTGCTAAACGTTTTGACTAGTCCCAATTCGGGGTGCAAGCCAATGCCGTGCACAACCACGACCCCGGCGCGGGATTTGTGATTCGGTGCGTAGAGGGAGAGAAACTTACGGCCCGCGGCCTCCAGGTATACCGGGTCACCAACGACGATCGCCGGCGCGATCTCCTCTGCCCAGCGTCTTTCGCGGGCATAGTCCGCCTGGGCAAATGCAAACGACCACGGTAGCAGTGCGACGAGGAAGAGTGTGATCGCGGGCATTGCGTGCCCCTGCTCGGTGACGGCCAGCCGCTATCGACCGTTGAAGCGCGGCTTTTCCTTCCGGAGGAAGGCCTCGACGCCGATGCGATAATCCTCGGTGTCGAAACAGGCGAAACCCTCGTTCCATTCCGCGTCCGTCAGTCGCGCGGTGACAGACAGGCGCTCGACGAACTGCTTGTGCCAGCGCGCTACGAGCGGCGCGCCATCCGCAATCCGCCGTGCCAGCGCGTAAGCTTCCTTCTCGACAACGGCATCCGCCACGACGCGATTGACAAGCCGCTTGTTGAGCGCTTCCTGCGCGTCGAACACGCGGCCCTCCAGCACTATCTCCAGCGTCACCGCGCGGCCCACGAGCGCAAGCAAGCCTTGCAGTTCGCCATAGGCCATCGTGAGCCCCAGGCGATTGACGGGAATGCCGAAGCGGCTGGACTCCCCGCAGATGCGCAGGTCGCACATCGCCGCGATTTCCAGGCCACCGCCCACGCAGGCGCCCTGGATCAGGGCGATGGTCGGGTGCTTGCAGCGCGCGACCGACTGCATCGTTTCGTGGATCAGATTGCCGTACCTGCGCGCCTGCTCCGCGTTGGCCCGCTCGGTCGCAAACTCGGCGATGTCCGCGCCGGCGGCAAACGCCTTGTCACCCGCGCCCCTCAGCACCACGCACCGCAGCGCATCGTCGGATGAAAGTTCACGCATGACCTCGCCGAGGCGCGCCCACATCCCTTTATTGAGCGCGTTCAGCCGCTCCGGATTGTTCAGTGTGACGGTCGCGATGTCGCCGTCGCGGGCGACGAGCACGGAATCGGTCATGGACGAAACAGGGTGCTCACCAGTTGATCCAGCTGACCGGCCCCAGGCTGATCCAGGGCACATAAGTGACCAGCAAAGTGACGAGAGCGAGCACCGCCGTGAACGGCCAGCTTACCTTGAACACTTCCCAGAATGAGATCTTCGCGATGGCGGCCGTGGTGAAGAGCACCGTCGCCACGGGCGGAGTCTGCTGGCCCACACCGAGATTGATGGTGACGATGATCCCGAAATGGATCGGGTCCACCCCGATCTGGCGCACCAGCGGAAGCACGATAGGGACAATCAGGATGATGGCCGCTGCGGAATGCAGGAACATTCCCGCAATAAGAAAAAAGATATTCAGGAAAATGAGTATGAGTATCTTGTTGTCGGTGGTCGCGAGTATGAGCTGCGCAAATTTCTGCGGCACCTGCTCGCTCGTCAGAAACCATCCCAGCACCGCGGAGGACGCGACGATCAGCATCACTGACGCGGTCTGGCTGACGGAATCCTTCAGGATGTGCACCGTCTGGCGGCCGTTCAGTTCCCGGTAGATGAAGACGCCGATGATGAGTGCGGCCACCACGGCCAGCGCGGCCACTTCCGTTGCAGTCGCGATGCCGCCCAGGATGCCGACCCAGATTACGACCGGGATGAACAGCGCCCAGAATGCGCTGGCGGTCGAGCGGCCGACTTCGCGGATGGAAAACTTCTGCTCGACCGGCAGGTTGTACTTGCGCGCATAGTAGTAGGCGAGGCCCATCATCGATACGCAGGCGATGAACCCGGGAAGAAAGCCGGCGAAGAACAGCTTCGCGATCGATACTTCTGCCATCCATGCGTAGATGATCATGGGTATCGAGGGCGGAATCAGAATCGCAGCGGAGGCGGCGTTGGATACGATCGCCGCGCTCAAGGCGCGCGGATAGCCGCGCTTCTCCATCGCGGGAATGACCACTTTGCCGATCGCCGCGGCATCGGCCACCGAAGAGCCCGAGATTTCGCTCTGGATCATGGTCGCCACGACCGTGACCATGGCGAGCCCGCCGCGGATAAAGCCAACCAGGCTGTTGGCGAGATTCACCAGGCGTTGGGAGATGCCCGAAGTCTCCATGAGCCCGCCCGCCAGGATGAACAGCGGTATGGCGAGCAGCGGAAAGCTGGAGGCCCCGGAGAAAAGGCTCAGCGGGACGACGCTGAGCGAAGCGGCGCCGGTCCAGAGTATGGCGAGGATCGTCGCGATCGACAGCGCATAGCCGATGGGAACATTGATGACGGTGAGGAGGACGATTACTCCGAGGATGATCCACTCCATGTCCCGTGGCCTCCTTTCCTGTTGGGCCCGAACATGAGATCACCGAGCCGCGTGGCACTGATGAGGAGCATGATGCCTCCGGTGATCGGCAGCACGCTGCTGACCCAGGTCACCTTGACCCACGGCAGCGAGATCGCGGTCTCATCTCCCATGCGCTCCGTGAGGATCCAGCCGTACCAGAAGAGTACGAACTGGAAGCCGAGGACCGCCAGCTCCGACACGATATCCACGATCCGCCGCGCGGCTGGCTTGAGCTTGTCCACAACAATCTCGAAATTGATGTGCCGGCCGTGATACTGGGCGACGACGCTCCCATAAAACGTGAGCCACACCAGCATGTACGAGGCGAATTCGTCGTACCAGACCAGCGAGGAATTGAGCGCGTAACGAAAGAAGACGCCGAAACACACCACGGTCGTCAACGCCGCCAGCAGGAAGACGGCCCACCACTCGATGAGAGTGACGAGCCGCCCGAGGAATCTGTGCATCAGCGCAGCGACTGGATCAGCTTGATCAGCTCCGTGCCACCCGCCACCTGCTTGCCGAACTCTTCGTACACGCCAACGGACGCCTTGATGAACGCCTCTTTGTTCGGCTCATTGACGGCCATCGGGGGTGCGAGCTTGCCTTGCAACTCCCGGTCGAGCCGCTCGCCCTCGGAGCGCGCGAAATCGCCCGCCGCCAGAGCTGTTTTGGTGATGGTGTCCTGCACGTCCCGGGGCAGCTTTTTCCAGACGTCCTCCGCTACCACGAGGTAGGCGGGGGTGTAGACGTGGCCGGTCAGCGAGAGGAACTTCTGGACCTCCTGGAACTTGGCCGAGGCAATCTGCGAGAACGGGTTCTCCTGCGCATCCATGACGCCTGACTGCAGCGCGGAATACACCTCAGCGAACGGCATCGGCGAGGGGTTCGCGCCGTAGGTCTGAAACATCTTCACGCGCCAGACGCCGCCCGGTACGCGCAGCTTGATGCCTTTGAGGTCTTCCGGCCGGACGATCGGGCGCACGTTGTTCGTGATGTGGCGAAAGCCGTTCTCCCAGAACGCCAGGACCCGCAATCCGCGGGCCGGCAGCGGGTCCACGAGCACTTTCTGCACCTCGCGGCTTTCCGTCACCTTTTTCATGTGCGCCCGGCTCACGATCAGGTATGGCATTTCGAATACGCCGTGGCGCTGATCGACCGTGCTCATGATGGTGGACGGAACCTGCATCTCGGGCGCGCCGATACGCAGGCCCTTGATCATCGCCTCGTCGGACCCGAGCTGGCTCGAGTGGAACACCCTCACTTCCACCTTGCCCTTGAGCGCCGCGTTCACGTCGCTGGCGAACTTGTTGGCGCTGATGTCGAAGAGCGACCCCGGGAAGCCGACATGGCCCAGCCTGAGTGTCACCGACTGCTGCGCTGCCGCCGGGGCAACCCAGAACGCCGCCGTCATAACCGCGACGCCGAGGAGTGAACGGATCTCCACAGCGGCGCACCCCCATTTAGCAGATTTCATAGGCCTCCTCCTGGTTCGATGTCTGTACTTGAATAGTGACTGCCGCGGCAGGCCTTCACTCCTGTCGCCCGGCTACTTTACCGAATTTCACGAATTGCGATAACGCGAGCGAGCGGCGCCGCCTCGTTTAAACTACTCCGGCCTCCCCGGCCCGCCGCACCAGTTCCTCTCGCCCCGCCAGCATGTCCTCGAGCGACCCGAAGGCGTTGGTGTAATGGCCTTTGAAGCCCCTGCCTTCGATGCGCCTGAATACGTCGCCGAAGTCGATGTCACCCGCGCCCGGCTTGAGATGCACCTCGTAGCCGTTGCGGTGGCAGTCCGCGAGCCGCACCTCGCCGACCAGGCTCATATCCAGTGCCGCGATGAACGCTTCGATGCCTTCCGGAACGAGGTTCGCGTGATTGACGGTGAAGGAGAGCCTGACCGCAGGCGATGAGAGCAGCGCCCAGTAATAACGCCACTCGTCGAGCGTATGCGCGAGATAGTGCACTTCCGCGTTCTCGGGCTCCTTGTTCAGGTTTTCCACCAGGATGCGTGCCTTCTTCTGCTCGGCATATCCGGCAATGCGCTTCAGTCGCTCGAGTCCGGCCTGCATTCTGAGTTCCTTGTCCTTCGAGAAATGGTAGCCGGCGTGCACCACGATCCATTCCGCGCCGAGCTTGCCGTAGATGTCGATGTAGCTTCGGAGGTATTGATCGACGGCGTCGCCCACGTACGGCGAATATTCAGCGACATTGACGGCGGACAGCGTATGCAGGCCAAGATGAACGCCGTGTTTTTCGCACGCGGCGCGGATGCGCGCGGCGCGCCGATCATCGATCGCCGGGATGGCGTTGTCGTGCGTATCGAGCTGGATATCGATATAGCGCACTTCGTTCTTCACCGCCCACTCGATGCCTTCCTCGAGCCGGATCTTGCGGCCGAGATCGATGCCGATGCGATCACGCAGGCTCATGCCTTGTTCGCCTTTGCCCACTCGTTGCGCACGGCCTCGCATTCGCCGGCGAGAACCCCGGTGACGACTTCGAGCTGGCGGCCGGTGAATTCGAGAAAAGACTCGACGCTGTAGCGGCCCATGTCGGTGCGGCCGATGCCGGCGTAGCGACCGCCCAGCACCAGGCGCCCGATTTTCGCCTCCTGCATCGCCCAGAAGCACATCGGGCACGGCTCCAGAGTGGAGTACAGCGTGCTGCCGGAAAGTTCCACCGTCTTCAGTCGTGTGCAGGCCTGGCGGATGGCCGCGATCTCGGCATGCGCGCTCGGGTCGTGGTCGCTGTACATCGTATTCTGCCCTTCGCCGAGGATCGCGCCATCGCGCACGATGATCGAGGCGACCGGCCGGTTGCCCTGGCGGCCCGCCTCGCGTGCCTGTTCCAGTGCGCGCTGCATGTAGTGTTCGTGGGTCGGGTTCATGTCAGTTCACCTGCATTCGGGAAGCTTTGATGACGGGCGCCCAGCGTGCCACTTCCTTCTGCAGGAACGCCTTGAACTCCTGCGGTGTGCTGGACGCCGGCTCGACGCCCTGCGCGGCAAAACGCTCTCCCACGTCGCGCAGGGCCAATACCTTCACCAGTTCGGCATTGAGCCGCGACAGGACGAGCTGCGGTGTCCCCGCCGGCACCAGGATGCCATACCAGGTGCTGTATTCGAAATCCTTCACGCCCGCCTCCATCATCGTCGGCACGTCGGGGACCACGGCAACGCGCTTGCCGGTGGAAACCGCCAGCGGGCGCATCCGGTTGTTGCGCACGTGGGGCAGCGCGGAAGCCATGGTCGCCATGGCGAGCTGCGTCTGGCCGCTCACGAGGTCGACCAGCGCTGGACCCATGCCCTTGTACGGGACATGCACGATATCGACCTTCGTCATGTACTTGAGCAGTTCGGCCGAAAGGTGCGAACTGCTGCCGATGCCGCCCGAGGCAAACGCAAGCGCGCCGGGTTTCGCACGGGCGAGCGCCAGCAGCTCCTTGACCGATTTGACCGGCAGCGTCGGATGCACGACGAGGATATTGGGCTGCCGGCCGGCGAGGCTGACCGGCTCCAGATCCTTGAGCGTGTCATAGGGCAGTTTCGGGTACAGGGTGACGTTGACGGCGAGGCTCACGTTGTTGATCAGGACGGTGTACCCGTCGGGCGGCGCTTTGCTTACGATGTCGGTGCCGATGGTGCCGCCGGCGCCGCCGCGGTTGTCGACCACCACCGGGACACCGAACCCCTCGTTGAGCTTCTGCGCCACCACGCGCCCCAGGATGTCGTTGCCGCCGCCCGGTGCGAAGGGCACGACGAAACGGATGGACTTGCCTGGGTAAGCCTGTCCCGTCTGCGCGCTGGCGCCGGCCGGCACGAGATGCACCGTCGCTGCGGCGGCAACGATCACGAAAAAACGGCTCATGCGCTCAATTGTTGCTCGAAAGCGGTGACGCATCGCGCGCATCGTTATTGCAGCGGCAGCTTGGCGGCGCGCACGACCTTGGTCCATTTCGCGATCTCCGACTTGAGATAGTTCGCGTAGTCCGCCGAGGTGGACGGAATCGGGTCCACGCCCTGCGCGAGGTAGCGCTCGCGCGTCTTGTCCGACTTGAGCACGGTTACCGCGGCCCTGTTGAGTTTGTCGATAACAGCCCGTGGCGTCCCCGCCGGCGCGAGAAAGCCATACCACGTGCTGTACTCGTAACCCGGAAAGCCGGATTCCGCGACGGTAGGCACTTCGGGCAGGGTGCGGGTGCGCTTGGTGCTGGTGACGGCGTAGGCGCGCAGCCGCTCGGCTTTTACATGGGGCAGCGCCGAGGCGTAGGTCGAAAAGAACACCGAGATCTGGTTGCCCAGCAATGCAGTGAGCGCGGGCCCGGTACCCTTGTAGGGCACGTGCACGAGGTCGAGCTTGCGCGACATGAGCAGCATCTCCATGGCGAGATGCGTGCCGGAGCCCGATCCGGCCGAGCCATAAGTGAGCTTTCCCGGCTGGGATGCGGCGTGGGACAGAAAATCCTTGAACGTCTTCGCCGGCAACGAGGGATGGGCGACCAGGATGTTGGGCTGATCGGTTACCAGCGTGATCGGGATGAAATCCTTTATCGCGTCGTAGGGCAGTTTCCTGTAGATCGCGGTGTTGAACGCCATGCTGATATTGCCGAGCAGCGTGGTGTAGCCGTCGGGGTTCGCCTTGGCGACGATATCGCAGCCGAGGATGCTGCCGGCGCCGGGGCGGTTATCGACCACGACGGTGGTTTTCAGGGCTTCACCCAGACCGTCTGCCAGAACCCGCCCGGAAATATCGCTGCCGCCGCCGGGAGCAAACGGCACGACCATGCGTATGGGCCGATTAGGATAGTCCTGGGCGGCGACGATCGGCGCGAAACCGGCCAGGAACCCTGCCACTGCAGCGAAAACACCACGAACCATCATTTCCTCCTCGTTTATAGGTATCGGGTGGACGGCGACGTTGCGCGCTGCGCCATCCCGTGCTGTACCGGCGCGCCGGTTGAAAACATTTCCGCTTTCAGGCGGCCTTCTGCTGAACGGCCCTGGCGACGCCGGACGAAGTCAGATATTCCATCGCGGCCGCGACGCCACCCTGGCGATGGGGAACGCCGGCCAGCGTCAACCCCATCTCCACTCCGGCAAGGGTGCCCATCAGCATGAGATCGTTGAACGAACCCAAATGGCCGATGCGAAAGACCTTGTCGCGCAGCTTGCCGAGCCCCGACCCGAGCGACATGTTGAACTGCTCGAGCACGACGTCGCGCAAGCGGATTTCACTGTGGCCCTCGGGCATCAATACCGCGGTGAGCGAGCTCGAATATTCGGCGGGACTGAGGCACAGCACTTCGAGATTCCACGCCCGCACCGCGCGGCGCGTCGCCTCGGCGTGGCGGTCATGGCGCTTGAACACGTTGTCGAGGCCCTCTTCCTCCAGCATCCTCAGCGCCTCGCGCAGTCCATAGAGGAGATTGGTCGCCGGCGTGTAGGGAAAGAAGCCGTTCTTGTTGTTGGCGAGCATTTCGTCCCAGGACCAGTACGAGCGCGGAAGCCGGGCGCCCCTGGCCGCGGCGAGCGCCTTGTCGCTGACCGCGTTGAACGACAATCCCGGCGGCAGCATGAGGCCCTTCTGCGAGCCGGCCACGGTGACATCCACGCCCCATTCATCGTGCCGGTAATCGATGGAAGCGAGCGAGGAAATGGTGTCCACCATGAAAAGCGCCGGGTGTTTCGCGCGATCGATCGCCTTGCGCACCTCGCCCACACGCGTGGTGACGCCGGTGGAGGTTTCGTTGTGCACCACCATCACCGCCTTGATGGCGTGCGCCTTGTCCTCTTTCAGTCGGGCTTCGACTTCGGCAGGTTCGACGCCGTGACGCCAGTCGCCGGCGACGAAGACCGGTTCGAGGCCGAGACGTTTTGCCATGCTGAACCACAGGGTCGCAAAGTGCCCGGTTTCGAACATGAGCACCTTGTCGCCCGGCGACAGCGTGTTCACCAGGGCCGCTTCCCAGGCGCCGGTGCCCGAAGCGGGAAATATGACGACGTGCGCGCTGGTCTTGAAAACCTGCTTGAGCCCGCTCAGCACGAATTGCCCGAGCTGCTGGAATTCCAGGCCGCGGTGATCGACGGTGGGATGGTCGATTGCGCGCAGAACGCGGTCCGGAACGTTGGTCGGTCCGGGAATCTGGAGAAAATGGCGGCCGCTCGCGTATGCCATGGCAGGTCTCCTCGGTGGGGTGCGTTATTATACGGCGAGCGCACTTCCGGTTCACGCGACCCGCATGCCCGCCACCTCCATCCGCCCCGGTGATTCCGCACTCGCTGCGCGCTTGCGGCGCGAGATCGAAGGCGAGGTTCTGTTCGACGCCGCCTCGCGCGGGCGCTATGCGACCGATGCGTCCATCTACCAGATCGAGCCGGTCGGCGTGGTGGTGCCCAGGACCGAGCAGGACGCCATCGCGGCGGTGCAGATTGCCGTGGGCGAAGGCGTGCCGGTGCTGGCGCGCGGGGGCGGCACCTCGCAGTGCGGCCAGACCGTGGGGGCGGCGCTCATCGTCGACCACTCCAGGCACCTCAACAACATCGTCGACTTCGACCCGGTGGCGCGTAGCGTCACGGTGCAGCCCGGTGTCGTGCTCGATCAGCTCAACGCGTATCTGAAGCCGCACGGGCTGTGGTACCCGGTGGACGTTTCCACCAGCGCGCAGGCGACGCTCGGCGGCATGGCCGGCAACAACTCCTGCGGCTCGCGCTCGATCGAGTACGGCAACATGGTGCACAACGTGCAGGCGATCGACGCGCTGCTTGCCGACGGCTCCGAGTTCCGGTTCGGTGCGGTGCCGGACGACCTGTCGCGCCTTGCGGCGCCGCGCGGATACGTCGACCTGGTGAAAAAGATCCGCGCCATCGCCGTGCGCGAGGCGGAGGAAATTGCGCACCGCTATCCCAAGGTCCTGCGCCGGGTGGGCGGCTACAACCTCGACATGATGCTGCCCCTGCCGTTCAACATGGCGCATCTCCTGGTCGGGTCCGAGGGCACCCTGGCCTACTCGAAGCGCATCCACCTCAACCTTTCACCGCTGCCCAAACACAAGACGCTGGGCGTGTGCCACTTCCCGAGCTTCTATCGGTCGATGGAGGCCCCGCAGCACATCGTCAGGCTCAAACCCTCGGCAGTGGAGCTCGTCGATCGCACGATGATCGAGCTGGCGCGCGCCAATCCCGCTTTCGAATCCATCGTGAAGCGCTTCATTCGCGGCGCGCCGGAAGCCATCCTGCTCGTCGAATTTGCTGGGGACGAGCGCGATATCCAGTTGACGAGGCTCGGGCAGCTCGTGGAGTTGATGGGCGATCTCGGATTTCCCGGCAGCGTGGTGGAGATCACCGATCCGCAATTGCAGCGGGAGGTGTGGGAGGTGCGCAAGGCCGGCCTCAACATCATGATGTCGATGAAAGGCGATGGCAAGCCGGTTTCGTTCATCGAAGACTGCGCGGTGCCGCTCGAACATCTCGCCGAGTACACCGATCGCCTGACGCAAGTGTTCGAAAAACACGGCACGAAAGGCACGTGGTATGCGCACGCATCGGTCGGCTGCCTCCATGTGCGCCCGGTGCTCAATATGCGCGAGGACGGCGCCCGCAAGATGCGCGCGATCGCGGAAGAAGCCGCAGAGCTCGTGAAGCAGTACAAGGGCGCGTACTCCGGCGAGCACGGCGACGGCCTCGTGCGCTCGGAATGGATCGCGCCGTTCTTCGGCCCGAAGCTGACGCGCGCGTTCGAGGAGATCAAGGACCTTCTCGATCCGAAGGGTTTGCTCAATCCCGGCAAGATCGTGCGGCCATCGAAGCAGGACGACCGCAGTCTGTTCCGCTTCAAGCCGGGTTACGCCGCCGTGAAGGTGAAGACCGCGCTCGACTGGTCGGGGTGGGGCGGCTTCGACAAGGCGGTGGAGATGTGCAACAACAACGGTCACTGTCGCAAGTTCGACGCGGGAACGATGTGCCCCTCGTATCGCGCAACGCGCGACGAGCAGCACCTGACGCGCGGGCGCGCCAATACGCTGCGGCTCGCGCTCTCCGGGCAACTGGGCCCGGACGCGCTTGGCTCCGATGAGGTGTACCGCACGCTCGATCTCTGCGTTTCCTGCAAAGGCTGCAAGCGCGAATGTCCGACCGGCGTGGATGTCGCGAAGATGAAGATCGAGTTTCTCCATCACTATCGCCGGCGTCACGGCTTGCGTTTCAAGGACCGGCTTGTTTCGCATCTGCCGCGCTATGCGCCGTGGGCCGCGCGCGTCTCCTGGCTCATGAACCTGCGCGATCGCGTGCCAGGATTTGCGCTGCTCTCCGAAAAAATGCTGGGCCTGAGCGCCCGGCGCACGCTGCCCCGCTGGCACCCTGCGCCCTTTCACACGATGCGCGCTTCGTCGGCGCAAGACTCCCTCCCCTTCAAGGGGAGGGCCGGGGTGGGGATGGGGTCTGACGATGCAGCGCAAGCGCGTGAAGTCGTGCTCTTCGTCGATACCTTCAACAACTACTTCGAGCCCGACAACGCGCAAGCGGCAACAGAGGTTCTCGAGGCCGCCGGCTACACCGTCTATCTGCCGCGCGGCGCCGATAGCAGTCGCCCGCTCTGCTGCGGCCGCACTTTCCTCGCGAATGGCCTTGTCGACGAGGCGAAGACCGAGGCGCAGCGCATGCTCTCAGCGCTCATGCCTTATATCGAGCGCGGCGTCAGCATTGTCGGACTCGAACCATCCTGCCTGCTCGGTTTGCGCGATGAATTTCTGTCCATGTTGCCGGGCGCGGAGACGGCGGAGCTGGCGCTCAACGCGCTGCTGTTCGAGGAATTCATCGCCCGGGAGCTGGAGGCCGGCCGCTTTGCGCTCGATCTGAAACCGCTGCCGCAAAAAAAAGCGCTGCTGCACGGGCACTGCCATCAGAAAGCCTTCGCTGTGATGCCGGCGGTGCGGCAGGCGCTTCAACTCATTCCCGAACTCGAAGTGGAAACCATCGAGTCGAGCTGCTGCGGCATGGCGGGCAGCTTCGGATTCGACGCGGAGCATTATGAAGTCTCGATGAAGATGGGCGAGCTGTCCCTGCTCCCGGCAGTGCGCAATGCGGACGCCGATACACTGATCGTCGCCGACGGCACGAGCTGCCGCCACCAGATTCACGACGGCGCCGGCCGCGCAGCGCTCCACGTCGCCCGCGTGCTGGGCAGTGCGCTCAGAACCGGCTCGTCTTGACCGCCGTGCTTGACAAGCGAGTAGGGGCTCAATAGCCTCGACCGGCCACTATAACGATTACACGCCCGAGGATGGATCTCCCCACCGCGACCGCCGCGGCGCCCGCTCCCGCCACCGCAAGTCCCTGGCTGCTCGAAGTCGAGGACCTGCACGTGCATTTCGTGACCACGCGCGGCGTGGTGCGGGCCGTGGAGGGCATTTCCTACAAGGTCAGGCCTGGCGAAGTCGTGGCGCTGGTCGGTGAATCCGGATGCGGCAAGTCGGTGTCCTCGCTTGCCATCATGCGGCTCCTGGCACGACCGGCGGGGCGCATCGTCGGCGGGCGCATCGTGTTCCAGGGCCGCAATCTCCTCGAACTGAGCGAGGACCAGATGCGCGAGATACGCGGGCGCGACATCGCGATGATCTTCCAAGAGCCGATGAGCTCCCTCAACCCGGTGCTCACCATCGGCTTCCAGATCATGGAGCCGCTGCTGATCCATCTCGGAATGAGCCCGGAGGCGGCGCGCGCCCGCGCGGTCGAACTGCTGAAAATGGTCGGCATCCCGGATCCCGAGCGCCGCCTCGACCAGTATCCCCACCAGTTCTCCGGCGGCATGCGCCAGCGGGTGATGATCGCGATCGCGCTCTCGTGCAATCCGAAGCTCATCATCGCCGACGAGCCGACCACCGCGCTCGACGTCACGATCCAGGCGCAGATCCTCAAGCTCATGAAGGATCTGTCGCGGGATCTGGGCATCGCGCTGGTGGTGATCACGCACAATCTCGGCGTGGTTGCGCGCTACGCCGATCGAGTGAACGTCATGTATGCCGCGCGCATCGCCGAGCAGGGCAGCGCGGCAAACGTCTTTGCGAAACCGCTGCATCCCTACACCGCGGGATTGTTGCGCTCGGTGCCGCGGCTCGACCAACCGCGCGGGCGCCAGCTCGAAACGATCGAGGGACTGCCGCCCAACCTGCTCGATCCGCCGCCGGGATGCCGATTCGCGCCGCGCTGCGCGGCACGGCAGGATGCGTGCGTCGCCGCGCCACCGCCGCTGGCGCTCGTCGAGCCGCATCGCCATTCCGCCTGCATTCGGGCGAAGGAGATGGCGCAGGTCGGCCCGGCCGGGCTGGGTCTGCAAAGCGCCAGTCTGCAATTGCCTGCGGCGAAGGCACTCGATACGAGCAAGCCGCTGCTCGAGGTACGGGATCTGCGCACCTACTTCGAGGTTCGCGCGGGTCTCGGCGTGTTCAATCGCGCGCGGGCGCAGGTGCGCGCGGTGGACGGGCTTTCATTTCAGGTTTTCCGCGGCGAGACGGTGGGGCTGGTCGGCGAGTCGGGATGAGGCAAGACGACGGTGGGACGCACGCTGCTGCGACTGGAAGAGGCGACCTCCGGTGACATCCTCTTCGGCGGTGAAGAGGTCACGCGCGCGCAGGGCGACGCGCTCAAGCGCTACCGCAGGCAGATACAGGTCATTTTCCAGGATCCCTACAGCTCGCTCAACCCGCGCATGACGATCGGCCAGATAATCGCGGAGCCGATGCTCGTGTATCGCCTGGTGTCCGGACGAAAAGCCGCACACGCGCGTGCCGTGGAATTGCTCACGCAAGTGGGGCTCTTCGAGTACATGGCCGAGCGCTATCCGCACGAGCTGTCGGGAGGCCAGCGCCAGCGGGTCGGCATCGCACGCGCGCTGGCGATGCAGCCTTCGTTCATCGTCTGCGACGAGCCGGTCTCCGCGCTCGACGTATCGATCCAGGCGCAGATCATCAACCTGCTGGAGGCGCTGCAGCAGAAATTCGGGTTGACGTATCTCTTCATCGCGCACGATCTGGCGGTGGTGCGGCACATCTCCGATCGCGTGATCGTGATGTACCTCGGCAAGGTGATGGAGATCGCCGACCGCGATACCCTCTACGCCGATCCGCAGCATCCGTACACGAAGGCGCTGCTCGATGCCGTGCCGATTCCCGATCCGGCGCTGGAAGCGAAACGCGAATCGCGCGTGCTCGGCGGCGAAGTGCCAAGCCCGCTCAATCCGCCGCGGGGCTGCGTCTTTCACACGCGCTGCCCGCTCGCGACGGAAGCGTGTAAGATGGCGGTTCCCGAATTGCGCGAGGTGCGGCCGCGGCATTATGCAGCCTGCATCAAGCTCTGAAGATTCGTCGGTTAAAAAAAGGAGGAGGAAATGAAACGAGCGGTGTTGTGGTTGTGTGGGGCGGCGATTGCGGCAACCGGTGCGATTGCAGCAGAGACCCCGCGCCCGGGAGGCGTGCTCAAATTCGCGGTCAGTGCGGAACCGCCGAATTACGATTGCCACGCGCAGACCTCGTTCGCCTTCATCCATCCGGTGCGGCCGCACTATTCGACACTGCTCGAATTCGACACCGCCAAGTATCCCGCGATCAAGGGCGATCTGGCCGAATCGTGGACGGTGTCGAAGGACGGGCTCACGTACACGTTCAAGCTGCGCAAGGGCGTCAAGTTCCACGACGATTCGACGCTCACCTCCGAGGACATCAAGGCGACCTACGAGCGGCTGCGCAGTCCGTCGCAGGGCGTGCGCTCGGTGCGGCAGGCGAGCTACGCCGACATCGCATCGATCGAGACGCCGGACCCGCTCACGGTGGTGTTCAAGCTCAAGAAACCGAATGCCTCGATGCTCGCCAACTTCGCGAGCCCGTGGGACTGCGTGTACAGCGCGGCCAAACTCAAGCAGGATCCAAGATTTCCAGAGCGCAACATTCTGGGTACCGGGCCGTTCACCTTTGCGGGACACGTCGCCGGCTCGCACTGGACCGGGCGCAAGTTCGACGGCTATTTCCGGAAAGGCAAACCCTATTTGAACGGCTACGTCGCGATCTTCATCAGCGGTGCGCCGATGGTGAATGCGTTGTCCGCGGGCGAAGTGCTGGTCGAGTTTCGCGGGCAATCGCCCGCCGACCGGGACCGCATCATGAAAGCGCTCGGGAACAAGGGCGTGGTGCAGGAGATGCCGTGGGTATGCTCGCTGGTGGTGACGTTCAATACCAAGAAGAAGCCCTTCGATGATGCCCGCGTGCGCCGCGCGCTTTCCCTCGCGATCGACCGCTGGGGCGGTGCACAGGCGCTCTCCAAGGTGGCGCTGGTGCGCCACGTCGGCGGCATCCTGCGTCCGGGCTATGAGCTGGCATCGGCCGAGAAGGAGCTGCTGCAGATGCCCGGCTTTTCCAGGGACATCAACGCCTCCCGCGCCGAAGCCCGCAAGCTGCTGCAGGCGGCCGGCGTGCCGAACCTCACCTTTACGCTCACCAACCGCAACGTCGCGATGCCCTATACGCCGGTGGGCGTGTTCCTGATCGATCAATGGCGGCAGATCGGCGTCAACGTGAAGCACGAGCAGCTCGAGACGCGGCTCTATCTCGCCGCGCAGCAGCGCGACAACCCGACCTTCGATGCGGCGCTGGATTTCAATTGCGACTTCATGGACGAGCCCAATCTGCAGCTCCAGAAATACCTTTCGCACGACCGTTCGGCCATCAACTACGCCCAGCAGACCGACCGCGTGCTGGACGATCTCTACGACAAGCAGTCGGGCGAGCTGGACCTGAAAAAGCGCTCCGCGATATTGCGCGAATTCGAGAAGCGCGCGCTGGAGCAGGCGTACACCATCCCGACCATCTGGTGGCACCGCATCATCGTGCATCACCGGCCGCTCAAGGGCTGGCACATCACGCCCAGTCACTACGTGGGGCAGGATCTGGCGGAGGTCTGGCTCGACCAGTAAGGCGCCGCAGTGCTGCGCTACACGCTACACCGCTTTCTGCTGATGATCCCGACGCTGCTCGGCGTCGCGATCCTCGTTTTCTTCCTGCTGCGCATGATGCCCGGCGACCCGGTCGCCACCATGCTGCTGGGGGATGCCGGCGGCGCCAATATCTCGAAGGAGGTTGTCGAAGCCGAGCGCGCGCGGCTCGGCCTCGACAAGCCGCTCTACGTCCAGTTCTTCATATGGATGGGCGGGGTGCTGCAGGGCGATTTCGGGTTTTCCATGTGGACCGGCCAGCCGGTCCTCTACGAGATCGGCATCCGGCTCGAGCTGTCGCTGCAGGTCGCGATCATGGCCACCATCTTCGCGATTCTGCTCGCGCTGCCGCTCGGCACGCTGTC
>JBQTJV010000290.1:0-18556 GCA_052386775.1 Betaproteobacteria bacterium
ACTAAGGCTGGTCTAACCGCGCTATTTCAAAGAAATACAAGCGGAGCGTTTTGCAAGCAGGTTCATAACTTCCGCAAGCACCCCTCGTTCCGGCGTCTCGCGTGCATTTCATAATGGCTGGAACCAAAATGGAGTCCGCCGCGTCTTGAGGGCAGGAGGAAGGATGGCCGTACCGAGAAAAGTCTTTGAGAGTCAGGTGCTTGAGCTGTTGGGGCCGCTCCACGGCGTAGCCCGGCGACTCAGCGGTAACGATGCCGACGCGGAAGATCTGGTGGCGGAAACCATCGCACGAGCGTGGAAGGCACTCGATACGCTGGAGAGTGAATCGGCGTTTCGCTCCTGGCTGTTCCGGATACTGAACAATACATTCATCAGCGAGACGCGCCGCGCGTCAGCGCGCCCGCGAACAGAATCGATTCACGGCGAGGAAACCGAGACAGACGAAGTGGAGTTTTCGCTGTTCGAGCAGATGCATCAGCCGTTTCTGCTGTGGTTCGACAACCCGGAACAGGAATTTCTCGACAAGCTGTTGAGAGAGGATCTCGACCGGGCACTCGCAATGCTGCCGGAGCATTACCGGATCGTGGTGATCCTCTCCGATCTCGAGGAATTCAACTACACGGAGATCGCCGGGATGCTCGGCATTCCGATCGGCACGGTCCGTTCCAGGCTCGCCCGCGCCCGCCGCAGCCTCCAGAAAATTTTGTGGCAACAGGCACGGGAATACGGAATAAAAAGCGCTGCCCCGTCCGGCATGGATAACGCCCGGACAGCCGGAACAGGGTTGTGCCCGATGGACGACAGGAAGGATGGTGTGTCATGACAGAACGGGAAATAGATTGCGAGCAGGCGCTCAGCCAGATCTTCGATTTCATCGATCGCGAACTGCGCGATGCCGATCATCAGGTCATGCACCGACATCTCGAAAAGTGCAAGAGCTGCTTCTCACGAGTGGAATTCGAGCGCCGGCTGAAGGAAAAACTGCGGGCGCTCCGCGACGAGAAGGCCACTGAAAAAGTGAGCGAACGCGTCAGGGGGCTGCTAAAAAGCTTCTGAAAGCGAGGAGGAAATCATGGTTGCGATCGTGAGTCACAAGCGGGAAGCAATCCAACGCGCAGTGCGCGACATGTACACGGCTGTGGCTGCAAGCCCGGATCAGACCTTCCATTTCCCGACGGGACGCGCGGCCTGCCACGCGCTCGGCTACCCGCCGGAGCGCCTGGCGAGGCATCCTGAAAGCGCGATCGAGTCCTTTGCCGGCGTCGGTTACCCGTTCGCGGCGGATGTGATCGGAAAAGGCGACGTCGTTCTCGACGTGGGGTCAGGCTCGGGGACCGATGCCCTCATCTGCGCCGATCTGGTCGGGCCGGAAGGACGTGTTCTCGGCCTCGATATGACCGCCCGCATGCGTTCGAAACTGCAGACGGCCGGAGCAGAGGCCGGGGTAGGTAATATAGAAATCCTGGAAGGTGAGGCCGAGTCGATACCGCTTCCCGACGCCTCGGTGGATGTCGTCACCTCGAACGGCGTGCTCAACCTGGTGCCGGACAAGGCACGTGCCATTGCGGAGATCTACCGCGTGCTCAGACCGGGCGGCCGGCTGCAGATCTCGGACATCGCATTGAGCCGCCCAGTTGCCGAGCGATTTCGGCAAGATCCGGAGTTGTGGGCGGAGTGTGTCGTCGGCGCCGTGGAGGAGGAGCGCTACATCGCGCTGCTGCGTGCCGCCGGGTTCGACCGGGTGGAGCGCATCGGGCAACTGGATTACTTCGCGCTCAGTTCCAGCGCCAAGACACGCGAGGTGGCGGGTTTATTCAATGCGCATTCCGTTTCACTGCGTGCCGTGAAACCGCTTGCTGCGCCTGCTGTCCAGCCTCTTTCAACCAGGCAGGCGGCGTTGAATTTCGTTCGTGAATTCGCCGGCGTAAGCGCCGCAGTCGTCGCATGGCTGGTTTGCGCCGGTGCGCCAGCGCTGATCGCGGCATTCGGCGCTATCGGTGCAGGCGCGCTCACCCGGCACGCCTATATGTTCCCTGCGTTCGCCGCTTTCCTAAGCGTGAGCGTCTGGCTGCTCTGGCGCACGGGGCGCCCGCGCAGCGAGTTGCGACCGTTCCGGCTGGCCCTGTTCAGCGCGCTGTTCGCAGTCGCGACCTTCTGGCTGTCGCTGGTGGAAATCTTTCCGTTCATGTGGTGGTGGCCCTATCTGGGTATCCTCGGGCTGGTCGGCGCGAGCGTATGGAGCTTCGTACTGGCGCGGCGGCCCGGAAACTGCCTCGAGGAAATGATCTTGGACATGCAGCAGCGGACGCTGAATGGTTCGCCTGCCCGCCGGCTCGCCATCGGCGCGGCAACCGGGGCGCTCGTGATCGCCACGCTCTACGGGCTGCATTTGTCCGTGGCCGGCTTCCTGCTCGGCTGAAGTGCAGTCTGCGCACGTTTCAGCAGACTGGCAACAAACTTTACGAGGAGAGACAATGAAGATCGAAACTCTGGCAGTGGACCCGAACGTCCTGCGCGAGGAAGTGAAGAACAAGTATCGCGACGTGGCATGCAACCCGCACGGCGAATATCACTTCCATACCGGCAGGCCGCTCGCCCGGCGGCTCGGTTACGACCAGTCCACGGTCGACGCCATGCCCGATGCGGCAGTCGAATCCTTCGCCGGTGTGGCGAATCCGTTTTCACTGCGACGGCTTGCTCCGGGCGAAAAAGTGGTCGATGCAGGATCAGGCGGTGGGTTCGACGCCTTCATCGCCGCCCAGCAAGTCGGCCCGAAAGGATGCGTGGTCGGGATCGACATGCTGCCCGAAATGCTGGATAAGGCCCGCGCCACCGCAAAGCTCATGGGACTGCAGCACGTGGAGTTCCGTGAAGGCATTCTGGAAGAGATCCCGGTGGAAGACGGGTGGGCGGACGTCGTGATCAGCAACGGGGTTATCAACCTCTGCGCCGACAAGAAATCCGTCTTCAACGAAATCTGGCGGATCCTGCGCCCCGGCGGCACCCTGCAGTTCGGCGACATTGCGAACGGCAGGCCGGTGCCGGAATCAGCCGTTCGCAACATAGACTTGTGGACAGCCTGAATAGCCGGCGGCCTTCCGTGTGAAGGCTGGCAGGCGATGCTGAAGGAAGTCGGCTTCGCGGACGTCCGGGTAAGTTCGCCGTACGACACTTTCGGTGAAGCGCGTGGTGAAAAGAACGCGAGACGGTTTGAGGTATATGGTTATACGTTCATGGCCCGGAAGCTCGACTGAGATTCCCACGCGACGCCACTTGGGTAGCCTGTCGTGGCGTGCGTTCGAGAACGAATTAAGCGGGATATAGGAGATCGATTTGAAGATCGACGACGGTTCCTGGAGTTTAGGCGCAGCGGAAGCCGAGCGCGTGGAGCAGCGGCCCGAGGCATTCGGCACGCGCGGCATGGTGTGCTCTGCTCACCCGGTGGCAGCCTTCATCGGCCTCGGAATCCTGCAGCGCGGAGGCAATGCTTTCGACGCAGCGATTGCGGTTGCAGCTGCGGAAGGCGTCGTTCTGCCGATGAAGTGCGGTCTCGGAGGCGATGCATTTGTGGTGCTACACGATGCGCGCAAACGCGAGACGGTTGCGTTCAACGGCAGTGGTGTTGCGGCGGCGGGCGCGACCGCGAACTACTACCGGGGCCAGGGTTACAAGGCGATGCCGCTCGACGGCGTGCACGCAGTCAGCGTCCCGGGCGGGGTTGCGGTGTACGAAGCCTTGTGGAAACGCCACGGAACCATGGACTGGTCGGAACTCTGGGAACCCGCGATCCGGCTCGCCGACGAAGGCGTCGCGATCACGAAATACATCAGTGCACGGTTTGCTGATCGCGCGGATACACTCGCCACCTTTCCGCATTCCGCGGCACAGTTTCTGCCGAACGGCCGTGTTCCCGCCGCCGGCGAGCGCTGGTCGGCGCCGAACCTCGCGAAAACCCTGCGTATCGTGGCGAAAGACGGTGCCGATGCGTTCTACCGTGGGGAGATCGCCGAGAAGTTGCTCGCGTTCCTGAAAAAGGAGGGTCAGACGTTTACTGTCGACGATTTTGCGCAGCAACAGGCAGTCATCTATGCGCCGATCTCCACGAACTATCGCGGCGCGATCGTGTACGAGACGGCCCCGCCTTCGCAGGGCTTTCTCGTGCTTGAGCAGCTCAACATCATCGAAGGCTTCGACCTCGGCAAGCTTGCACCGTACAGCCCCGAGCGTATGCATTTTCTGATCGAAGCAAAGAAGCTCGCGTTCGCCGATCGCAACCGTTACGCCGGTGATCCGGGTTTCGTGAAGTGGCCGCTGCAGACGCTGATCTCGAAGGAGCATGCCGCACGCCGCCGCGCGGAGATCGATCCGGGCCGTGCGCAGTGGCCCGACGGCGCGCTATTGCCGGAGCACAAAGGAGACACGAGCTACTTTGCGGTGGCGGATGGGAACGGCAATGCCATTTCTTTCATCCACAGCCTGTCGAACGCGTTTGGCTCGTGCGTGGTCGCAGGTGAGACGGGTATCACCCTCAACAATCGTGCGGGCCGCGGTTTCAGCCTAGACCCGATGCATCCGAACTGCATCGCACCGGGACGCCGCACGATGCATACGCTGAACGCTTACATGATCCATCGCGACGGCAAGCCGTGGCTCGTCGGCGGCACGCCAGGCGGCGACCAGCAGGCACAGTGGAATACGCAGATAATCAGCAATGTCATCGATCACCGCATGTCGCTGCAGGACGCAGTTGAGGCGCCGCGCTTTCACAGCTTTCCTGGCACCGACCCGATCAACCTCGGGCGCCCGCCAGTCG
The DNA here is from genome assembly GCA_052386775.1 of Betaproteobacteria bacterium. Classification (GTDB taxonomy): domain Bacteria; phylum Pseudomonadota; class Gammaproteobacteria; order Burkholderiales; family SG8-41; genus DSOT01. Next base: position 4,814 of record JBQTJV010000290.1, read on the forward strand.
TCAAAGCCGAGGCTCGCGTGCCCGATGCGACGCGTGAAGCGTTGGCGCGGCTTGGCCACACTGTCGAAACGCTTGGTGCGTGGGGAGGCGGCGGCGCGGTGCAGCTCATTCAGGTCGACCACAAGAACGGCGTACTGCGCGGCGCGACCGACCCGCGACCCGGAGGGCTTGCGCTGGGATTTTGAGATAGATAACCGCTGTGCTCCATAAGAATAGGAGCGACGCGAACTAGTTCTGGTTGCACACCCCTAGGAGGTTTCGCTTTACCTGTTCTGCGCTGCTTATGGTGATGTCGTAGATTGTCTACCGAAGATCGTTCCGCAGGGAGCGTGAATCTACGCGAAGTGGTAGACGAACGCTCACCTTGCTGCGAAGCAATTTCCCGCCGACATAACGCAATACGTGCCCGCGCTCGAACGTCTCACTGAACGATCAGTTCGCATATCGCTACTCGATTGACGATACCGGCACCAGCGCCGCCCGAGCGCCCTCGCATTTTCGGTGCCGGTTCAAGAAGACTATGTTGGAGCTTGCTCGACGAGTCGAGCGTGGCGAAATAATGCTCATCTATCGGTGAAGCTCGCGGGTGAGCAATCCACTGCGGGCTGTGGGGGGCTTGACACCTTGTCCCTTACGGTATACTGTCTATCGTATATGTCGACAGAAACGGAAGTCTGTCCGTAGAACATTGGAAGCGTATACACCAAAAACCTCCCTCTCGGAAGAAGCCTACGCCGAGATCAGGCGCGCGCTGCTGCGGGGTGATCTTGAGCCTGGCCAGCGGTTGAGCGAGCCCGAGCTTGCGCTCAAATTCAAGACGAGCCGAAGCCCGGTTCGCGAAGCGCTCATGCGTCTCGAGCACGAAGGATTCGTCGAGCGGTTGGCCAACGGCCGGCTGCGCGTCGCGATGCTCAACGTCTCGGATCTCGAGCAGCTTTACGTCGTCCGCGCGACGCTGGAAGGACTGGCCGCGCGGCTCGCGACGCCGCTCCTCAGGACGGTGGATCTCGAAAGCATGAGCGCGACCGTAGAGGAAATGGAGCGGTGCGTGAAAAAGCGTAACTCACCCGGTGCCATTGCGGCTGGGCAGCAATTTCACGACGTCATTACCCGCGAATGCGGCAATCAGCCCCTCGTCGACGTGCTCTCGGGCCTGCGTTCCCGCATCAACCGATTCCGCGCGGTCGTGGCGTCGTTCGATGATTACGATCCGGATCGCGTCACCGAGCACCGCCGCATCCTGAAGGCGTTCTACTCGCGCAACGCCGAGCAGGCCGAAGCTGAAATGATGCGGCACGTCCAGCGTTCGGCTGCGGTGCTTGTCAGCCGCTTGCGGCAAAACGCCTCGAAATAAGACCCCGATTTTCGACTACGTTTCACAACTGAAAGGTCTCCCGTGAAGATTACCAACATCGAAACGATCGCCCTCACCATCCCGCATCCGCCCGGACACGTCTGGGTCAAGGGCGAGATCAGCTCCACCGGGTGGGACTTGCTGGTGGTGCGCGTCCACACCGACGAAGGCATCAGCGGCATCGGCGAGGCCTATCACCTCAAGAATCCTTGGGCCGTCATTTCCACCATCGAGCATAGCCTCAAGCCGCTGCTGATCGGCAGGGATCCGCTCGATACCGAACAGCTCTGGGCCGGAATGTTCATTCGAACCGTGCAGCTCGGCTCCGCGGCGGTCGCCGCCATCGCGGGCATCGATACGGCGCTGTGGGACATTAAGGGCAAGGCCGCCGGTCTCCCCGTCTACAAGCTCCTGGGCGGTGCGAACATGAAGGAGATCCCCCTGTACACCGGGGGTCACGTTCTCGGATACCGGCAACTCGACAATCTTGGCGACCTCGTGAAGGAAGCCGAGCGCTACGTCAAGAAAGGGTTCAAGGCGCTCAAGATGCGCGGTGGACGGGGTCATCCAGAACGCGGAGACATCGAGTCCGCCAAAGCGCTTCGCAAGGCGTTCGGCAACGACGTCGAGATCCTGGTGGATGTCAACTCGGAGTACGGGGACTACACCACGGCGATTCGCATGGCGCGTGAATTCGAGCCCATCGGCCTCTATTGGCTCGAAGATCCGTTCCGTTTCACGATCGCCTATCACAATGAAGAAACCGCGCGACTCGCGCGCGAATCCAAAGTGCCGATCTCGACCGGTGGCAACGTCTACGGCCGCTCCTCGATCAAGCGCATTGTCGAGCATGGCGGCGTCAACTACGTGATGGCCAATGTCTCGAAGGCGGGCGGCGTTACCGAAACGCGCAAGATCATTACGCTCATCGATACCTGGAACCTTAAGTATTCCCCGCACTGCGACGGCGGGCTCAACGCGCTTGCGAATTTCCATCTCTTCGCTTCCGCGCCGCCGCACGTCACCGACAGGGTTTATCACGAGTTCGATCCCGTCTATCCGTACGACCAGATCCTGACGGATCCGCTGGTGATCAAGGATGGAAAGGCTGTGGTCCCCGAGCGTCCGGGGCTCGGATCGGATCTTCAGGAAGGGCTCGAAAAACGCTTTCCGTTCCAGGGCAACACCTGGTTCATCCACGACCGCAAAGAGGCGGCGCCCGGCAAGAAAGCCGCGTAATCGATCCAGCGAAATACCTAAGGAACGGTCGGAGAGCCCCGCTCTCCGACACGCCGGAGGAACAATGGCGATCAGAAAAGTGCAAGCCGTGCCGTTCGCGATTCGCGAGCCGACCGAGCGCGAGCTCGCGTACGGCAAGATCGCAATCCGGCGCAATGTCCTGGTCCTTGTCGACGATGACAGCGGAGTGCGAGGCTTCGCAGAAACCAATCCCATTCCCTATCGCTGGGGCTGCGAGGAAACGGTCGAAAGCGTCGTTGCGGCGGTAAACCACTACATCGCGCCCCTGCTGGAAGGGGAGGACCCTACGCGCATCAACATGCTGCTCGACCGCATCGCGAGTCGCGTGGGCGATATTCCCTACACGAGATCGGGCATTTGCGAGGCGCTGTACGATCTATGCGGAAAACTTGCGGGCGTTCCCGTTCACCGCATGCTCGGGGGCGCGTATCACCCGAAGCTCGCGGCAAGCTGGAGCATTTCGTTCAAGAGCGAGAAGGAGATGGCCGAGGAGGCGGCCTGGGCGGTCAAGCAGGGCTTCAAGTGGGTAAAGGTGAAGATCGGCTCGAAAAATCCCAGGCAGGACGTGCGCAACGTAGCTGCCGTTCGCGACGCGGTCGGCAGCGATCATTGGATACACGTAGACGCGAACGCCGGCTACGCCTACCCGGACGCAGTGCACGTGTTGCCGCAGATCGAGCAGTATCGGCCGCGCCTCATAGAGCAGCCGGTGGCAGGGTGGGACCTCGACGGGATGAGCAAACTGCGGCGCATGCTACGTACGCCGCTCATGGCCGACGAGAGCGTGCGTTCCTATCGCGACCTGCAGGAGGTCATCCGGCGCGGTGCGGCCGACGCGGTCCTCATGAAGCTCAACAAGCACGGAGGCATCCGCGAGTCGCAGAAGATCGCCGATCTCGCCGAGTCCGCCAACATCACGCTCTATCCCGGCGTCCACTTCTGCACGAGCGTGGGGGTCGCCGCTCATGCTCAGTTCTACTGCACGCTCCCCAAGGTTACGCCGGGAGATTTCCATCAGGGCGCAGTGCTCTACGAACATGATCTCGTGCGCCCGACGATCAAAGCCGAAAATGGGGAGGTCTCGGTGCCGACTGCGCCCGGCATGGGCATCGAACTCGCCGAGGATCTGTTCGAGCAGGCGCGCACCGACCGCGCTAAACAATCAAAGGACGTCTGAGGAGAGCAGGCATTTACGACGAGGAAGGAGAAGCATGGCGAATTTGTATTCTCGATTGACCATCGCAGGGCTGGTTGCGGCAGCGTTTGTCGTGCCGGTCTCGCATGCGCAGACCGAAACGTATCCAAGCCGGCCGGTCCGTATGATCGTTCCGTTCCCGCCCGGCGGCTCAACCGACATCATGGCTCGCGTAGTCGCACAGAAGCTCACGGAGAAGCTGGGACAGCAGGTCATCGTCGACAACCGCGGCGGAGCGGGCGGCACGATCGGGATGAATATCGCAGCGAAGGCGCCGCCCGATGGCTACACCTTGATGATGAGCACCAGCATCACGCATACCGTCGGCGCGAGCCTCTACAGCAAGCTGCCGTACAACGTGTTGACCGACTTCGCGCCGATCACCCTGGCTGCATCCGTGCCGCTGTTGTTCGTGGTCAACCCGGGGGTGCCCGCGAAATCGGTGAAGGAACTTATTCAGCTCGCCAAAGCGAAGCCCGGGCAATTGAATTACGCATCGCCCGGCAGCGGTACGTCGGGCCACCTGGCGGCGGAAATGTTCAAGTCGATGGCGGGGGTGGACATCGTGCACGTTCCCTACAAGGGCGGCGGCCCTGCGGTCGTGGATCTCATCGGCGGCCAGGTGCAAGTGCTCATCCTCAGCGCAGTGGCAACTCTTCCGCACGTCAAAACCGGCAAATTGAGAGCATTGGCGGTTACCGGGCTCGCTCGATCGCCCAAACTGCCCGACATTCCCACTGTTTCCGAGTCCGGCTTGCCAGGGTACGAGGTCGTTCTGTGGTACGGCGTCTCCGCGCCCGCCAAGACGCCGGCCTCGATCGTCAACCGCTTGAACCGCGACATTGTGGCGATCATGCAGTCGCCGGACATGCGGGAGCGCCTCGCAAGCGAAGCCGGAGAGCCCGTCGGCAATACGCCGGAGCAATTCGAAAAGATCATCCGGGCCGACGTTGCGAAATGGTCGAAGATCGTCAAGGAATCGGGCATCAAAGCCGATTGAGTCGGATATTGAAAGCACTATTCGAGGAGAAAACCAGTGAATCTCAGAGCAACCTCCAGAATTCTTGGCGCGATTGCGTGCCTCGGTATCGCGATCGCCGCAAGCCATAGTTCAGCACAGCAGGCGTATCCCACGAAACCGATCCGCATGATCTGTCCTTTCCCTCCGGGAGGCACGACGGACGTCGTTGCCCGTCTTGTTGCGCAGAAATTGACCGAGGCGTGGAAAGAGCAGGTCATCGTCGACAATCGCACCGGCGCAGGCGGCATCATCGGCACAGAGCTTGCCGCGAAGGCGCCAGCCGACGGCTACACTGTGCTGCTCGGATCGATTACGACGCACGCGGTCAATCCAGCCCTCTATAAGAAGCTCAACTTTGACCCCATCAAGGATTTCACACCGGTAAGCTTGGTGGTGTCTTCGCCTCAGCTTCTCGCCGTCCATCCTTCGGTCGCCGCGAAGTCGGTGAAAGATCTCATTGCCCTCGCGAAAGCGAAGCCGGGACAACTCAACTATGCTTCGGCGGGCGTGGGAACCTCCCCGCATCTCACTTTCGAGCTTTTCAAGAGCATGGCGGGCATCGAAGCGGTGCACGTCCCGTACAAAGGCACTGGTCCCGCGATCACCGAGCTGATCGGCGGGCAGGTGCAGATGATGATCACGGGGGTCGTGGCGCTGATGCCGCACGTCAAATCGGGAAAGCTGAGGGGACTCGGCGTGACCAGCGCGAAGCGGGTGGCGGCGCTTCCCGATCTGCCGACCGTCGCCGAATCGGGTGTGCCGAAGTTCGACGTGAGCTCGTGGTTCGGCGTATTCCTGCCTGCGGGCACGCCGAAACCGATCGTCACGAAGATGAACCAGGAAGTCCGTAAGATCGTGGAGATTCCCGACGTGCGGCAGAAGCTCATCAGCCTGGGTGCCGACCCGGAGAGCAATACACCCGAAGAATTCGTGGCGTACGTCAAGTCTGAAATGGCGAAATGGGGCAAAGTCGTGCGCGACACCGGCGCGACTGAAAACTAAATCGCGTAACCTCACATTACGCATGCAAACGATGATGAAAAAAGTTGAGAAAATGTTCGCGGTGTTAGCGGATCTGGATACTCGTCCCGTCTCTTACGCGACGTCACGGGTCATATCTGGTTGCATGTTAAGGTGGAAGGCGGCGTGGGTGCGGCGATGAAGCAACTCGACAGTCGTGCATCGCCGCGGCGCGCGCGGGCATCGCGCAGGCGCACGCGCCGATAGCGGAGCACGCAGAAAAAAAGAGGAGCATCGCGCATCATGGGTGACCAGTATCCCGTAGTGAAAGTGGCCGCGGTGCAGGCCGCCTCCGTGTTCCTCGACCGCGAGGGCTCGACGGAAAAGGCCTGCCGGCTGATCCGCGAGGCTGGCCGCAACGGCGCCCGCGTGATCGCATTTCCGGAGGGCTACATACCCGGCCACCCGGTCTGGTATCACCATCACGCCGCGACGAGCGCGATAGCGAACCGGCTCGCCGTCGAGCTTTTCAAGAACTCGGTCGAGATTCCCGGTCCGGAGATCGAGACCTTGTGTGCGGCGGCGCGCGAGGCGAACGCCTACGTCGTGATGGGCGTGTGCGAGAAGATGCCGCAGACGATAGGCACGATGTACAACTCGCAGGTCTATATCGGGCCGGACGGGCACATGCTCGCCAAGCACCAGAAGATCATGCCCACCGTCGGCGAGCGTCTGGTCCATACCGGCGGCTTCGGCGACACGTTCGGCGCTTTCCAGACGGAATTCGGGCCGATGAGCGGGCTCATCTGCGGCGAGAACTCCAATCCGCTCGCGGTGTTCGCGCTCACGGCGGAAGGCACGCGTATCCACGTCATGAGCTGGCCCAATCATTTCCCGACGAGCGGCGATCCGCTGCGCAATCGCGTCGCCGTCGACTCCCAGGCTTTCGCGCAGATGAGCAAGGCCTGGGTGATCTCTGCCTGCGGCACGGTGGACGAGGACATGATCCGCAAGCTCGAGATCGGTGCCGCGGCCGAGAAATTCCTGCGCGATCCCCACTCGTGCGGCGGCAGCCTCATCGTCGCCCCCAACAGCCGTATCGTCGCGGGCCCCCTGGGCCCCGAGGAAGGCATACTGTATGCCGAGTGCGACATCGAGGCGGGCATCCAGATGAAGCTGCGCCACGATTTCGCAGGGCATTACAACCGGCCGGACATCTTCCAGATGCACGTGAACCGGAGCGCGCCGCGCATCTACACCGTGCACACCGCGCCGGAGGAGCTGCCCGGCGCCGCGCCTGCGGCGTCGATAGCCGCCCCGGCCGAAGCAATGGCGGCGGCCGCGCTGCCGCCTGCAACGCCGCGCCTCGCTTCGCCGTCGCCCCGGATCGCGCGCAAGCGGCGCGCGAAGAGCAAGACGCGGCGATGATGGCCGAGGTGGGATTGAGGAATCCTGAAAACCGGCATCGATCGGCGGCAGGTGCGGTCGTGCTCGCGAAATCGGCGTTGCGTGGGCTTCATCATGCGTACGCCGTGGTGCCGGCGCCGGCCGGTGTGTAGTTGGTTGATCGAAAGCCAGCCGAAAAAAGCGCAGCGCGAATCATTGCGGAGCGCAGGGGCTACGCGCTACTTTGCGAGGTCGTTCGAGAGTCGCGATACGACTGCGCGGTAGACGTCCGCAAGCGGCGAATCGAATGTCTCTGGCGGGAGGGTTTCCAGCACTTCACCAATGCGGCGGTTGACAATGCTTTGCACGTGGTAGGTCGCGCGCGCGCGCCGGCGCGCCGCTTTGTCGTCGCGGCCGCGCAGCCACGCGAAGCGCGCGGCGATCGCTTCGGCGACGGCGCGCTCCGAACCCGGATCGTTTTGGGAGGCGAGTATGACCGGCGGCGTCCAGCTGCGCTCGCCGCGCGTGCGCAACGCCACCGTTTCCTTCAGCTGGGCGGCGATCAGCCCGGAGCCGGGCAGGTCGGACTTGTTCACGACGAGCACGTCGGCGATCTCCATGACACCCGCCTTCATCGCCTGCACTTCGTCGCCCGACTGCGGCATCAGCACGAGAACGACGCAATCCACCAGTGCGCGCACTGCGAGCTCGGCCTGACCGACGCCCACGGTCTCGACGAGCAGTTCATCGAAATAGTGGCCTTCCATCGCGCAGAGCAGGCCGGCGAGGTTGTCTGCAAGCCCGTCATGGGCGTTCCTGCTCGCGAGGGAGCGGAAGAAAAAATCGGGATGGCTCGCGACCTCGTTCATCCGGACGCGGTCGCCGAGCACCGCGCCGTGCGAATAGGGGCTCGTCGGATCCACGGCGAGCACGGCGACGCGCCGCCCCTGCGCGAGGCTCGCGGCTGCAAGCGAGCGGACGAGCGTGCTCTTGCCGGCGCCGGGCGCGCCGGTGATGCCGATGCGCCGTGCGCCGCGCTTCCCGGACCCGATCAGCTCGCCCAGCGCGGCGCGACTGCCGGCGTTGGCGATGCGCGTCAGCGTACGGCCGAGCGCGGCACGATCGAGCGGCGGCCGTGGGCTCTTCATCGGAAGCGCTTCCCCAGGATGCGGTCGCCGTGCTCGCCGAGCCGGGGCGGCGCGCGATACTCAGGCTCGCTGCCGCAGACCTTGATCGGATTGCCGACCGCGCGCATTCCGGTGCCCGCGAGCTCGACCACCATGTCGCGCGTTCGTGCAAGCTCGCTCGCGAGCGCGTGATCGAGGGTATCCACCGCTTCGGCCACGATGCCGCGCGGAGCGAGCCGTGCCACCCAGTTCGCGGCCGTGTCGGTCTTGAGCGCCCGCGTGACGTCCTCGATCACCTGTGTGCGGTTCTCGCGCCGCCTTTCCATCGTCGCGAAGCGCGCGTCGCGCGTCCAATCCGGATGGCCCGCCTCTTCGCAGAAGCCCTTCCAGAAATCGTCGTGCGTGATGAAAAGCATCAACCATCCGTCGGCGGTCGGGAATACCTGTGCCGGAACGATGAACGGGTGCGCGGAGCGCGCGTAGCGCCGTGGCCGCTCGCCGGCGTTGAGCCACTCGGCGGCGACGTAATTGAGCTGCGAGAGCATGACATCGTGGAGCGCCACGTCCACCTGCCCGCCCTTGCCCTCCGCAAGCTTTGCCGCGAGCGCGAAGGCGGCCATGATCCCTGCGGAATTGTCCACCGCGGAATAGCCGGCCTTGGTGGGCTCGGCCTCGGGGGCGCCGGTCATCTGCATGACCCCAGTCATCGCCTGTATCACGTAATCGTAGGCCGGGCGTCCGGCGTACGGCCCTTCCAGCCCGTAGCCGGTCAACGCGACGCAGGCAATCCGCGGATTCACCGTCTTGAGCTCGTCGTAGGTGAGGCCGAGGTTCCGGATCGCGCGCGGCCGGAGATTGGTGATCAGCCCGTGCGCAGTCGCCACCAGCTCGTGAAACGCCGAACGCCCCGCCTCGCTCTTCAGATCGAGCACAACGCTCAACTTGTTGCGGTTCAAGCTCGCGAAGTACACGCTGTGCCCGCCGGCGCGATGCCGGCCCATGCGCCGCGCGATGTCGCCTTCCCCGGTCTCGATCTTGATCAGTTCCGCGCCGAGGTCGGCGAGCAGCATGCCGCAATACGGCCCGGCCAGCATGTGGCCCACCTCGAGAATGCGGAAAGCGGAAAGCGGTCCGCTCAATGCGGCGGCTCCGCGAGTGCCTGCGCCACGGAGGCGATGACCTCGTCGAGCGGCATCGCGCTGGTATAGAGCCCGCGCACGCCAAGTCCGCGCAGGTATTCGAAGTCCTCCGCTGGGATCGTGCCTCCCACGAAGACCTGCACTTCCGTCGCGCCGGACTCGAGCAGGCACTTCATCGTTTCGGCGACCAGCTCGCGATGGCTTCCCGAGAGCACCGAAAGGCCCACTGCGTCCACCCCTTCCTCAACCGCAACGCGCGCGATCTCTTCCGGGCTCTTGCGCAATCCAGTGTAAATGACCTCGGCACCCGCATCGCGCAGCGCGAGCGCGATCACTTTCGCCCCCACGTCGTGTCCGTCGAGCCCGGGCTTGGCGACCACGATGCGCTTGCCGCGCAGGACGTGCGTCGTCAGGGTTTCCGTCATAACCGCACCGGTTCCTGGAACGTGCCCCACTGCGCCTTGAGCCGCTTCACCATCTCGCCCACCGTCGCATAGACGTGGCAGCAATCGACGAGATACGGCAGGAGGTTCTCGTCGTCCTTTGCCGCGGCCCCCTCGAGGCGGTCGAGCGTGCGCTCGACCGCGCCGTTGTCGCGCCGTGCCTTGACGCTCTCGTAGCGCTCGATCACGCGCCGCGAAGCCCGGGGATCGAGCCGGAACACCTCTCCGAAATCGTCCTGCTGGTCGGCGCGGCGGAAAGCGTTCAACCCCACGACCGTCGTCTCGCCGCGGTCGATGCGAAGTATACGCTCGCGGGCGCGCTCGGCGATCTTCATCTGGAGCCATCCGTCCTCGATCGCCTTGGTGACGCCGCCGTAGTCGTCGATTTCGCGCATCACCCCGTGGATCGCCTCTTCCATGCGGTCGGTGTGCTGCTCGACGAAGTAGCTGCCGCCGAGCGGATCGACGGTTTTGGCGATGCCGCTCTCGTACGCGATGATCTGCTGCGTGCGCAGCGCGAGCTCCGCGGAGAACTCGGTGGGGATCTGGAACGGTTCGTCGTAGGCGCAGGTGAAAATGGATTGCGCGCCGCCCAGCACCGCGGCCATGGTTTCGACCGCGACCCGGATCACGTTGTTGTAGGGCTGCGCGGAAACGAGCGACGAGCCGCCGCACACTACGCCGAAGCGGAATTGCTGCGCACGCTCGTCGGCTGCTCCGTAGCGCTCGCGCATGAGCCGCGCCCATATGCGGCGTGCCGCGCGGAACTTGCAGATCTCGTCGAAGAAATCCATGTGGACGTAGAAGAAGAACGAGAGCCTGCGGCCGAAGCGCTCCACGTCTCCGCCGCGCCGCTTCAATTCATCGACGTAGGCGAGGCCGTTGGCGAGCGTATAGCCGAGTTCCTCCACGGCGGTTGCGCCCGCGTCGCGCACGTGCGCGCCGGCGATGCTGATCGGATTGAAGCGCGGTGTCTCGTCGATCGAGTAGAGCACGCTGTCCGCGATGAGCCGCATCGAGGGCCGTACCGGGAAAATCCAGGTGCCGCGCGCCACGTATTCCTTCAGGATGTCGTTCTGGATCGTGCCGGTGAGCTTCGCGCGCGGCACGCCGTGCTTGTCCGCAACCGCGAGGTACATCGCGTAGACGATGGCGGCGGTGCCGTTAATGGTGAACGAGGTCGAAGTGCGCGAGAGATCGATGCCGTCGAACAGCACTTCGGCGTCCGCCAGCGTCGACAGCGACACGCCCACCTTGCCGACTTCCGACTTCGCCATCGGATCGACCGGATCGTAGCCGCACTGCGTCGGCAGATCGAGCGCGACCGACAGCCCGGTCTGCCCCTGCTCGAGCAGGAAGCGGTAGCGCTGGTTCGATTCCTCAGCGGTGCCGAAGCCCGAATACTGGCGGAACGTCCACAGCCTTCCCCGGTATCCGTCCGGGAAGATCCCGCGCGTGAAGGGATAGGCGCCGGGTGCTTCCAGCGGCGCGGCGCGCGCCATGTCGGCCGTCGCCACGACCGGAATCGGAATTCCCGCGCAGCTCGTGGGCGTGGATGAGCCCGAATTCATGCCGGCCTCTTCGCGTTGAGAATGCCATCCGCGGCGCGCCAGTGGTCGGGATGCACCCAGGTTTCGACCAGGTGGTGGATTTCCGTCTCGCGGAGCACCGCCGCGGGCGCTCCTTTGCGGACGTGGTTGGCGAGCGCCTTGAACGCGCGCAGTACTTGCGGAGCCTGTCGGAGGAGGGGCGCAACGAAACGCTCGATCACCGCCTCCAGCGGCTCTCCCGGCGCGCCCACCGCGTCGAGCAGGCCGAGCTCGCGCGCGGCGGTTGCGCCAACGCGCTCGCTCGCCGCGAGCAGGTGTAGTGCCTTTGCCGGCCCCACGAGCCGCATGAGATCCGCGCCGCCGCCCCAGGCCGTCGCGATGTTGAGGCGGCCCTGGATGAATCCGATGTGGGCGTGGCTCGTGGCAACGCGAAAGTCGCACGCGACGGCAAGCTCGGCTCCACCGCCCAGCGCGTCGCCGTTGAGCGCCGCCACGACGGGCACGGGAAAATGCCGTATCGCGTCGAGCGTCGCGCAGGCGTCTTGCGCCATGCGTCGCGCGTCCGCCGGCGTGCGCACTTCGGCGAGATCGCGCAGGTCTCCGCCGGCCGCGAAGCTTTTATCTCCCGCGCCGCGCAGTACGGCGGTGCGCAACCCGCCGGCGCCCGCGTACTCCGAAAATACGCGCTTCAGCTCGGACAGGAGCGCTCGGCTCAAGGCATTGCGCTTCTCCGGCCGGTTGATGGTCACGTCGAGCACGCCCCCGGCAACTTCTGCGACGAGCAACGGCGCGCCGGCGCTCATTCGCGGTTCGCGCGCGCAATGCGCTTCATGGTGGCAACCAGCAGCTGGGCGTGGCGCGCGAGCCCCGGCTCCATCCGGTGCAGCGGTCCTGCGATCGCGATGCCGAATACGTCGCTCGCGAGCGCGACGCTGCTCGCCACCGCCATCACGTCGATCACGTTTTCTCCGCGCGTGACGAAATAGCCGCGCTTGCGGCCCTGCTCGAGGTTCGACTTGAGTTGCGCCGCGCTGGTAAGCGTGTTCGGCGTCACGCGCGCCAGCGCGTGGGATTTCATCCATTCGTCGAGCGCCTCGGAGGACAGCGCGCCGAGGAGCGCCTTGCCGATCGCGCTGGAGTGGAGCGGCTTGTATTCGCCCGGCCGGGCCGTGTAACGCACGGTGTGGGCGCTTTCGAGCACTTCGAGATACAGCACCGCGTCACCCTGGCGCTTCCCGAGGATGATGGTCTCTTCGCTGCGGTCGCGCAGAATGTCTAGCGCGGAACGCAGCTCTTCGACCAGTGCGTCGTGCGTGGAAATGCTGGACGCCACGCCGTACAGGCGACGCGTCGGGTAATAGAGCTTGCGCCCGCCGAGCGAGTACAGGTAACCGCGGCTGAGCAGGGCGCGCAGAAGCAGGTAACAGCTGCTGGCCGGCGCGCCGATCGCGCGCGCGATTTCGGAGAGCGAGAGCGGCTTGCGCGCGCCACTGAAGGCCTCGAAGACGTCGAGCGTGCGGGCCACCGCGCCTTGGGTACTCTGATCTGTTTTCAGCATATTGAAAATATATTCTACCTATTAAAAGACTGCGTCAAGCCCCGCAGGACTGTGCCCCTGGTTTGAAGGCCGGCTGCTTTGACGTAGGTAACTTTCACGCGTAGCCTCATGCAGGATTCTTCGCGCCTGCGGCGATCGCCCCGCGAAATCGCGGCGCAGGTTCGGGCCGACGTCAGCCAGGTACTGAAAATGTCGATCGAGCAGCCGCAAGCGCATCCAACGCGCCGGCTCCGGGTAATTGCCAATGGAGATGTTCGATGCGAATCGCCGTAGTTCAAAGACCGCCGGTCCTGTTGGATCGCGCCAAGACGACAGAGGACGCCGTCAGGGCCGTAGGCGAGGCTGCTGCAAATGAGGCTAGGCTCGTCATATTTCCGGAGGCCTATATCCCCGGATATCCGGCCTGGATATGGAGATTGCGCCCCGGAGGCGACATGGCGCTCGCCGAGAAGCTTCACTCACACCTCCTTACAAATGCGGTAAGCCTTGGTGGTGACGATCTTGCACCGCTCTACCGGGCCGCGAGGGAGCACAAGGTTACAGTAGTGTGCGGAATCGATGAGCGCGACGCGGAGTTTAGCCGCGGGACGGTATACAACACGGTGGTAACCATCGGCCCCGATGGTGCGCTGTTGAACCGCCATCGGAAGCTCATGCCCACGAATCCGGAGCGGATGGTATGGGGATTCGGCGACGCTTCGGGGCTGAAAGTCCTCGATACGCCGTGCGGCCGGATTGGGGCGCTAATTT
>JBQTJV010000291.1:0-3904 GCA_052386775.1 Betaproteobacteria bacterium
AAGTTCGTCGCTGCCTTCCACGAAAGCCCCGTGGGCGAGACGTCGGCCTCGGCGCGGGCGCTGCGCAGCGGCGAGCGCTGCATCATCGAGGACGTCGAGACCGATGCGGCTTACGCGCCGCTGCGCTCCGTGGCGCGCGCCGCCGGATTCCGTGCCGTGCAATCGACGCCGCTGCTGTCCCACGAAGGCAAGCCGGTCGGAATCGTCACCACGCATTTCCGGTCCGTGCATCGCCCCGAAGAGCAGGAACTGCGCATGCTGGATCTCTATGTCCGGCAGGCCAGCGATTTCATCGAGCGATTCAATGCCGAGGAAGCGCTGCGGGCGAGCGAGGCGCGCTATCGCGCCGTGGTCGAGAACCAGTCCGAGATGGTGTGCCGCTTCCGGCCGGACGGGACCATTCTGTTCGCCAACGGCGCCTATGCCAGTGCACTCGGTACCACGCCGGAAGCGCTGATGGAAGCAAGCTTCTGGAACTTCATTGCCGAGAAAGACCGTGCCGCCGTGCTGGCCATGTTGAATTCGATGACCCCGCAGGCGCCGGTGGGCCGCATCGAAAACCGCCTCACCACGAGCGAAGGCGAACGCTGGACGCTGTGGACCAATCGCGGGCTCAAGTTCGATCGCGAAGGGCGGCTGCTGGAAGCGCAGTCGAGCGGGATCGACATCACCGAGCGCAAGCGCTTCGAGGAGGCGCTGGCGGCGAGCGTGCGGCGCATGCAGGCGCTGTACGAACTGACCGACCGGCTGCAACGCACCACGTCCGTCGAGGAGGTCTATGAGACGGCGATGGATGCGATCGCGAAGGCGGTGGGGTGCGAGCGCGCGTCTATCCTGCTTTTCGACGAGGCGGGCGTCATGCGCTTCGCGGCGTCCCGCGGCCTGTCGGCGGCCTATCGCAAGGCGGTGGAAGGGCATTCTCCCTGGGGTCCCGGTGAAACGAATCCCCGCCCCTTCGGCATCGCCGACATCGAGCGCGCCGAGCTGAGCGGTGAGCTGAGAGCTGCCATCCGCAGCGAGGGCATTGGCGCGCTGGCGTTCATTCCGCTGGTCAGCGAGCGGCGCCTGATCGGAAAGTTCATGGTGTACTTCGGCGCCCCGCATGTCTTCAGCGACAGCGACTACGACGTTGCGCTGACGATCGGTCATCAGGTCGCGTTCGCCGTGCAGCGCCGCCAGGTGGAAGCGGAACGCCAGCGGGCGGAAGGGGCGCTGCGGGAGAACGACCGCCGCAAGGATGAGTTTCTCGCCACGCTTTCGCACGAACTGCGCAATCCGCTGGCGCCGCTCCGGAACGCGGTGGAAGTGTTGCGGCTCACCGACACGGGCAATCCCGCTGTCGCGCCGCTCCAGGAGATGATGGCGCGCCAGATCAACCATCTGGTGCGGCTGGTGGACGATCTGCTGGAAATGTCCCGGATCAGCCGCGGGACGCTTACGCTGCAGAAGCAGCGGGTCGAGCTGGCGACGGTGGTGCGCAACGCGCTGGAAACGAGCGATCCGCTGATCAAGGCGTCCGGCCACCGGCTGGAGGTTCGTCTGCCGGAGGGGGGTGCGTGGGTCGATGGCGATCCCGTGCGCCTCGCCCAGATTCTTTCCAACCTGCTCAACAACGCAGCAAAATACAGCGAGCCCGGCGGCCTGATCTCCGTCTCAGCGTCGATGCACGGCGGGTCGGTCGCGATCTCGGTGCGCGACACCGGGATCGGCATCCCGCCAGCGCTGCTGTCCCGCGTCTTCGAGATGTTCAGCCGCGGAGAGGGATCGGCCGGCCTCGGCATCGGGCTTGCGCTGGCGCATCGGCTGGCGGGAATGCACGGGGGCACGATCACCGCGCACAGCGAAGGCAAAGGCAAGGGCAGCGAATTTATCGTCCGGCTGCCTCTGGCCGGCGAATCGAAGTCCGCCGCGCCGGTTGCCGAGCCGGCTCGAAGTGCCATCCCGCATACGCGGATTCTGGTGGTCGATGACAACCGCGACGCGGCCGATAGCCTCGGCATGCTGCTCAAGTGCTTGGGCGCGGATGTGCGCGTCGCCCATGATGGCGCCGAAGCCCTGAAGGTCATCGCCGCCTATGAGCCGGCCGTGGTGCTGCTCGACATCGGGATGCCGGGCATGGACGGTTACGAGGTGGCACGCCGCATACGCAGCGCGTTTCCCGAACGCCACACGCCGCTCGTGGCGCTGACCGGCTGGGGGCAGGAAGAAGATAAGCGCCGCGCGCGTGAGGCGGGCTTCGATCAACACCTGATCAAACCCGCCGACGTGGAAGCGCTGCAGGCGTTGCTGGCCATGCTCGCGGGCGATTTCGCCGCCGGGGCGCACGCACGCTGAGGCCGGTACCGGGGAAGCGCTACGCCGCAGCCCGCGTGGTCCGGGCGAGGAGGTGACACTGCTCAACGAGAGAACAGACCACGGCAAAAAGACTTAAGATAGCTCCAGGGCACCGTTATCCCGCTGGAGCCAAGAATGAAAATGAAACCACGGCAGAAAAGAACGACCGACTGGCGCATTGCCCGCATGGGCGTGCGCTATACGGTGAAACTGGGCAGGAAAGCGGCTGTGAAGCGCGACGGCACGGTGCGCACTTTCCGCACACGCGACGCGGCGAACCGCGCCGTGCGCGAGCTCAATCGCGCTTAGTGCCGTTCAGGCACGCTCAGTAAACTCGCGGATTGTCCGGGCGCCGGTCGTAGCGATTGGGGACGCCGTCACCATCGCGGTCGCGATCCCGGCGATCCGGTATGCCGTCTCGATCGCGGTCACGCTGAACCGGCGCATCCCGGTATGAATAGTCGCGGTATCGGTACGAGGGCTCCTCGTAGGCAACGCAGGCGGTGAGGCTGCTGCCCATGGCGGCGAGCAATGCAGCAAGGATGACTTTACGGACCATGGCCGTCTCCTGAAGGTTGTGCGTGCGCGGCAAGCATCGCGCATTTCGCATTCGCTACACATAAGAACGCGGGTCAAAGCGGAAGTTCGTTCGAGCGTCCTCGCGCGACGTTGTAAGAACCTTTCCAAATAGGGCAGGAGCACAGCGAACGCACGGTGGTGCAGCAGTTCGTCATCGAGGCGGTGCGCTCGCTGGACCAGATCTCACCGATAGAGGGACTGCGCACGGTGATCCTGTTTCCGTTCGGGCGGCTGAGGGAACGGCGCCTGAAACCGCGTTCGCCGTCCTGACCATGACGGCAGCAGTACGGGAGCTTTCGGCTTTCGTTGCAGCGGTCCCATGTGACCAGGAGATCGAGAAGCGGCGCGGGATCGCGAAGACGGCGGGCACTACGCCCGAATGGCTTCAGGGCCCTTCCGCGGGCGTCACTTCGGCGCCGACGCGATCGACGATCAGGCGATAGTGCTCCGGCTGCCGGTGCGCCGCGAAATCGAACATCGTGCGCTTCAAGTCGGTGGCGAGATCGATGTCCGCATTGAAGCAGATCACCTCGTCATCCTCGGTCATCGATTGGACGGCGATCTCGCCGGTGGGCGCGACGATCAGCGAATGCCCGAACATCCGGTAGCCGTCCTCCAGCCCGCACTTCGCGGTTTCCACGAGCCAGGTCGCATTCTGGAACGCCATCGCCTGCGCCATGATGAGGTGGTGGTGCACGCGCAGCGCCGGGGGTTCCGGATAGTGCAGGTTCTCGGTCGGCGTATTGAAGCCGAGTGCCACGATCTCGGCGCCCTGCAGCGCGAGCACGCGAAACGCCTCGGGCCAGCGCCGGTCGTTGCAAATCAGCATGCCGGTGATCGTGTCGAGGAAGCGCCATACCCGGAAGCCCAGGTTGCCGACTTCGAAGTACTTTTTTTCGAGGTGCTGAAACGCCGCTTCCGGCTTGTGGTCGGCGTGCCCGGGAAGGTGAATCTTGCGGTACTTGCCGGCGATCTTGCCGTCGGGGCCGAC
>JBQTJV010000292.1:0-7391 GCA_052386775.1 Betaproteobacteria bacterium
TCGACGATGATTTTTTCGGCGATGGCGCGGGTGAAAACGGTGAATCCGCCGGGAACCCCTGTGAGCGTCACCGGGCGCTCCACCGTGAAGGCAACGTCCTCGGCCGTAAAATCCGAGCCGTCGTGGAACTTGACGCCGCGGCGCAGCTTGAACTCCCACGTCGTGTCGTCCACCACCCGCCAGGATTCGGCGAGTCCGGGCTCCAGGCGCTGGCGCGGATCGCGGTTGACCAGCGTGCCGTAGACGTGCTCGGCGATGCTGTTGTTGGGTGCGGCGTTCAGCACGTGCGGATCGAGCGAAGTCACGTCGGCGCCCAGTCCGATCACCAGATCGGCCGCGGAGGCAGTGATGGCAGAGGCGGCGAGAGCAAGAGCGACGATCCAATTACGTTTCATGGCGTGCCTCCGTTAACGGGGGACAGACCACGTTTTTCGCGCTTCACGAAAACGTGGGCTGTCGCCGAATTCATTGCGGGCGGAACTCGTGGGCGAAGGTGCGTTCGTCCGCGCGCGGTGCATAAACCACGCCTTTGCGCGTCGCCCACAGGTTTTCCTGATGATAGAGCGGAATGATCCCGAGGTCGGTCATTGCAGTCTCGGTCGCCTGCTGCAGCAGCTTTTCTCGCCGCGCATCGTCGACGGTGGCGAGCGCCTGCTCCAGCGCGGCGTCGACTTTGGGATTGGAGTAGCGGCCGCGGTTGGCCTGTCCCATGCCTTTTTCCTTGCTGAACGTCGCCAGCAGCGCCTTGAGCGGTGACGACGCTTCCGCCGTGTCCGAGCCCCAGCCGACCCGGATGAAGCTGAACTCGAGCTTGTTGGCACGGCTGAAATAGACGGATGAAGGCATGGTCTCCACGCGGGTCGCAATTCCCACCCGCGTCAGCATCTGAGCGATCGCCTGCGCGACCTGCTCGTCGTTGACGTAGCGGTTGTTCGGTCCGTGCAGCGTGAGGCCGAAACCGTCCGGGTAACCGGCTTCCGCCAGCAGTTTCTTCGCGCCGTCCGGGTCGTACGGCTCGGGCTTGAGCGCCGGCGTGTAGCCGAACATGCCCTCGGGCATGAGTTGCCCGGTGGGCCGGGCAGCGCCTTCCATGACACGGTCCACCAGCGCCTGACGGTTGATCGCCAGGGACAGGGCACGACGCACCCGCACGTCTTTCAGCGGGTTGCGCTCGAGCGGCCTGCCGGCCTTGTCGGTGACGAACGGCGACTTGTCGCGGCTGCTGTCGAGGTGCAGGTACATCACCCGGTGCGAGACCACGCGGTACAGCGACAGCCCCGGGTTTTTCGAGACTTTTGCAAGATCCGCGGTCGGCACGTTCTCGATCGCGCGCACGTCACCGGCCATCAGCGCGGCAACCCGCGTCGGATCGGAGGTGATGATGCGAAACGTCACTTTGTCCCACGCGGGCCTGGGTCCCCAGTACGCGTCATGACGGGCGAGTTCGATGCGGTCGCCCTTCTGCCAGCGCACGAACTTGAAGGGCCCCGTGCCGACCGCCGCCTTGCCGGAATTGAAATCGTCCGTGCTGGCGCCTCTGGCCGCTCTGCTCGACACGATCAGTATGGTGCCCATGTCGTTGGGCATGAGCGGATAAGGCATCGCGGTCTTCAGCCGTATCGTATGCGGATCGACGATGATCTTTTCGGTGATCTGCTTGCTGTACGTCGTGAAGGGTGAAGGGCTGTTCGGTACCGTCGGCACCCGGTCGAGCGTGAATGCCACATCGGCCGCGGTGAAGTCCGATCCGTCGTGGAACTTGACGCCCTTGCGCAGCCGGAATTCCCAGGTGAGATCGTCCACCGTGCGCCACGATTCGGCGAGCCCGGGCGTCAACTTGCCGCGCGCATCCTTGGTGACCAGCGGCTCGAAGACGTGTCCGCCGACGTTGTTGTTGGGGGTGAGATTGTGGAAATGCGGGTCGATGGACGTGACGTCCGCACCCAGCGCGATACTGAGTTCGGCCGCGCCTGACCCGGCATGGACGGCAAATCCGAGCACTGCACAGCATGCGGCCAGCATTCTTTTGAGCATCGCGGATCCCTCCAGGCGTGCGCGAGAAGCATACCTCAAATCAAAAGCGGGGACAGACCACGTTTTTCGCGCGCCTGGCGTCGACAATAACGTGGTCTGTCCCCGATTTGCCCGATTTGACAGCATGCTGAGGCGCGCCTATTCTGACTTTTTAGTGTGGGTGCGTCATGAGCACAATGAAACCGGCTCTGGCGAGCGTTGAACTGCTCCGCAAACTCGTCGGCTTCCCCACCGTAAGCCGCGATTCCAATCTCGATCTCATCGAATTCGTGCGCGAATACCTGCGTCCCTATGACGCGCGCATTCGCACGACCTTCGACGATCAGCGCCGCAAGGCCAACCTGTTCGCGAGTCTCGGTCCGGACGATGCCGATGGCATCGTGCTTTCCGGCCACACCGACGTCGTGCCGGTCGACGGCCAGAACTGGGACACCGACCCTTTCCAGGTGACCGAGAAATCGCAGCGGCTGTACGGGCGCGGCACGGCCGACATGAAAAGCTTCATCGCGTGCGCGCTCGCCTTCGTGCCCGCGTGCGTCGAGCGCGGGCTGAACAAGCCGCTGCATCTCGCGCTGTCCTACGACGAAGAGGTCGGTTGCCTCGGCGTAGGGCGCATGCTGCAGGACCTGGCCGCCGCCGGCATCCGGCCGCGGTGCTGCATCGTCGGCGAGCCGACTCTGATGAGGCCGGTGATCGCGCACAAGGGCAAGCATGGCTTCCGGTGCACGGTGCGCGGACTGGCCGCACACTCGGCTTACGCACCGCGCGGCGTGAATGCCGTGGAGGCGGCGGCGGAGGCCATCGCGTATCTCAAGAAGATGGCGCGCCGGCATCGGGATGACGGGCCTTTCGACCGCAGTTTCGATATCGCCTACACCACGGTCCATACCGGAGTCATTCGCGGCGGCACCGCGCTCAACATCGTGCCGCACGAATGCAGCTTCGATTTCGAGTTCCGCTGCCTGCCGCGGGACGATCCGGACGCCATGCTGCGCGAATTCACCGATTACCTGCGCACCACGCTGGAGCCGGAGATGCAGGTGATCGATCCGGACGCGGGATTCGAGATCCGGCCGCTTTCGCATATCGGTGCGCTCGACACCGGCCCTGAAACCGAAGTCGTGGCACTGGCGCAGGAGCTGTCGGACAGCGGCGAGATCGCCAGGGTGTCGTTCGGCACCGAGGGATCGCAGTTCCAGCAGGCGGGAATCGCAACTGTCGTGTGCGGACCCGGATCGATCGAGCAGGCGCACAAGCCCAACGAGTTCGTGGCGCTCGAACAGGTGGCGCACTGCGAGCGTTTTTTGCGGCGGTTGCTGGATCGCATGTCTACAGCGCGCGATTCAAGCTAAGAGCGAAATCTAGCTCTCCCCGGGCGGTTTGGCGTGGCTGCGCAGGCCGAGGTAACCGCCGGCGACCAAAAAGCCCGCGTTTGTGAGAAACACCACGGTGTAGCCGGCCGCGGATCCGAGCCCCCCGAAGAGCAGTGGAACGATCAGGTGCGTCACCTGATTCACCGTCAGTCGCAGTCCGGTCGCTTCTCCGATGCGTCCGCGCGGGGTGGCGTTGTAGACCAGCGACATCGAAAGCGGCTGGCCGCAGCCACACCCTATGCCGAGCAAAAACGAGGCCGCCGCAAGCGGCCACGGGTTCTGGAAAAACGGAAACAGGAAAAATGCGGCGCAGGCGATGAACATGGCGTAGGTCAGCATCTGTGCCTCGCCGGTGCGCCGCACGATCGAGGGCAGCACGATGCGCACCAGAATGATCGAAATGCCGAATGCGCTCATGATGATGCCGATCGCGGTGGCGGAAAGACCGATCGCTCGCCCGTAGAGGGGCATCACGAATTGATAGACGTCCCATGCGGTTGCCACGATGCCGCCTGCGATGAGGGTATTGCGCAGCGGTGCAATCCTGAGCAGATCGAGCGCGCCGCCGTGCGCGGACTCGGACTTCACGTGCACCGCCGGAAGCCAGCGGCGGCTGGTTACGGCGAGCGCGGTAGCAGGGACCAGCGGCACTGCCAGTGCGAGGAAGGTGTAGGCGTAACCGATGGTGTCGATGAGCGCACCCGCGATGAGCGGTCCACCGAAATTTCCAAGCGCATACGCCAGGCTCACCAGGCTGAAGTTTCGCGTTCGTTCCGCCGGGGCGGCAATCGCGCCCGCCAGCGTCTGCGTTGCCAGCTGAAACGCCATGAAACCCAGCCCGAGCACCGCCGCGCTGAAATAGAGCGCGGAGAGCGTAGGCGACAGGAAGGGCACGAGCAGCGCGACCAGGATAGCCGCCGTGCCGAATATGAGCGGAATGCGAAAGCCCATGCGGTCCGCCATGCGGCCGGCCGGCAGCGCGAGCACGGTGGGGAAGAGCGCGTACAGCGCGACGATGCTGCCGACGAGGAAAGCGGATGCGCCCTCATCGACTGCGAGTAGAGGCACCGCCAGGCGGCTCCCCGCAAAACCGAGATGCGAGAGGACGGTAAGGATTACCAGGAGATGAATTGCCACGGTGAGGACCGTCAGCGCGCGTAAAGAACTTCAATACGATACGTTACGCCGCGGTAGCGCACCAGGAATTCGCGCGCGCCGCCCGCCAGGTGCTCGTTCAGCCTGCGGCTGTTTGCATAATGGTCGTGGACGATGTATTTGCCCATCGATCTATCGATCTCCGCACCCGGTTCGGCGATCGCTTTCTCGATGTCCGGAAAAATACCCGAGGCCATCTCCGCGTCGGCAATCTCGAACAGCGGCAGCGTGGTTGACGCGTCCGCTTCACGGGTGCTCAGCTTGCGCGCGAGCAGCCGCGGCGACTTGGGCAGGTAGCCTTTGTCTTCCAGCGTGCGGATGCTCCTGAGCATTGCTTCGCCTTCCGATGCGCCCTGGCTCATGTATCCCGCAACCAGCGCCTGGCGCGCACGCTCGAGTGCCGCGACGCGCTCGATGTCTTTCTTGCGCGAGACCTCCAGCAGCGCGCCGACCGGGGGCCCTTCGGGATGGCGTCTGTGACACGTGGCGTTGCCGGCCAGAACGCGCGCTTTCATGCGGGCATGGTCGAGCAGAACGACGGCGCACGGAAAGGACTCCGGGCCGCCCAACGCAAACACTTCGACCTGGCCCGACAGCACCGGCTCGCTCGACCCGGCGCCGCTGTAGCCGCCGCGCTGCCAGTCTGCACGCCGCCGCATCTGCGGTTGTGCCGACCACGTCCCGGACAAACGGTGGATTTCAGACGACGGCACCACCGGTATCGCGATTTCCGCTTCATAGTGCACGGCGCCGCTGCCATCGGGCCGCACGCTCGCCCGCATGGCGTTGAAGATGCGGCCGCGGTATTCGCTGAGAACCCGCTGCAGGAGTGGCGTGGCGGGCCAGCTTTCCAGCGTTTCCGTCTTGCCGGTGGCGGTTTCGATGCGGATCAGCGCGATACGGTCGGCATGGAGGTAGGCGCGGGCGGGCGGCGTGAAATGCTCCCAGCCGAAGCCCCAGGTGAATCCCGCCGCTTCCCGGGTCATCGTATAGACATGGCGTCCATCGTGAGAGAAGGCGGGAGCGAAGTAGCCGGCGTGGGTTTCCCAGGTGACGAGCTTGAGCCACCACGCGGCTCCGAGAGCCGCCAGCGCCAGCGTCGCAAAGACGACAGCTACCTTGCGCACTCAGTGCTGCAGGATCTTGGAGAGAAACTGCACCGCGCGCTCCGAGCGCGGCTTGCCGAACAACTCCTCGGTCGGCGCGTCTTCCACGATTTCGCCCGCATCCATGAACACGACGCGGTGCGCCACCTTGCGCGCGAAGCCCATCTCGTGCGTCACGACCATCATGGTCATGCCCTCGCGCGCCAGCACCACCATCACGTCGAGCACCTCGTTGATCATCTCCGGGTCGAGAGCGGAGGTCGGCTCGTCGAACAGCATCGCGATCGGGTCCATGGCGAGGCCGCGCGCGATCGCGACGCGCTGTTGCTGGCCGCCCGAAAGCTGTCCCGGATACTTGCGCGCGTGATCCTCGAGCCCGACCCGCTTCAACAGCGCCATGGATCGTGCCGTCGCCTCCTCGAGGCTGCGTCCCAGCACCTTGACCTGCGCCAGATTGAGGTTATCGGTTACCGACATGTGCGGGAACAGTTCGAAGTGCTGGAACACCATGCCGATCTTCGAACGCAGCCGCGACAGGTTGGTCGACTTCGCGCGCAGCGATTCGCCGTTGACCACGATATCGCCGTCCTGGAACGGTTCGAGGCCGTTCACGCACTTGATGAGCGTCGATTTTCCCGAGCCCGATGGCCCGCACACCACAACCACCTCGCCCTTCTGCACGCTGGTGGTGCAGTTCTTGAGCACCTGGAAGCTGCCGTACCACTTGCTGACATTCTTGAATTCGATCATGTGCGCTCTGAGTTAGCGGACGATGGCAATGCGTTGCTGCAGCATCTTGACCAGATACGACAGGGTAAACGAGATGATGAAATATACCAGTGCGACGAACAGGTACATCTCCACCAGCCGGCCGTCGCGCTGCGCGATCTTGGCCGCCGCGCCGAGGAAGTCGGTGATCGACAGCACATAGACGAGCGAGGTGTCCTGGAACAGGATGATGGTCTGCGTCAGCAGCACCGGCAGCATGTTGCGAAACGCCTGCGGCAGGATGACATAGCGCATCGATTGCCAGTAATTGAGCCCCAGCGCGTACCCTGCCGAGACCTGGCCGCGCGCGACGCTCTGGATGCCGGCGCGCATGATTTCGGCGTAGTACGCGGCCTCGAACATGGTGAAGGTGATGACCGACGACCAGAACGCGCCGACCTGTATCGGCTGGCCGGCGCCGATCGCCCAGCCGCCGATCCAAGGCACCAGGAAATAAAACCAGAAGATCACGAGCACCAGCGGGACGGAGCGCATCAGATTGACGTAGGTTGCCGCCGGGATGTTGAGGACCCGATAGCTCGACAGCCGCATCATCGCGAGCAGCGTGCCGAAGATGATGCCGCCGGTCATCGCCATCGCCGTGAGGGTCAGCGTGAAGGTCATCCCCTCCTTGAAGAGATAGGGCAGGGAGCGCTCGATGACGTCGAAGTCGAATCCCGAAAACATACGTCGCTCTAATGCCCGGCGATCTGCATGCTGCTGCCCGCGCTGATCAAGCCGGGGACCTGCACGCGGCGTTCGAGCTTGCGCATGCCGAATACCACGACTAGGGTGATCATCACGTAGAGCAGCGTCGCGGCGGTGAACGCCTCGAAAACCTGGAAGCTGAACTCCTGCATCGAGCGCGCCCGCGCGGTGAGCTCCATGAGCCCGATGGTGAGCGCCACCGCGCTGTTCTTGATGATGTTCATGAACTCGGAGGTGAGCGGCGGCA
>JBQTJV010000293.1:0-3020 GCA_052386775.1 Betaproteobacteria bacterium
GGCACGCCACCTGGCGGAGGCCGCGGCGGTGCTCGACGAATTCGCCGCCGCGGACGTCGCGGCGCATGCGGTAAACGGCGGGCTTGCGGTCGCGGCGCTGCGAACGTGCTCCCGGCCGCGGGCGAAAAACCTGCTGCGTTATTTCATTTCCAGCCACGGCATCAGGGCGCCGTCCGCCGATCGCCTCGACGAGGCGCTGCGTCAACTCTTGACGGCAAAGCAGGATGCGCGCGTGCAAATCGACCTCCAGGGCGCGCAACTGCGGCGATTTGCCGGAAGGGTCTATGCCATAAGCGACATTCGAGCGGGTAAGCGCTGGGCCCGGCGCTGGCGCGGTGAATCCGAGATCGCGCTGCCGGAGCTCGGTGGGGTGCTGGTTCTCGCCCGCGGTCAGGAGGAAGGCATCAGTCTCGCGCGTCTGCGGGGGCGGGCGGTCACGATTGCGGTGAGGGCCGGCGGCGAGCGGCTGCAACCGCACGGCGATCGTCCGCGCCGCAGCCTGAAGAACCTGTTCCAGGAAGCGCGCATCCCGCCGTGGCAGCGGGAACGCCTGCCGCTGCTCTTCTGTGAGGGCGATCTGGTGTGGGCCGCGGGCATCGGGATCGATTGCGCCTATCGTTCCGACGGGAACGAACCGGCGCTCCATCCGGCCTGGCACGCAATGTAGGAGGTCCTGCCCTTGACGCTTCCCGACCATTGCTATACGGTTTGCCTGCAACTCTAGCACACGGCCGGGCGGTCGAACCGGTCGCAATCAAAATTCGCAAACGAAGGAGGAGCTTATGATCCGCAACTCAGTGCAGCGACGCGGCGCGAAGGTGGCTGCCGCGCTGTTCATGACCTCGCTGGTGGCGGCGGCCGGCACCGGCCATCCCGCCTATGCCCAAGACGCGCCGAAGAAGGTGGTGCTGCGCTTCGCGGCGGATTTTCCGCCACCGCCCCATCCCGCGGGGCTCGCCATGAAATACTTCGCGGACCGCTTGCCGAAAGTCATCCCGGGCAGCGAAGCCCGGCTCTATTACGCCGGTGCCTTGTATACCGTTCCGGAAGCCTTTGAGGCGATGCGTCAAGGCAATCTCGAGATGACCTGGATGCAGATCGGCAAAGCGGCGCCGGTCGATCCGTGGATGCTGGCGGTGGTCGGCCCCGGCGTGCTGACGACGGTCGGCGCGGTGGACAGCCTGGAGAAGACCAAGACCTATCAGATGCTGGTGGACCGGCTGCAGAAAAACCAGGCGATCAAGGTTTTCGGCGCAGGGCACATGAGCTTCGGCATGGGCGTCGGGGGCAAGAAGCGCTACGCCAAGCCCGAGGACTTCGTCGGCCGCAAGGTGCGCAGCATGGGCCCCGCTGAAAACCCGGTGCTGGCATCGTGGAAGGCAAATCCGGTGGTCATGGGCTTCGGCGAAGTCCCGAGCGCGCTCGAATCGGGAGTGATCGACGGGCTCATGACGAGCCTGGGCGGATGGAACAGCGTGCGCGAGCAGGCGCCCTACTACACGATGGGCGGCGCCGGTGCATTCGTCGGCGATTACTACATGATCAGCGCGAGCAGCCGCTGGTGGGACCGGTTGACGCCGGCGACGCGCACGGCTCTGGAGGGGCTGATCAAGGAAACCATCCAGGTGCAGAAGGAATACAACTGGTGCTTCGACAAGATCGCGTATGACAAGTACGGCACCAAGGATCCGTCCAAGCCCGGCGTCTACTGGATGACGCCGCAGGAGGTATCGGCGATGGTGAACGCCATGGGCAGCGCGGCGGTGGATTACGTCAAGAGCAAGACGCCGTCGGCCGCCGCGCCGTGGGTCGATACCTTCGTCAGGGAAGGCCGCGAATTGTCGAAACAAAATCCCGCGGGCTCATCCTGGATCGAGAAAGTCGACTGCTCCAAGCACGCCTCGGTGATCGTCGTCAAGTAAGCTTCCACACCCTGGGGAGGAGGGGATGGAAAAGGCGTATGCGATCTGGCGGGCGTTCCAGGACCGGCTCGTGGCGCCCGCCGCTGCGCTCATTCTGATCGGCTGTACGCTGGTCGCGCTGTTCGAGGTGTTCCGGCGCTACGTGTTCGGTCTGTCCTTCGAGTGGCAGCAGGATTTCGTCACGTTCGTCACGCTGAGCGGCGTATCGCTCTACTACGCCATCGCGCAGCGGCACGGATCTCATCTCAGCGTCACGATACTGACCGAATCGCTTGATACGGTGGGGCCGCGTGCGCGTCGCGTGGCGGAAGTGGTTCGCCTCCTCGCACTGATTTTCTCCTTTGTCTTTTTGCTGCTGGTCGTGTGGTGGGGTCTCACCGAGGTCTACGATAGCGTGGAATACGAAAGCCGCACCGAAAGCCTTGCGTTTCCCATGTGGCCCTTTCTGGTCGCGCTGCTGGCCGGGTTCGGCTTCATGGCGGTAACGATTTTCTTCCAGATCTACCGTCAGGTGCACAAGCTTCGCGGCCGCACCGTGCTCAAGGAGCCCGACGGCGCCGATGCCTTAGGACATTAATAAACGCGGGCGCAGCAAGGTCGCGCCCCGCAGGGGAAGTGGATGCACATCATCGGTATCGTAGTGTTGGCGCTGCTCCTGCTGAGCGTGCCCATCGGCATCGCGCTCAGCGCCGGGGCGGCAGCGTATATCGCCTTCGATCCGCTGCTCACCAACGAAGTCATCTTCCGCGCGTTCTTCAATTTCATCAACCGGTATTCACTGATGGCGATCCCGCTGTTCATCTTCGCGGGATTCCTGATGGAGAAGACCGGCCTGGTGGGCCAGCTTTTCCGGTTTTCCGACTCGCTGGTGGGCTGGTTGCCCGGCGGTTTCGGCGTGGCGACGGTGCTGGCGTGCGTGATGTTCGGCGCGATATCCGGCTCGAGCGTGGCGATGGCGGCCGCGATGAGCGTCATCGCGATTCCCGAGATGCGAAAGCGCGGCTACCCCGACTGGCTGTCGAGCGGCCTGGTGGCGACCGCGGGCGGGATCGCGATGCTGATTCCACCGAGCATCATCCTGATCCTCTACGGCATCGT
>JBQTJV010000294.1:0-16497 GCA_052386775.1 Betaproteobacteria bacterium
TGTAAATCGAATTCACCACCGGGATGCGGAGCAGCAGGCCCTCCCAGAACGCGACCAGCCGCTGGCCGATGATGTTGGCGGCAAACACCCCCGTAAGAAAAACGATCACCAGGGTGAGGAGCACACCCAGGCCGGGGATATGGACGCCGAGCCAGGCTTCCGTGCGCAGCGCCGCAGGAACCAGCAGCAGCGTCTGATCCATGGTGCTGACGAGCAGGTTCAGCACCCACAACGTGATCACCAGCGGCACCCAGATCAGCAGGCCTGTGATGAAATAGCGTTTAATCAGAGTTTTTCGGGACATGATGGATCAAAAGACGCCGACTCGGACGAGGGCCGGAACGTACGAACATCATAGCGGAGGCGAGGGGCAACGGTTCAGTTCTGCGGCTGGTGCAGCAGCGGGCCAGCCAGCGTTCGCCTGCCGGAGGCGGGCTGGGGGCTAGCTACAGGCTGCGCACGCCCCGGCGCCGCAGCTCGCTTCCGCTTTGGAATCGTTACTCTTGCCGCTGGACTCGTTATTCTTGCTGCTGTCTGACGCTTTATCGCCCTCTTTCGCCGGAGCGTCTTTCTTGGGCTTGGCGCCGTTGTTCTTGAAGTCGGTGGCGTACCACCCGCCGCCCTTCAACTGAAACCCGGCGGCGCTGATCAACTTGCTGAAGGTGCTCTTGCCGCATTCCGGGCAGTCGGTGAGCGGTGCATCGCTCATGCGTTGCAGGTACTCGTTCTTGTAGCCGCAATCCGTGCACCGATATTCGTAGATAGGCATGGGAACCCCGCGATAACGAAAAATCATTATACCTGAAAAGGTTACAATCACGGGCATAATTGGGGCGGATTTCCGGAATACAAGGCCGGTCCCACGACCATGCGAAAAAGCGCGCGTTACACCGGGTGGTGCCGCGGTGCCGCATACCTGTTGGCGGCGGTCGGCGCGTCATGTGCCGGCCTCGCCAGCGCCGATGAAGAACGGGAGAACGTTTACGCCGCCGGCGCCGACGTCAGGATCGAAATGCCGGTGAACGGCGACCTCTACGCCGCCGCGGGTCGCGCGACGGTGCTCCAGGCGGTGCTCGGCGATGCGGTGATCGCCGGAGGGTCGGTGGATATCGCCGGCGCGATCCGCGACGACCTGCGCGTCGCCGCCGGGGTCGTCACGCTCGGAGGCGATATCGCGGGCGAAGCGTTGATCGCCGCCGGCAGCATCGCGTTCGGGCGTGACGCGGAAGTGCAAGGCCGGGTGCGGCTGGCCGGCGGGGACATCGCCGTGGCCGGAAAGCTGCTTGGCGGGCTCAAGGCCTACGCCAGGAACATCGTTCTCTTGGGCGAGATTCGCGGGCCGGTCGAGATCCATGCCGAACAGATCGACATCGCCGCATCGGCGCGGATCGTGGGTGACGTGCGCTATTCCAGCGCCCACGAGATCCGCCGCGATCCGAAGGCCCAGATCAGCGGCAGCGTCACGCGTACCGAAGCGGCATTCGAATTTCCACGCCCGGACATTCCCGGCCTGCCGGTCATTCGTCCCATGCTGTTGCTGGGGCTCCTGGCGGCCGGCGCCTTGCTGCTCGCCTTGTTCCCGCGCTTTACCGCGCATGCCTCGCAGACGCTGGGCGCTTCTCCGCTCAAGAGCCTCGGGCTCGGAACCGCCATGTTTTTCAGCCTGCCGCCCGTGGTCCTGCTGCTCACCCTCACCATCATCGGCATTCCCATCGCCCTGCTCCTCGCCGCCCTCTACGGCGCCGGCCTTCTCGTCGGCTACCTCATCCTCGCATTTTTCATCGGCGACCGGCTGCTGCGGGCCCTGCAGCGGAAAACGGAACCCTCGTACGGGGGGCACATCGGCGCGCTCGCTGCCGCGCTGTTGTTGCTGTGGCTGATCTATGCCATACCCTACGCCGGCACGCCCATCGTCCTCGTCGGGCTGCTGGCGGGACTGGGCGCAATGGTGCTGCAGGCGTTCACGCGCTATGCGGCGTAGCACGCGCCGGCCGCGATTGCGTTGCGAGTTTGAATGACGGGCCAGTTGCTCATCCTCAATTGCGGCTCGTCGAGCATCAAGTTCGCTTTGTACGGCGCGGCCGGCGAGCCGACCCGTATCCTCCACGGCACCCTTTCGGGCCTCGGGGCCAAGCCGGCGTTCACGGCACGCGATGCCGGGGGGCAGGCGCTTGCCCACAGCGAACTCGAGAGCGTCGAGCGCGAACCGCTGACGCTGGATACCGCGCCCGACTGGCTGTTCCACTGGCTTGAACAAAGCGGATATGGCAAGGAGATCGTCGGCGCGGGGCACCGCGTAGTACACGGCGGCGAGCACTTTCTCGACCCGGTGCGCATCGATGACGATGTGATCGACGCCCTGGAGCGTCTCGATCCCATGGCGCCGCTGCATCAGCCGCACAATCTCGCCACCATTCGGGCGCTCACGGCGCTGCGCCCTGCCCTGCCCCAGGTCGCGTGTTTCGATACAGCCTTTCACGGCACGCAATCTGCCGTCGCCCGTGACTACGCGCTGCCCCGTGCGCTGACGGCCTCGGGCGTGCGCCGCTACGGTTTTCACGGCCTTTCCTACGAATACATCGCCGGGGTGCTGCCGCAGCATCTCGGCGAGCGCGCCGACGGCGCCGTGGTGGTCGCACATCTGGGCAACGGCGCCAGCATGTGCGCGCTGCGCCAGCGCCGCAGCGTCGCGAGCACCATGGGCTTCACGGCACTGGAGGGGCTGGTCATGGGCACGCGCAGCGGCACCCTTGATCCCGGCGTGATTTTTTACCTGATGCGCGAAAAAAAGATGAGCGCTTCCCAGGTTGAACACCTGCTCTATCACGAGTCCGGGCTGCTGGGCGTTTCGGGCTTGAGCAGCGACATGCGCCAACTGCTGGACAGCAGCGATGCGCGCGCGCAGGAGGCGGTACAGCTCTTCGCCTATCGCGCCGCCCGCGAACTGGGCTCGCTCGCCGCCGCGCTCGGCGGGCTCGATGCGCTGGTGTTTACGGCGGGCATAGGCGAACACGCAGCACCGGTGCGTGCCATGATCTGCGAGCAATCGCGCTGGCTTGGCATCGAGCTTGATGACCACGCCAACGCCCGTCACGAAACGTGGATCAGCTCGCGCGGCGGCCGCGTCGCGGTGTGCGCCATCCCCACCGACGAGGAAGTCGTCATCGCCCGCCACACGCAGCGGCTGCTCGGCAACTGACGGCACGCTTTGCCTGGGCGCCGGTTTGGATCGACAATATCGTTTTTCCCTGCCGGTAGATCGAAATGGAAGATTCGAGCGAGAAGATTGAAATTCATCGCGGGTTGAAGGGCGTCTACTTCGACCGTTCGCGCGTCTGCTATATCGACGGCCGCGCGGGCGAATTGCGCTATCGCGGCTACTCGATACACGACTTGGCGCAGCACTCCACGTTCGAGGAGACGTGCTGCCTGTTGCTCAAGGGCGAGTTGCCGACGCGGGCACAGCTCGAGGGATTCACCGCGGAACTCAAGGCAGCACGCGCACTGCCCGGCGAAGTTTACGACGTGATCCGTACCGTGCGAAAAGCGCACCCGATGGACGTGCTGCGCACGGCGGTTTCGGCGCTGTCCGCCTTCGATCCCGAGACCGCGGACAAGTCGGCGGCGGCGACGCTGCGCAAAGGCATCCGCCTCACGTCGCAAGTCGCCATG
Source organism: Betaproteobacteria bacterium (assembly GCA_052386775.1). GTDB lineage: Bacteria > Pseudomonadota > Gammaproteobacteria > Burkholderiales > SG8-41 > DSOT01. The sequence continues at coordinate 3,673 of JBQTJV010000294.1, forward strand.
ATCGTGGCCGCGCACGAACACATCCGTAACGGCCGCGAGCCGGTCGCGCCGGACCCGCAGCTCGGCCATGCGGCAAACTTCCTCTACATGCTGAAGGGTAAACAGCCCAGCGCCGACGCCGCGCGGCTCATGGACATGGACATGGTGCTCCACGCCGAACACGGCTCCAACGCGTCCTCCTTCGCAGCGCGGGTGGTCGCCGGCACCGACGCCGATCTGCACGGCGCGATCACCGCTGCCGTGGCCGCGCTGGCCGGTCCCGCGCACGGCGGCGCCGCGGAGAACGTCATGCGCATGGCGCAGGAAATCGGCGACCCGTCCAATACCGCCGAGTACGTGCGCCGCAAGCGCGCGAACAAGGAGCCCGTCATGGGGTTCGGACATCGCGTGTATCGCGCCGAGGACCCGCGCGCGCGCCACATGCGGGCCGGCGTCGAAAAACTTTCGCGGGAGATGGGACAGCCGCAGTGGTACCGCATCCTCGAGGGCGTCGTCGAAGCGATGAAGCCCTATGCGCGCCACGGCGTGAACGTGAACGTCGACTTCTACGCGGGCGTGGTGTATTTCCTGAACGGCATCGCCGAGGATCTGTTCGTGCCGATCTTCGCGGTGGGGCGCGTGCCGGGCTGGACGGTGCAGGTGCTGGAGCAGCTCGAAAACAACATCCTGTTGCGCCCGCTCACGCTTTATAACGGGCCGGAGCCGCGCGACTACGTCCCCATCAACGCGAGGTAGAACGCTGATGAAGGCGCGGTAAACCGCGCCCCTTTTCGCACTACTTGCCGATCGAGATGCCTGTCGCTTTGACCAGCTCGGTCACCCGCTTGCGCTCCTCGGCGCGGAAGTTATCGAGTTCCTTTCGATCACCGCCGATGATCTCGATGCCCAGCGTCTTCAACCGCTCGCCGAACGCCGGTTCGCGCGCCGCCTTCACGACCTCCGCGCTCGCCTTGGCGAGCACCGCACGGGGCGTGCCCTTGGGCGCGACGATGCTGTACCAGCCGAAGTTCACGTAACCCGGCACGGTGTCGACGATCGCCGGCAGATCGGGCAGGCCCGGCGCACGCCTGGCCGTGCTGACGCCGAGCCCGCGTAAGCGCCCGGAATCGACATGCGGCTTGGCGGCGGGGAACACCGCGAACTGCATCTGGATCTCGTTGGCGATCGTGTCGAGCAGCGCCTGGGCCACGCCCTTGTACGGCACGTGCAGCATGTTGATGCCGGCGAGGTGCGTGAACATGACCGTGGTGAAATGCTCGCCGCTGCCCGGGCCGCCGGAGCCGTAGCGGATCTTGCCCGGGGACTTCTTCGCGAGCGCCAGCAGCTCGGGGACGGATTTTGCCGGCAACTGCGGATTGACCGTCAGCACCCATGGCACCAGGCCGACCAGCGAGACCGACACGAAATCCGTGTCGAGATTGAACTTGAGGTTGGGATACACCGAGGTGGCCACGAAGAGCTGCGAGGTCAGCATCATCCAGGTGTAGCCGTCGGGGTTCGCCCGCAACGACTGTTCGGCGCTGAGGACGCCGGCGAGGCCCGGGCGCGCGTCAACCACGATACGCTGACCCCACACGCGGTCGAGGTGCTCGGCAAGGAGCCGGGCGATGATGTCCGGCCCCGACCCCGGCGCGCTGCCGATGATCAGCCGGATCGGCTTGTCCGGGAAAGACTGCGCTGCGGCGAGCGGCGGGGAAGCCAGGGCGAGCACCGGTAACACGATCGCGCCCAGCAGTTTTGCGGTCTGCATGTCGTTCCTCCTTGGTTTGTCTTTTCTTAGAGTGCCTCTTATGCTGCTGCGCGATTCTACTCCCTGCCCATGCGCGCCCGGTCATGGCAGCCCAGAGCGCTTCTACGCTCCCTTCAGGCGGATGCCAGCACGATGGCGGCGGTGGCGACGATGTCTTCGACGCTTGCGCCGCGCGACAAGTCGCTCATGGGCCGCGCGAATCCCTGGAGCACCGGCCCCACCGCCCGCGCGCCGGCCAGACACTGCGTGAGTTTGTAAGCGATATTTCCCGCGTCGAGGTCGGGAAAGATGAGCACGTTCGCGTTGCCGGCAACCTGGCTTTCGCCTTTGACCTTCTTCGCGGCGACTTGCGGCACCAGCGCGGCATCGGCCTGCAGTTCACCGTCGATCGCCAGTTCCGGCGCGCGCGCGCGGGCAAGCGTCAGCGCGCGCGTCACCTTGTCCACCCGCGCGTGCTGCGCGCTGCCTTTGGTGGAAAACGAAAGCAGCGCAACGCGCGGCGCTTCGCGCAGCAATGCACGGCAGGTTTCCGCGGAGGCGAGCGCGATATCGGCGAGCGTCTCCGCATCCGGTTCCACGTTGACGGCGCAATCGGAGTAGATGAAATTCCGGGTCGGCCCGCCCGCTCCAGCCGGGACGATCATCAGGAAAAAACTGGACGGGGCGCGTATCCCCGCGGCGAGACCGACCGTCATCAGCCCCGCTTCGATGACGCGTCCGGTCGGGTTGGCGACGCCCGCGATCATGGCGTCCGCATCGCCGGCCTTGACCATCATCCCGGCGTGAAACAGCGGTTTGCGAACGAGGCGCTCGGCTATCCTGGGATTTGAATCCGGCCGGCCCGCGCGGTAGAGCGCCGCATACTTCTGCAGCGCACCGTCGTGTTCCGTCGCATCGACGCTCGCTATGCCGTCGAGCGAAATACCGGCGCGCTCGGCAGCCGCCGCGATATCCGGCGCCGCACCGAGGAGGATCGGCGCGGCGATGCGCTCATCCTTGAGCCTGCGCGCTGCCGCAACGATGCGTTCGTCGTGCCCTTCGGGGAAAACAACACGTCCCGCACGCTGGCGCGCGCGGGCGATGCAGCCTTCGACGATATCGCTCAAAATGGAATATCGTCGTCCATCTCGTCAAAGGCGCCGCCCTTCTTGCCGGGCGCTTTGGCGCCGGTTTCAGCCGGCGGCGACGGTTCGCGCGACATCGGCTCGGTGCCGCCGCCGCGCCCGCCGAGGAGCTGCATGCGATCGGCCACGATCTCGGTCGAATAGCGATCCTGGCCGCTCTCCTTGTCCTGCCACTTGCGCGTGCGGATCCGCCCCTCGACGTACACCGGCGAGCCTTTCTTCAGGTACTCGCCGGCGATCTCGGCGAGCCGACCGAAGAAGGCGACGCGATGCCACTCGGTATGCTCCTGTTTCTCGCCCCCTTTGTCCTTCCAGTTTTCGGTGGTCGCAATGCGGATGTTGGTCACGGCATCCCCGCTCGGCAGATAACGCGTTTCGGGATCGGCGCCGAGGTTGCCGATGAGAATAACCTTGTTGACTGAAGCCATCAGAACTCCCCTGCGATCAATTTAACGACATTCTCTTCGTCAAAGCCGGCGCTGTCCACCTTGAGATAGGCGCGCCCCTCGCCGGCCACCACCCGCGCCTCGTGCACCCCGCTCAGCGCCAGCAGTCGCCCGGCCAGCACGTCGGCGCGGACCCCGGCGGACTCCGAGAGCGTATAGACGCGCGTGCTCAACGTTGCGGGCACCTTCATGCCGAAGGCGAGCATGAGCCAGATAACGATCAGGACCACGTTGAAGATGACAATGCCCGCGAGTCCCCACTGCCCGTACAGCGCGCCGCCGACCGCGGCCCCCAGGAAGATGCCGAAGAACTGCACGCTGCTGAACACGCCGATTGCGGTGCCCTTGGCCTGAGGCGGCGCAATACGCGAAACCAGCGACGGCAGGCACGCTTCCAGAATGTTGAACGGCGTGAAAAAAAGAAGCAGAAAAAGCGCGATCCCGCCCGCGCCGTCCATCATCCACGGCATGGCGACGTGCGCGCCGAGCAGCACGGCCACCGCACCGATGAACAGCGTGCGGACCTGGCTTGCCCGCTTCGCGCGCAGCAACGGGGGCAGCATGAGCACGAACGATCCGAGCACCGTCGGCAGATATACCGTCCAGTGCCGGGCAACGTCGAGGCCCGCATCGCGCAGCGAAAACGGGACGACGATGAAAAGCGCCATCAGCGCCGCATGCAGCGCCAGGATGCCGTAGTTCAGACGCAGCAGTTGCGGATCTCTGAGCACCGTGCCGAAGCGCGCCGCCTCCGCCCGCCGCCCGTCCTGGGGCGTCTCCGACGCGGTGGCGGGAACCACGGCATACACCACCCACATGGCCGCGATCGCCAGCAGCCCGGTCAGCGCGAAAATGCCCGGTACGCCGATCACGCGATCGAGCGCGGGGCCGGCAACGAGAGAAAGCGCGAACGTCGCCCCGACCGTGGACCCGATCATCGCCATGGTTTTGGTGCGATGCTCGTCGCGCGTCAAGTCGGCCGCCAGCGCGATCACCGCCGCGGAAATCGCCCCCGCGCCCTGCAGGATGCGGCCCAGTATCACGATGTAAATGTGATGGCCGAACGCCGCGACGAAACTGCCGGCGGCGAAAATCAGGAGCCCGGTGTAGATCACCGGCCGGCGGCCGTAGCGGTCGGACCACCAGCCGAACGGGATCTGCAGCAGCGCCTGGGTAAGGCCGTAGGCGCCGATGGCAATGCCCACGAGCGTGAGATCGTTGCCGCCGGGGAGGTGCTCGGCGTACAGCGCGAATACTGGAAGGATCGCAAACATGCCGAGCATGCGCAGACCGAAAATCGCGGATAACCCGATGCTCGCGCGCAATTCCGCCGCGCTCATGCGCTCGCTGGTGGGCATCATTCGTGGGGTGGAACGGGTTGGGAATTGAACGAGAAGTCGGGTATATTAGCAGGTTTACCGCGATCAACGCCTTGACTGCAAACAAGTCTTCCTCCGTCATCGCACTACATCCGCCGGGACCGACGCGCGCCGGCGAGCTGATCCGCATCCGCGGGGCGCGCACGCACAATCTCAAGAACATCAATCTCGATCTGCCGCGCAACCGGCTGATCGTGATCACCGGCCTGTCCGGTTCCGGAAAATCCTCGCTGGCCTTCGACACGTTGTATGCTGAAGGGCAGCGCCGCTACGTCGAATCGCTCTCGGCGTACGCGCGCCAGTTCCTGCAGTTGATGGAAAAGCCCGACGTCGATCTCATCGAAGGCCTGTCCCCGGCGATCTCGATCGAGCAGAAGGCGGCAAGCCACAACCCGCGCTCGACGGTCGGCACCATCACCGAAATCCACGATTATCTGCGGCTGCTGTTCGCGCGGGTCGGCGACCCGCATTGTCCCGAGCACAACATCACGCTCACCGCGCAGAGCGTCTCGCAGATGGTCGACCACGTCCTCGAGCTGCCCGAGGACACGCGCCTCATGATCCTCGCCCCGCTGATCGTCGGTCGCAAGGGCGAGCAGGTGGAACTGTTCGACGAGCTGCGCGCGCAGGGCTTCGTGCGCGTGCGCATCGACGGCAAGGTGCACGAGATCGATGAGCTGCCGCGGCTCAAGAAGAACGTCAAGCACACCGTGGAGGTGGTCGTCGACCGCTTGCGGGTGCACGCGGATGCCAAGCAGCGGCTTGCCGAATCGTTCGAGACGGCGCTGCGTCACGCCGACGGACGCGCCATCGCGGTGGAAATGGACGGCAGCAAGGAGCACCTTTTTTCCGCAAAGTTCGCGTGCCCGGTGTGCAGCTCCTCGCTGCCGGAACTCGAGCCGCGGCTCTTCTCCTTCAACAATCCGATGGGCGCGTGTCCGCGCTGCGACGGGATCGGCACGATCAGCTTCTTCGATCCCAAGCGCGTCGTCGCCTTTCCCGATCTCTCGCTGGCCTCCGGCGCGATCAAGGGCTGGGACCGCCGCAACCAGTTCTATTTCCAGATGCTGCAGTGCCTGTCCGCGCACTACGGGTTCGACCTGGAGACGCCCTTCAACGCGCTGCCGCAACCGGTGCAGGACGCGGTCCTGCACGGTTCCGGACGCGACAAGATCCGCTTCACCTACGTCGGCGAGCGCGGCAACAAGTTCGTGCGCGAACATGCCTTCGAGGGCGTCATCCCGAATCTCGAGCGCCGCTATCGCGAGACCGATTCCGAGGTCGTGCGCGAAGAGCTGGCAAAGTACCTCAACAGCCAGGCGTGCCCGGAATGCCGCGGCACGCGGCTGCGGCGCGAAGCGTGCAACGTCACGGTCGCCGGCAGAACGATCTACGAGATCAGCATGCTGCCGCTCGCGCAGGCCATCGCGTTCTTCGAAAACATGGGGCTCAACGGCGTGAAGCAGGCGATCGCCGACAAGATCGTCCGCGAAATCGTGAACCGGCTACGGTTCCTCAACAACGTCGGCCTCGATTACCTGTCGCTCGATCGCTCCGCGGACACGCTGTCCGGCGGTGAGGCGCAGCGCATCCGGCTCGCGAGCCAGATCGGTTCCGGTCTGACCGGCGTCATGTACGTGCTCGATGAGCCGTCCATCGGGCTGCATCAACGCGACAACGCGCGCCTGCTGGACACGCTCAAGCACCTGCGCGACATCGGCAATTCCGTGATCGTGGTCGAGCACGACGAAGAAGCGATCATGAACGCGGACTACGTGGTCGACATGGGACTCGGCGCGGGCGAGCACGGCGGCCGCGTGGTCGCCGAAGGCGCGCCCAGAGACATCGCCGGGCATCCGGAATCGCTCACGGGCCAGTACTTGAGCGGGCGGCGGCGCATCGACATACCGGGGCTGCGCCACCGGGTGAACCCGAAGCGCAGCGTCGAGATCGCCGGCGCCTCCGGCAACAACCTGAAGAGCGTCTCGGTGAAACTGCCGGTCGGGCTGTTCGTCTGCGTGACGGGTGTTTCCGGTTCAGGAAAGTCGACGCTGATCAACGACACGCTGTATCAGGCGGTGGCGCGCAGCCTCTACGGCAGCACGGTGGAGCCCGCGCCGCACGAATCGATCTCGGGCATCGAGTTCTTCGACAAGGTAGTCAACGTCGATCAGAGCCCGATCGGCCGCACGCCGCGCTCGAATCCGGCCACCTATACCGGGCTGTTCACGCCGATACGCGATCTCTTCGCCGGCGTCCCGGAGGCACGCGCCCGCGGCTACGGTGCCGGACGCTTCTCGTTCAACGTAAAGGGCGGACGCTGCGAAGCATGCCAGGGCGACGGCATGCTCAAGGTCGAGATGCATTTCCTGCCGGACATCTATGTGCCGTGCGACGTGTGCCACGGGCGCCGTTACAACCGCGAAACGCTCGAGATCCACTACAAGGGCAAGAGCATTCACGAGGTGCTGGAGATGACGGTCGAGCAGGCGACCGAGTTCTTCAGCGCCGTTCCGATCATCGCCCGCAAGCTGCAGACGCTGCTCGACGTGGGGCTGGGCTACATCACGCTGGGCCAAAGTGCCACCACGCTCTCCGGGGGGGAGGCGCAGCGCGTCAAGCTCTCGCTCGAACTGTCCAAGCGCGACACCGGCCGTACACTATATATACTGGACGAACCCACCACGGGGCTGCATTTCCACGACATCGATCTGCTGCTGCGGGTGCTGCAGCGGCTGCGCGACCACGGCAACACGGTGGTCGTCATCGAGCATAATCTCGATGTCATCAAGACCGCGGACTGGATCATCGACCTCGGTCCCGAAGGCGGCGAAGGCGGCGGCCGCATCATCGCCGAGGGCGTGCCGGAGGAGGTGGCGAAGAACAAGGCGAGCCATACGGGGCGTTATCTGAAGCAAGTGCTGAACTAGTCTGTGGTCGTGGGACCCGCCACCCGTTCAGGCTGAGCCCGTCGAAGTCCGAACGCATTAACACCGTTCGTGGTGAGCTTGTCGAACCACGAACGGCTGCCCGCTACACGACGAGACAGTGGCGAGGAGGACATGCAGAAGATAGGTTCACCCCGAGAGTTGCTCCTCGGAAGTTTCCGGGCCGCATTGTCGGCAGCCGATCCGCTGACCGTTGTTCCTCCGCACCTGCCGAAACCGCCCAAGGGCCGCACGCTGGTGGTCGGCGCGGGGAAGGCCGCGGCCGCGATGGCCCTCGCGGTGGAACAGCACTGGCCCGCGGAATCCGCGCTCGACGGGCTGGTCATCACCCGCTATCAGCATGGCTTGCTGACCAATCGCATCACGGTCATGGAGGCGGCACATCCGGTCCCCGATCAGAGCGGCGAAAAGGCGGCGCACGAGATCTTCCGCCGCGTACATGCGCTCACCAGGGACGACCTGCTGCTGGTGCTCGTCTCCGGCGGCGGCTCGAGCCTACTTTCCCTTCCTGCCGAAGGCATCACCATCGACGACCTGCGCGTCACAACCCGCGAGCTGCTCCGCTGCGGGGCGCCGATTCAGGAGATGAACGCGGTGCGCAAGCACCTGTCCGCCATACAGGGCGGCCGCCTTGCCGCCGCGTGCAAAGCGCCGGTGCTGGCGCTCGCCATCTCCGACGTGACCGGCGACGACCCAACGCACATCGCGTCCGGACCCTGCGCACCCGATCCCACGACTTACCGTGATGCGCTGGACATCGTGCGGCGCTATGAAGTGAAGGCCCCGCGCGCCATCCTGGAACATCTTGCGCGCGGCGAGCGCGGTGACCTCGGTGAGACGCCCAAGCCGGGCGACCGCCTCTTCAAGCGCGTGGAAAATCGCGTGATTGCGACGGCACGGCAATCGCTGCAGGCCGCCGCGGACTTTTTTGCGAGCCACCATATCGCGGCCGCGATACTCGGAGATTCGGTGACGGGCGAAGCGCGCGAGGTGGCCAAAGTCTATGGTGCACTGGCACGCGAGGTGCGGCAACACGGGACACCCTGGCAGCCGCCGGTGGCGCTGATCTCGGGCGGCGAATGCACGGTCACGATGCGCGGCAAGGGGCGCGGCGGGCGCTGCACCGAATTCCTTTTGTCTCTGGCCATCAATCTCGATGGTGTCGACGGCATTCACGCGCTCGCCTGCGACACCGACGGCATCGACGGCTCGGAAGACAATGCCGGCGCGATGCTGTCCCCCGATTCCCTGCGGCGCGCCCGGGCCAAGAAGCTCGTGGCGGCGAAACTGCTGGACGACAACGACAGCTACGGCTTCTTCAGCGGGCTCGACGGGCTCATCGTCACGGGCCCGACCCGGACCAACGTCAACGATTACCGCGTGATCCTCGTAATCTGAACGATCAGATGCCTTGAGGACGGCAACTATTGTAGTTAGCGCCGCGCCAGATACGCCTTCGCTTGCCGCAGATCGAGCCGCGCGCTGTCGGCTCTTTCGGCGAGCGCGACGAGCTTCGCGTAATACGTGCGCGCTTTCTCACGGTCACCGGACAGTTCAGCCGCCCGGGCCGCGCCATACAATCCGCGAAAGCGATTAGGCTCCTTCCCGCCGGATGCTTCGAATTCCTTGAGCGCGAGTGCCGCCTGGCCCGATTCGAGCAGCAGGTCACCCAGCATTTCGCGCGCCGGAAGGAGATGTCCTGGCGTGACGATGTGCTTTTCCGTGGCGTCTTCCATGTCGGCCGCCTCGCGCATAAGCGAGAGCGCTTCCTTGTCTCGCCCTTGCACCCGTGCGACCCAAGCAGACGCCGCCTTGATCTGTATCTCTGTCTGACCGGCCCAATAGCCCTGCTTGGCTGTGATCAATGCCTCACGCAGCGCTTTGAGCCGTTCGATTTCCCGGCGCGCGCCGGTGGAGTCGCCGCTGCGCGCGCTCCCCAACGCGCGGGCGTAAACCAATACCGCCTCGGCTTGGGGCCAGCTCGCCCACGGAAAATCGTGTTCGCTGGGATAGAGCGTCAGATGGGCCGCCTCGGCGCACTGGCCGCGCTCGATGGCGTAGCGCGCGGGTCTAGCCGCGAACGCATACGACGGCACGATGCGTCCCGGGTTGTCGGAAGTGCGGAACGCTCTCACCCGGTCGAGCAGCCGCTTCGCTTCGCCGTCCTGCGCACCCTGCAAGTAGGCATACATCATGTAATCCATCGCATGCAACCCTTCCGCGCCGGCCATTCCAGACTCCTTCTTGGCTGCCGCAGCGTGCGCTACTTCCGCGGCGGCGCTGTTGGTCCGGATCGAATCCTGCCAGTAGCCGAGGCGGGTAAAGATGTGAGAGGGCATGTGCAAGGCATGGGGCGCCGCGGGCGCAATATCGGCGAATCGGCGTGCCGCATGGAGTCCCTTGTTCGCTATGGGCGGGTAGTCATAACTATGGATCAGGTAGTGCGCTGCGCCAGGGTGGTTGGGTTGTGCAGCGAAAACCTTTTCGAGGATCGTCGCGGCCCTGAGCTGGTTGGCGTAGGTCTTGTCGGTGGGCAGTGCCGTCATGTTGAGCGCGAGGGCATACAACACCGCGGCTTCGCGATCGTCAGGATGGCGCAGGTAGACCTGCTCCATGGCCGTCTCGTAGGCGAGTTGCCGCTCTCTCAATTCACGTTTATCGGCGTCTTTATATAAAGCTTCCATCGCCGCGATGTAGTCGCGTTCGCGTTCGGTCTTTGCGCCAATGGATTTTGCCTTTTCGACTGCGCTCCAGCCTTCCTTCCAGTCTTTCGGGGACATCGGATATCCGCCGAGCGGGTTGCGCAGGATGCTGAGCGCAATTCCCCAGTGAGCCATCGCACACTCCGGCGGCTTGGCCGCCAGTTCCGTGAACGCCTGTATCGACTGCGGATACCAGAATGAGTGAAACAGGGCCATCGCGTGATTGAATTGAGGCTGTGCCGCGGGACCGCAAGTAACCGGGAAGGACACGTTGCCGAGTTCCGCCGGCTTGCGAGCAAGCCGGGTAGGGTCACCATACTGGGCAAACGCACCTTGAGTGCCGCAAAGCATTGCGATGATCGTCACCACGAGGGTGGTTGCTGTCTTCATGATGACTTCCCCTGAATGAATGAATGAATGAATGAATGAATGAATGAATGAATGACGCTTCAGTATCGCCAATTCGTTTATTGAAATAAATGGGGCAAGCATTAGTAGTCTCCTTCAAAAAATGGAACAATCTCGTGGTTTACCGGTACGGCGCAGCACGCGCATCGTGCGTGTTGCCGGCCAGCGTGCGGCGCTGACGATCCTTACGCAAGGACGTGAGCTCGCCGGCGTCGCGATGCGTTCATCGCTGCACGGCGGCCGGTACCAGCCTCGGAATGTGCTGCGAGCAGTTCCAGTCCCAGGCGAGCACGGTGAAGACAATCGCTTGCTCCATGTGTGCACCGTAGCGGCGATCGGCGAGGCGTGCGAGAAGCTCGGCGTCGCCAGCCACAACCTGCGCGTGGCCCCAGAGCTTCAGCCGCCGAGCGGCAGCGTAGTCCATGAGAAACAGAAACGCGCGCTCGTTCTCGGCGAGATGGCCGACGCTGATGTACTGCCTGTTGCCGGCATAGTCGGCGAAGGCGACGGTGCAGTCATCCAGCACTCGCAGGAAGCCCGGCGGCCCCCCGCGATGCTGGACGTACGGCTGACCGTCCGCGTTTGCGGTGGCCAGATACGCGGAATTGCGCTCGGCGATGAACTGGACTACCTCGGCGGAAAGCTCGCGCTGGAAGTGTCCAGCCGCGGCCCGGCGCGCATGGGCTTCGCGCGAGCCGCGTCGTGCCTGCTCGGCACGCACTGCCGCGGAAAACATCACCTCGTCGGGCGGCAGGTCTGGTCCGGCATCGGACCGGTGTCGACGAGACATCGTCACGACCCCGGACCAAGTTCACTTCTTCCGGGGGTCGTCATCCTGCTTGACGAGTTCGAGGATCCACGGGCCCGTGACATTCACCTGCACGATTGTCTCCTCGGGGAACCAGGCGAAATGAGGTGTAGTAGGCATGATAAAGAAGCTGCCGGCGCTCAGCAGGGGCGCCTTGTCGCGGTCAAACTTGTCGCCGATGCCGTGGCCGATGGCGCCGGCGATGACCGTCAATTGCGCCTCCCTCGGATGACGGTGCGGCGGCAACACAAAGCCAGCCGGAAACTTGAGCCGCATGACCAACGGCCCTTCCTTCGCCGGGTGGCCGTGCAGCACGGCGACCTGCACGACGGACAGGGCTGGATTGGGATTCGGCCTCCACACCAGTTTGCCGGCGGGGACGACAGTGTGATGGCCGTACAGGGCGGAATGATCCTGCGCGGGCACGGGCGTGGCCGTCAGCACCGCCAGCGCGACTGCGCACACCTTCACCAGCATTGTTGTCTCGATGCGATAGGGGTTCATCGGTCTGCTCCTCTCTGTTGTGTGTGGAGATGCTGCGGTCGTGTCGTGCGGGCAGTTTCGCAATTTCACAGATCGGAATAAATAGGGCAATCAACAATAGACTGGTTCAGAAACCGTAGTAATATGCTGTCATGGACAAGCTGCTTGCGATGACGGCTTTTGTACGAATCGTCGAAAAGGGCAGCCTGACCGCGGCCGCAGCAGCGCTGGATACGTCGCTGCCTTCTATGGTGCGGACGCTCGCCGCGCTCGAGCGCGACCTCGGCGTGCGGCTCCTGAACCGCACGACGCGCCGAATCCACCTGACGGATGAAGGGGCGCGATACATCGAGCGTTGCCGCGCCATTCTTTCAATCGTGCAGGAGACGGAGGCCGCTCTCACCTCCGGTCGGACGGAGCTGCAGGGCATGCTTACGATCACCGCGTCAGTGTTGTTCGGAAGGCGCTACGTCGCGCCCATCGTGAACGATTTCCTGCAGCGTCATCCCAACGTCACCGCAGATCTGCTGTTCGTGGATCGCATCGTAAACTTGGTCGAGGAAGGGATTGATGTCGCCGTCCGGATCGGTGACCTGCGAGACTCCTCGCTCGTCGCCATACCCGTCGGCACGGTGCGCCGCGTGATTTGCGCGAGCCCCGATTACCTGCAGCGGCGCGGGGTGACCCGCACGCCGGACGCTATACGAAAAAAAGCGTGCGGCACGCAAACCCCCCACGCACTGCGCGGCGGGGGGTATTTAATAGGGGGGAGGCGCC
>JBQTJV010000295.1:0-12048 GCA_052386775.1 Betaproteobacteria bacterium
TACAACACGAGGGTCCGCTCAGCAGCGCCGAGCTGGGGCAGCGCTTTCTTGAGCGCGTCTCCGGTGCCAAGCTGTGGCTCCTGTTTGACAAACACGACCCCCGCAGCGCCCGACAAGGCCTGTGGGACGTCCTCGCCGCCGTGTCCGTAAACGACACAAATACGCTCGGCCCTGAGTGCGCGGGCTGCGGCAATGACATGGACGAGGAGCGGCCTTCCGGCCAGCCGATGCAGCACTTTGGGCCGTTCGGAATACATGCGCTTTCCCTGGCCTGCTGCGAGGATGACTACGTTGAGCGCCATGAAAGAATTATCGCACAGGGTCCTGAATTCGCCGCGTGATGAAGTCCTGCAGCGACTGCTGCTGTTGGCGGGAAAGCTCCAATCCGGCCTTGGTGCGCCGCCATTGCACATCATCCACCGACATCGCCCATTCGTGATCGATGAAATACTGGACCTCGCGCGCGTAAAGGTCGGCGCCGAAGTGGTCCCCGAGGTCCCGCTCCGTGCGCGCATCCCCGAGAAGGCGGCTCGCCCGCGCGCCATGTCGTTGTGCCAGAGCGCGCAGAAAATGGCGCGGCAGCTCCGGATAGCGCTGACCGAGCTCGCTCACGAGCGACTCGAAAGACCCGCGCAGCTCACCGCCCGGCAGGGGGATGTCCGCGGTCCAGGAAGGCCCCATTTTGGGAAACCACGGTGCGAGCCGCTCCAGGACGTGCTCTGCGAGGCGTCGATACGTCGTAATCTTGCCGCCGAAGACGGATAGCACCGGCGCTTCAGCCGCCGCGCCGTCGACGCGCAGCACATAATCTCTCGAAATGGCGGCAGGATTCGGCGAACCATCGTCGAACAGAGGGCGGATGCCGCAGTAACTCCATACCACGTCATCGACCGTGAGCTGCCGATCAAAGTAACGATTCGCAGCACGGACCAGATAAGCGATCTCCTCGCGGCTGGCTGAACAAACCTGCGGCGCGTGAGCCGCCACTTCCGTGGTGCCGATCAGGGTATAGCGCTCGTGATAGGCGTAAACGAAGATGACGCGCCGGTCGTCGTTCTGCAGTATGTAGGCGTGATCGCCCTCGTAGAGTCGCGGCACGACGATGTGGCTGCCCTGAACCAGTTTGAGATTGAAGGCACTCGACATGCCGAGCGCCGCTTCAAGAAACTGCTTTGCCCAAGGGCCCGTAACGTTGACCAGGGCGCGCGCAGACACCTCCGCGGGGACGCCGTTGGCGTCGCACACTTTGGCGCGCCACACCATTCCGTCGCGCCGGGCGTGGACGCATGCCGTACGGGTGAACACCGCGGCGCCCAAGTCTGCCGCGGCTCGCGCGGTCAGCACGACCAGTCGCGCGTCATCCACCCGGCAGTCCGAGTACACGAAACCTTTTTTCGGCCCGGCTTTAAGCCCGGCACCCAGACCCGTGCGCTGAAGTTTTATCGCCCTGGAGCGCGGCAGCGTCTGGCGGCGGGCGAGGTAATCGTAAAGCAACAGGCCGACGCGGATCATCCACGCGGGCCGGAGTTCGGGCACGTGCGGCATCACGAACTGCATCGTATGTACGATGTGTGGTGCCGCCCGAAGCAGGACTTCGCGTTCGGCGAGCGCCTCGGCCACCAGCCGAAACTGATAGTGCTCGAGATAGCGCAGTCCGCCGTGTATCAGCTTGCTGCTGGCAGAACTGGTCGCGCCTCCCAGATCGCCCTGCTCCACCAGCAACACCTTAAGACCGCGGCCGGCGGCATCGCGCGCGACTCCGGTGCCATTGATGCCGCCGCCCACCACCAGCAGGTCGACGTTATCGGGTAGGGCGGGAGGAGACATCGAGATCAAATGCCCGGTCCGGGCGGCGGCTCGAGGCCGTTTCGATTGCGCGGCATCGTGAGGAGACACCGCCACCATCGCCGGCGCCGGAACGGATTAACGCTTCTTGCGCAGCTTCTGTATGGCGGCGAGCTGAGCAACCGCGGCTGCCAGCTCCGCCTGTGCCTTGGCGACCTCGAGTTTGGAAGTGCGGTTTTGCATCGCCTCTTCCGCCTGCTTCTTCGCTTCCATCGCCTTGGCCTCGTCGAGATCACGGCCACGGATGGCGGTATCGGCCAGCACGGTGACCACCTTGGGCTGCACCTCGAGAATCCCGCCCGCCACGAAAATCAACTCCTCGTCGCCGCCGCCGGCGGGTTTGATGCGCACTTCACCCGGCCGTATGCGGGTGATCAAGGGCGTATGGCGGGGATAGATGCCAAGTTCCCCGGCCTCGCCGGGCAGCACGACGAACTCCGCTTCCCCGGAATAGATCGATTCTTCCGCGCTGACGACATCGATGTGGAGGGTGTTGGCCATGGCCGCTTAGAGCGTGTTCCCGGTCACTGCAGCGTTTTTGCTTTTTCGAATGCTTCTTCGATGGGGCCGACCATATAGAACGCCTGTTCCGGCAACTGGTCGCAGTCCCCGCCGACGATCATCTTGAAGCCGCGGATCGTCTCTTTGAGCGGCACGTACTTCCCTTTCTGTCCGGTGAATACTTCCGCCACGTTGAAGGGCTGCGACAGAAAGCGCTGTATCTTGCGCGCGCGGGCGACGACCAGTTTGTCCTCGGGCGAAAGCTCGTCCATTCCCAGGATCGCGATGATGTCCCGCAACTCCTTGTAGCGCTGCAGCGTGGCCTGCACCTGCCGCGCGGTGGTGTAGTGCTCTTCTCCCACCACATGCGGGTCGAGCTGGCGCGAGGTCGAGTCCAGCGGATCCACCGCCGGATAAATGCCAAGCGCCGCGATGTCGCGGGACAGCACGACTGTGGAATCGAGGTGACCGAACGTGGTCGCGGGCGAGGGATCGGTCAGATCGTCCGCCGGCACGTACACCGCCTGGATCGAAGTGATCGAGCCGGTCCTCGTGGAGGTGATGCGCTCCTGCAACCGTCCCATCTCCTCGGCCAGCGTCGGCTGGTAGCCCACCGCGGAAGGCATGCGGCCAAGCAGCGCCGAGACTTCAGTGCCCGCGAGCGTATAGCGATAGATGTTGTCGATGAAAAGCAGTACGTCGCGGCCTTCGTCGCGGAAGAATTCCGCCATCGTGAGCCCGGTGAGCGCCACGCGCAGGCGGTTGCCCGGCGGCTCGTTCATCTGGCCGTAGACCAGGGCTACCTTGTCCAGAACTTTGGAGTCCTTCATCTCATGATAGAAGTCGTTGCCCTCGCGCGTGCGCTCGCCCACCCCGGCGAAAACCGAAAAGCCGGAATGCTCGATGGCGATGTTACGTATCAATTCCATCATGTTGACGGTCTTGCCCACACCTGCACCGCCGAACAGGCCGACCTTGCCACCCTTGGCGAAGGGACAAATCAGGTCGATCACCTTGATGCCCGTTTCGAGCAGTTCCTGCGAGGGCGACAAATCCTCGAAGGCCGGCGCTTTGCGGTGGATCGACATGGTCTTCTCCGCACCGATGGGACCCGCCTCGTCGATGGGGCGGCCGAGTACGTCCATGATGCGCCCGAGCGTCTTCGGCCCGACCGGCACGGATATCGGCGCACCGGTGCTCGCCACGGTCATGCCGCGTCTCAGGCCCTCGGCTGAGCCGAGCGCGATGGTGCGCACTACGCCATCGCCGAGCTGCTGCTGCACCTCGAGCGTGAGGTCGGTGCCCCGCATTTCGAGTGCTTCGTAGATCTTCGGCATCTGGTCGCGCGGAAATTCCACGTCGATCACCGCGCCGATGCACTGAACGATTCTTCCTTCACCCATGTTGATTCCTAGCGTTGAGAGTCTCTCCCGATCGTCCGGCGTCGCGTCATACCGCAGCCGCGCCGCCCACGATCTCGGACAGTTCCTTGGTAATCGACGCCTGCCGCGTCTTGTTGTAGACCAGCGTCAGCTCATCGATGACGCTTCCGGCGTTATCAGAAGCCGCCTTCATCGCGACCATGCGCGCCGACTGCTCTGAGGCCATGTTTTCGGAGACCGCCTGATAGATCAGGCCCTCGATGTAACGGGTGAGGACCTGATCGAGCACCCCCCGCGCCTCGGGCTCATAGATGTAGTCCCACGACCCTTCGGGCGCACCCAGTCGCTCGCCGGACAGCGGCAACAGCTGTTCCATGACCGGCTCTTGCTTCATGGTATTGACGAAGCGGGTGTAGAAAATCATCAAGCGATCGAAGCGATCCTCGCTGTATCCATCCAGCATGACCTTGACGGCCCCGATCAGTTTTTCCATGTGCGGGCGATCCCCCAGACCGGTGATGTGCGACACGACGTGGGCATTGAGCCGCTGCATGAAGCCGAGCCCCTTGTTGCCGATGGCGCACACCTCGATCCCCTCGCCGGCGGTCTCCCAATCCTTCATCGCCCCAAGGGCAAGCCGCAGCACATTGGTGTTGAGCCCGCCGCACAGACCCTTGTCGGTCGTCACCACGATGATGCCGATACGCTTCACCGTATCGCGCTCGACGAGAAAAGGGTGGCGGTATTCCGGGTTGGCGTGGCTGATGTGGGCCGCAACGTTACGGATTTTCTCCGCATACGGGCGGGCCATGCGCATGCGCTCCTGGGCGCGCCGCATCTTGGACGCAGCCACCATTTCCATAGCCTTGGTGATCTTGCGCGTATTCTGAACGCTCTTGATCTTATTGCGGATTTCTTTGGAGCCGGGCATTGGGGTGAGTGCTTACTTACGATAGGTCATCGATCAGTAGATGCCGGTTGCTTTCCAGTCCTTCACCGCCTGGTGCAGCTGTTCCTCATCCTCCTTGGAGAGATCTTTGGTGTTCTCGACGCGCTCCACGAGGCTGCCGTACTGGCCCTTGAGATGGTCGCGCAGCGAGCGCTCCGCGAGGAGCGCCTTCCTGACGTCCACGTCGTCAAAATAGCCGTTGTTCACCGCAAAGAGCGTGAGCGCCATCTCCCAGACCTGGAGTGGCTCATACTGCGGCTGTTTCATGAGTTCCGTTACCATGCGCCCGCGTTCAAGTTGCTTGCGGGTCGCCTCATCCAGGTCCGACGCAAACTGGGCAAACGCCGCGAGTTCGCGATACTGCGCGAGCGAAAGCCGCACGCCCCCGCCGAGCTTCTTGATGACCTTGGTCTGGGCAGCCCCGCCGACACGGGAAACGGAAATACCGGCATTGATGGCGGGCCGGATGCCGGCGTTGAACAGATCCGTCTCCAGGAAAATCTGTCCGTCCGTAATCGAAATGACGTTGGTGGGCACGAACGCCGTCACGTCGCCTGCCTGGGTTTCGATGATGGGCAGCGCCGTCAAAGAGCCGGTCTTGCCCTTGACCTGTCCCTTGGTGAACTTCTCCACATACTCGGCGTTGACCCGCGCTGCGCGCTCGAGCAGCCGAGAATGCAGATAGAACACGTCGCCGGGGTAGGCCTCTCGGCCCGGCGGGCGCCGCAACAGGAGCGAAACCTGCCGATAGGCCCATGCCTGCTTGGTCAGGTCGTCGTAGATGATGAGCGCGTCCTGCCCGCGGTCGCGGAAATACTCGCCCATCGTACAGCCGGAGTAGGGGGCGATGAACTGCATCGCCGCCGACTCGGAGGCCGAGGCCGCGACGACGATGGTGTAGTCCATCGCGCCGTGCTCTTCGAGCTTGCGCAGTACGTTTTTGATGGACGAGGCCTTCTGCCCGACCGCCACGTAAATGCAGATCAGGTCCTTGCCCTTCTGATTGATGATGGTGTCCACCGCGACCGCCGTCTTGCCGGTCTGGCGATCGCCGATGATCAACTCGCGCTGCCCGCGGCCGATCGGCACCATGGCATCGATCGCCTTCAATCCGGTCTGAACCGGCTGCGACACCGATTGCCGCGCGATCACGCCGGGCGCCACTTTCTCGATCACGTCAGTCATCTCGGCGTTGATCGGCCCTTTGCCATCGATAGGCTGCCCCAGCGCGTTCACCACCCGCCCGATGAGTTCCCGCCCGACCGGCACCTCGAGAATGCGGCCGGTGGTCTTTACCGTATCGCCCTCGGTGATGTGCTCGTACTCGCCGAGCACCACCGAGCCTACCGAGTCGCGCTCCAGATTAAGCGCCAGGCCGAACGTGTTGCGCGGAAATTCCAGCATTTCGCCTTGCATCACGTCCGCCAGTCCGTGAATGCGGCAGATGCCGTCGGTGACGGATACCACCGTCCCCTGCGTGCGAGCCTCGACCGTGGTGCCGAGGTTCTGGATTCGGCTCTTGATCAGTTCGCTGATCTCGGAAGGATTGAGCTGCATAGTGCCTCCTGCTTCTAATGGGTAAGCGAAGCGGCCATCGCATCGAGCTTGCCGCGTACGGTGGCATCGATGACTTTGTCGCCGATCACGATCCGCACTCCGCCTATCAATGTCGGATCCACTTCGACCTCGGCGCGCACCTTGCGACCATACTTCGTCTCCAGCCGCGACACCAGTTCCGCCCGCTGCCGGTCCTCGATGGGCAGCGCCGACAGGATCCTGGCTTCCAGGATGCCTTCATGCTGACGCCGCAAGTCCTCATACAGCGCGCGGATTTCGGGCATCAGTGTGAGGCGGTCATTGGTGATCAACACCTGAACAAAGTTGCGTCCACCGCCATCAATGGCCTCTCCCGCGATGCCGAGGATCAGTGACTCGAGCTGCGGCGCGCTGAAGTTGGGGTTGCTGATACAGCCTTGCATCTGCGGGTCCTTTACCAGCGCGTCGAGCATTTCCAGGATGCGAGACCAGCCCGCAAGATCGTTCCTTTCGCGCGCGAGCTTGAATACGGCTTCCGCGTAGGGGCGTGCTACGGTGAGGGGCTCGGCCATCTAGAGCTGGCTCTCAACGCTGCGTAACAGATCGGCGTGCGCCTTGGCATCCACCTCGCGCATGAGGATCTGTTCGGCGCCGGCGACAGCCAGTGCGGCGACCTGGGTACGCAGCATTTCCTTCGCACGCGATATTTCCTGCTCGATCTCCGCCTTGGCGCCCGCCACCAGGCGATCGCCCTCGGCCTTGGCTGCGCCCTTTGCCTCTTCGATCATTGCCGCAGCCCGCTTGTCGGCCTGGGCGAGAATGTCCTGTGCCTGCTGCCGTGCCTCGTGCAGCAGCTCAGTGGTGCGCTTTGAGGCCTGCTCCAGATCCTGCTTGCCCCGCTCCGCGGCCGCCAGGCCTTCGGCGATTTGCTTCTGCCGCTGCTCCATGGCCCGCAACAACGGCGGCCAGATGAACTTGACCGTGAACCAGATAAACAGCGCGAACGTCAGCGCCTGCGCGAACAACGACAAGTTGATGTTCATGGCTGCTCCCCGCTCGTGTACTGTGGCGTCCGGCTCAACCTTGCACCACTCCGAGCAGCGGATTGCCGAACGCGAACAGCATCGCGAGACCCACACCGATGATGAAGGAGGCGTCGATCAGCCCGAGCAACAGGAACACCTTGACCTGCAACTGGGGCATCAGCTCCGGCTGGCGCGCAGCACCTTCCAGAAACCGGCCCGCCATGATTCCGATCCCGATACAGGCGCCGGCGGCGCCCAGCCCGATCATCAGCCCTATGCCTATCCCGGTATAAGCCTGGATCATCGCCAACATCTGCAGTTTCTCCATTGTTCGCTTCCTTTCGCGTGTGATTGCTGTTGCAGTATTTTTCGGTCAGTCAGTGGCCTTCGTGCGCCATCGAAACGTACACCACCGTGAGCATCATGAAGATGTAGGCCTGCAGCACGACGATCAGGATATGAAAAATCGCCCAGCCCAGACCGAGCACGGTGGCGAAGATCGTGCCCGCCAGGCTCGCCGCCGCCCACAACCAGAGCAGCAGAAAGATGATTTCGCCGGCATACATGTTGCCGAACAGCCGCAGCGAGTGAGACAGCGGCTTCGACACGTACTCCACCGCATTGAACATGAGATTCGCCGGCCACAGCACCGGATTGCTTCCGAATGGCGCGCAGAACAGTTCGTGTACCCAGCCACCCAAACCCTTTACCTTGATGCTGAAGAAGATCATGAGCAGCCACACCGACAGTGCGAGCGCGAAGGTGGTGTTGACGTCGGCCGTGGGCACCGGCCGCCAATAGTGGACGTGCAGTACGCGCTCGAAAAGAACCGTAGAGAGCCAGTCGATCGGCAGAAAGTCCATCGCGTTCATGAGCAATACCCACACGAACACCGTCAGCGCGGTCGGCGCGATGAAACGATGCCGGTCGCCATGCACAAAAATGCTCTTGACCTGCTCGTCAACGAAGCCGACGGCAAGCTCCACGAAGGCCTGACGGCGGTTGGGGACGCCGGCCGTTGCGCCGCGCGCCACCCACCACAGCAGGCCCAGCGAAATCACGCCGAGAACGACCGAAGTGAGAACGGTATCGACGTGTATCGTCCAGAAGGCACCGTCGCCAACCGGCTGACTGTTGAAGGTCAGGTGATGGGCGATGTACTTTCCGGGTGTGAGTTCCTGGGCGGCCATGTCTGTGCGCGATGATGATCTAGCGGTCGCGGGCTATAAAAGCCATGGTGGACAAAATTACGGTCAGGAAGAACGTTGCAAAAAAAGCCGCCGGCACAAGCTGCTTGTAGAGCGTGAGCGCCAGCCACAGCTGCACGATGATCAGGAGCACCTTGCCTGCCTCGGCCCTGAAAACGGCATACAGCGCCATTCCCGCTGTTTTGCTTTCGCCTCTCAGTGCAAGCCCGGCAAACGCTGCACCCGCCACAATGTTGATCAAACCGCCCAACATTGCCGAACCCGCGCCATGCGGACCGAGCCAGTAGCCGGCAATCAGCGCTGATACGAGGGTGGCGTAAAGCTGCCACCGCAACACGGCGCGGAGGGGCCTGCCTCGGTCGAGGAGAGCCACGCGATTCACCGCAAATAAACTGCGGAATTATACGCATTCGCTCGCCCCAGCGTCAAAAATCGAAGTGTATTGTCGACCCGACTGTCAGTCCGCACAGCGCCGGCCTGCGGAGCGCTACAAGGTCAGCTTTGCGAGCAGCGCCTCGAGCTGGTCCAGCGTGCCGTAACTGATCACCAGTCTGCCGGCGCCCTGCTTGGCCCCGGCTCTGATCTGCACCGTGGTCCCGAGTCGACCCGACAACTCCTCTTCGAGTCGAGCGATGTCCTGATCCTGTCGCCGTCGCGCCGTGACTCGGGACTTCGCTGCGGTGACCGCGCGTCGCTCGACATCACGCACCGACAGACCGTGTTCTGCGGCCTCGCGCGCCAGTTCGATCTGCCGCGCTACCGGGAGCGCAAGCAGCGCGCGCGCGTGCCCCATATCGAGGCGTCCCTCGGCAACCAGCTCCCGTACCGGCGGGGCGAGATCCAGCAGCCGCAGGAGGTTCGTGACCCCCGAGCGTGAACGGCCGAGCACCTCGGCCGCCGCAGCATGGGTCATGCCGAACTCCTGCACGAGGCGCTGGATGCCCGCCGCCTCTTCCAGCGGGTTCAGGTCTTCGCGCTGGATGTTTTCAATAAGCGATACCGCGAGCGCCTGCCGGTCCGGTACGTCACGCACCAGAACCGGCACGGTGGACAGCCCGGCGATACGCGCCGCCCGCCAGCGCCGTTCGCCCGCGATGATTTCATGACGCTCGCCCGCCACCGGCCGGACCAGTATCGGCTGCATCACGCCCTGCGCCTTAATGGATGCGGCGAGTTCGGCAAGCGCATCCTGATCCATGCGCGTGCGGGGCTGATACTTGCCCGGCTGCAGGAGGTCGATCGGCAGTTCGCGCAGCTCGTCCCGCCGTGTCGATGCATCCTCTTCCACGCCGAGCAAGGCGTCGAGGCCCCGTCCCAATCCCCTGGCTTTCACCATAGTTTGCGCCTTGTCATGCCGCTTCCGCGGCGCGGTTGAGCATTTCTCCGGCAAGCGCGATGTAGGCCTGCGCCCCCTTTGAATTCCTGTCGAACTTGAGTGCGGGCACGCCGAAACTGGGCGCCTCGGCTAGCCGCACGTTGCGGGGGATCACGGTGCGATAAACCTTGTCGCCAAAATGCTCGATGAGCTGCGCCGACACCTGCTGCGCAAGGGTATTGCGCGGGTCATACATCGTGCGTAACAGCCCTTCGATCTGCAGCGCGGGATTCAGGCGGCTGCGCACTTTCTTGATCGTCGCGACCAGATCGCTCAGGCCTTCGAGCGCGTAGTATTCGCACTGCATCGGAATCATCACGGCATGCGCGGCAGTAAGCCCGTTGACGGTCAGCAGATTGAGTGCCGGGGGACAATCGATCAGGATGAAGTCGTAATCACGCTCTACTTGCGAGAGCGCCTGCTTGAGCCGGACTTCCCGGCGCTCGATGTCCACCATCTCCACCTCGGCGCCGGCCAGCTCGCGGTTCGCCGGAACGAGATCGTACTCCCCGTTCGCGCAGCGGGTGCGTGCTTCCGTTATGGAACGGCTGCCGAGCAGCACGTGATATATGGTCGTCGCGAGGCTATGCTTGTCGATGCCGCTTCCCATGGTGGCGTTGCCTTGCGGATCGAGATCGACCAACAGCACGCGCTGGTGCGCCGCAGCCAGGCTCGCGGCCAGATTGACGCCGGTCGTGGTCTTTCCGACGCCGCCCTTCTGGTTCGTGATCGCGAGGATCTTGGTCACGCTGTGGCCACCGGTTGCAGCAGGACCAGATGCCGTATCGCGTTAACGCCGGGCACGCTGAGACGCACCGCCTTTTTCAACTTTACCGCCGAGGGCAAGCCGCACAGGTCGGATTCCGCGTAGCCGCCTTTCATTGCAGCCAGAACCCCGCGCGGCGCGCAAAGCCGTGCTGCGAGTTGCACAAACGTCTTGAGGTCGGAAAACGCTCGCGAGATGACGACCTCGAACCGCACCGCAGGCTGCCAGCTCTCGAGGCGCTCACAGACCACTTCCACGTTATCGAGCTTGAGTTCGATTGCGGCCTGGCGCAGGAACGCCGCTTTCTTCTGATTGGCATCGAGCAAAGTGACGCGCATTTCAGGACGGGCCAGCGCGAGCGGAATGCCGGGCAGACCGGCCCCGCTTCCCACATCCACCGTCCGGCGGCCCCCGAGGTATGGGAGCACGGCCAGGCTGTCGAGCACGTGGTGCGTGACCATTCGGGTGTCCCCCCGTACCGCGGTCAGGCTATACACCTTGTTCCACTTCTCCAGCAAAGCAACGTACTGCATCAGACGGGCGGAGGTCTCAGCGGGGAAACGGAGATCCAGCTCGATCAGTCCCTGCGCCAGCACCTCGCCGGCGCTCATGCGCTTTTCTTGTACGCTCCGAATCCGCGGCGCGCGTGCACCAGCAAAATCGAAATGGCCGCCGGCGTGACGCCCGATATGCGCGCAGCCTGGCCCACCGTTTCCGGCCGATGTTGATTCAGCTTCTGCTGTACTTCGCGCGACAAGCCGCGCAAGCTCGTATAGTCCAGATCGTCGGGGAGCGGCGTATTCTCGTGCTGCTGATTGCGCTCGATCTCTTCCTTCTGTCGGTCGATATAACCCCGGTATTTGATCTGGATTTCCGCCTGCTCGGCCACCTGCGGGTCCACCGCGTCACTCGCTGCAGCACCGGGCAGTGCCATCAACGCCGCATACGTTATTTCCGGGCGGCGCAGCAGGTCGGCAAGCGTGTATTCGCGCTCCAGATCGCACCCCAGCACCTGCTTTGCATGCGCGGCAACGACGTTCGGATTGACCCAGGTCGACTTGAGCCTTTGTTCCTCGCGCGCAAGCGCGTCGCGCTTGCGCATGAACGCGCTCCAGCGATGTTCGTCGACGACGCCAAGCGCGCGCCCCGATTCAGTAAGCCGCAGATCCGCGTTGTCCTCGCGCAGCAAGAGCCGGTACTCCGCCCTGCTGGTGAACATGCGATACGGTTCGGAAACGCCGCGGGTGATGAGGTCGTCCACCAGCACGCCGATGTATGCCTGATCGCGGCGCGGACACCACGGCTCGCGTCCTTTGACCGCGAGCGCGGCGTTGAGTCCCGCGAGCAGCCCTTGGGCGGCGGCTTCCTCGTAACCTGTCGTGCCATTGATCTGCCCCGCAACATAGAGCCCGCCTATGGCCTTCGTTTCAAGCGAGCTGCGGAGCGCGCGCGGGTCGAAGT
>JBQTJV010000296.1:0-4259 GCA_052386775.1 Betaproteobacteria bacterium
CTCGCAGAATTTAACTTTACCGGCCGGGAAAACCTGGCGGAATGTCGACGCGAACGTTTTTAGCGTGGTCGACGGCAAGCGCATTTTATTCAAGAATGACGATGCGCTGTTTCATCGGCTGCGAAATGGCCAACCGCCATTGGAACTCGTTCGCGAGCAGATCGCGCTGAGTATGACGGCCGACGAAATCCACGAGGACGTGCATCGATTCATGAGCAAGCTAAATACGTTGACAAGCGCCGTACAAAGCTGATGAAGGTGTTGAAGGCATGGCGTTCGAGACCGTATGAACCTCGACACGAAGGTGAACGCGATCTCGCGGATTTGGGCGCTGGCAAACGAGTGCTCGCGACCCGACTGGGATGGCAACGGTGCTTGCCCGCTCGACGAGCGGGCGGCGCTGGCGGCAGTGGACTTCATCCGGGCGTTGCCCGAGGGCGTACCGCTACCGGATTTGGCGTCGGAGCCGGATGGCTCGATATCCCTTGACTGGATTCAGTCGCGCAACCGGTTGTTCTCTCTGAGCGTCGGGCCGAGCAACCGGCTCGTCTATGCGTGGCTCGATGGAGCGGACAAAGGCCACGCTGTGGCGCGATTTGACGGGGTGTGCGCTCCACCCAGAATCCTTTCGGGCATCGAGGGAATAATGAAAGACGGTTGAGATTTGTTGGCTAATATTTGGCTCTTTCATGGTCAGATCGTGGTTCCAGCCCTCTCAGGTGTGTTAGCCTAGACGGACAGGTCGATGAGGGGAAGGACATGCGCCACACGAAGCTATTCGCCAATGTTCCCAGCACGGATCACTTGGGTTTTTGGGCGGATCAAACGCTTCGAGCGAAGAGCGTTGCGGATTTCATAGGGCTCGACCGGCGCGAGATCGGGCGCGTCGCCGGAGTGTCTTCGGCCTCGGTTCGATGGGATCAAAAGATTCCGCGCGAAGTCCTTGAGCGTCTGACCGAAATCGCCGTGGTATGCAGTCTCGTGGCCCAGTTTTTCGAAGGCGATGCCGTCAAGACGAAGCTCTGGTTTCAGACGCGCAATCCGTTGCTGGGCAATCTTTCGCCGCGTGACATGATCCGCTATGGGCGCTATGAGAAGTTGCGGCGCTTCGTGATGGACGCACTCGTGGAGAGCGGCATTCCAGTGCCTGCCGCCATCGAGGTGCGCATCGGGGAGCGCGAAAGTGGGGCGCCGGAAGCCGCCGCCGCCCCGTAGCCGTTCGTCGGCCGCGGAGGCCGATGCGTCGCCGCCTTCGCTCGAGCTGCTCGAGCAGTTCTCGCGCGCGTCCCTGTCCCAGTGGAAGGCGACCGGAAGGGTCCTTGCGGCTCTGACTCATGCGCTGTTTTTTGGCCTTGAGAACCAGCGCGCAGAAAGCGCAGGCGCGCTGGTCGATGCCGTCCGGCTTGGAGTGACGGGTCCGTTCGAGTTTCACAACTGGGCGCGAATCGTCGACTGGCGATTTTCAACCGCGCCCCTTTCTCTCGAGGGAAGCGTACGCGGCGACGGCGGCAGGTTCAACATCGGCTCGACGCTTAATCCGGCGGCGTATTCGCCATTCCCGGCGCTGTATCTGGCCGAGGACTTCGAGACGGCGTACCGGGAGCGATTCGGGCTGACGCGTACCAGTACCATTGGCGGTTTGTCGGCCGAAGAGGTCACGCTGCGCCGGCTGACGTCGTTTACTCACGTCAAGTTGCGGGGCACTGTTGACGGCATCGTCGACATTGCAAATCCCCAGGCCCTGAAGGCGATCGTCAGCGTGATCGCCAGGTTCAAGATGCCCGATAACGTGCTGCCGATGGCGCGCGCGTTGGGTCTCCGTCCCCCTGGGTTGATTCGCACGACTTCGGGACTGCAGCGCCAGCTGCTGCACTCGAACTGGCGCATGCAGCCGTCGCAGTACGATCTGCCTGCAAATTCCCAGATCTTCGGCCGCCTCTGCGCCGGGGTCGGCGTGCACGGGATTCTGTACCCGTCGGCAAAAGACAGTTCCAAACGCTGTCTTGCCCTGTTCCCGCAGAATTGGCGTGCGTCTGAGTCCTTTGTCGAGGCCGTAGACACACCGCCAGCCCAAACAGGCGAGGTCCGTCTGGACGGGAAAAGCGACCTTCGATCTGGATGAGGTTGCGTAGGAAATTACCTTCCATGGACTTCCGCATCGCCGACACCTTCACCGACAGCCTTGCCCGGCTGACGGGCGATGAGCAGAAGCTGGTCAAGACCACGGCATTCGACTTGCAGCTCAACCCGGCCAACCCGGGCATGCAGTTCCACAGGCTCGACCGGCCCCGCGACAAGAATTTCTGGTCGATGCGTGTGGGCAGCGACATCCGGCTGATTGTCCACCGAACGGGCGCCAGCCTTCTGCTGTGCTACGTCGATCTCCACGACAAGGCTTACCAGTGGGCTGAGCGGCGAAAGCTCGAGACGCACCCCAAGACCGGCGCGGCGCAATTCGTGGAGATCCGCGAGCGCGTCGAGGAGATCGCTGTGCGGAAATATGTCGAGGTCAATGAGCCGGCAGTGAAGCCGGCGCTATTCGCACGGCATTCGGACGACGAGCTGCTGGGGTACGGCGTGCCGCCGGAATGGCTGGGGGACGTGCGGCAGGCGAACGAGGACAGCCTGCTGGATCTGGCAGAGCACCTGCCGGCCGAGGCGGCCGAAGCCTTGCTGGAACTGGCTACGGGCGGAAAGCCGCAGGCCAAGCAGGCGGCACCCTCCGGCGCGGACCCGTTCGCGCATCCGGATGCGCAGCGCCGCTTCCGCGTCATGACCGAAGTCGCGGAACTCGAACGCGCGCTGGAGTTCCCGTGGGAAAAGTGGACGGTGTTCCTGCACCCGGAGCAACGGCAGTGGGTCGAGCGGGACTACAACGGTCCGGCGCGCGTATCCGGATCGGCCGGTACGGGCAAGACCATCGTCGCGCTGCATCGGGCGGTGTTCCTCGCGCGCAGCCATCCGGAGAGCCGGGTGCTGCTGACGACGTGTTCCGACACGCTGGCGAATGCTTTGCGAACCCGGGTGCGGCGCCTGCTCGGCAACGAGCCGCGCCTGGGCGAACGGCTGGAAGTCCACGCCATGAACGCCATGGGCGAACGCCTCTACGAAAGCAGCTTCGGCCGTCCGAAAATCGCGACGCGGGAGACGCTGCAGCGCTTCATTGCGGAGGCGGCGGCGACGCTGGCCGACCGAAAGTTCAGCCTGGGCTTCCTGCTGTCCGAGTGGGAGGAGCTGGTCGACGCGTGGCAACTGGAGAGCTGGGAAGCGTATCGGGACGTGAAACGCCTGGGGCGAAAGACGCGTCTGCCGGAGGCGCAGCGTGCGGCGCTCTGGTCGGTGTTCGATGCCTTGCGCGGCCGATTAAAGGCCGAAGGTCATGTCACACGCGCGGAAATGTTCCATAGGCTCGCGGCGCAGCTGGTCGGGCGCAAGCACCCGGCGTTCGATTTCGCGGTGGTGGACGAGTCGCAGGACGTGAGCGTCGCGCAATTGCGCTTCCTCGCGGCGCTCGGCGGAGGGCCGTCCAGTGCGCGGCCGAATGCGTTGTTCTTCGCCGGCGATCTGGGGCAGCGGATTTTCCAGTTGCCGTTCTCGTGGAGCTCGCTCGGCGTGGACATCCGAGGCCGCGCGCGGACATTGCACGTGAACTACCGGACCTCGCACCAGATCCGCATGCAGACGGACCGCCTCTTGGCGCCCAAGGTCGCAGATGTGGACGGCAACACCGAAGAGCGTCGCGGCACGGTCTCGGTCTTCAACGGTCCACCGCCTGCGATACGAACATTCGATAACAGCGAAGCAGAGATCGCCGCGGTCGGCATCTGGCTATCAGACCGGGGCAAGGACGGCGTGCTGCCTCACGAGATCGGAGTGTTCGTGCGCTCCGAAAAAGAATTGGAGCGCTCCCGCGCCGCGGTCGCGCAGGCGGGCTTTCCCTTCAAACTGCTCGACGAGCGTGTCGAGACCGCGAGCGGTCACGTCGCGAGCGCCACCCTGCACCTCGCCAAGGGGCTGGAGTTCCGCGCGGTGGTGGCAATGGCCTGCGACGACGAGATCGTTCCGCTGCAGTCGCGCATCGAAGCGGTCGCCGATGATGCCGATCTGGAGGAGGTCTACAACACCGAACGGCATCTGCTCTACGTCGCCTGCACTCGTGCGCGAGACCAGCTGCTCGTGACCAGCGTCGCGCCGGCGTCGGAGTTCTTGGACGATCTGCAGCAGCGATGATTGGCACTCTCGGCTGCTCCATGGCAGCG
>JBQTJV010000297.1:0-4761 GCA_052386775.1 Betaproteobacteria bacterium
GGATTCCGGCGACGCCACGCCGATGCGCCGCGCCCCCCGCGCGCGCTGCGCTTCGGAATTCGCGGTTGGGGATGTGGCGCCGGGGATCCCGGCCGCCTCCGCGATCTCCGCACCGACTTTGCGATCGCCTTCGGGGCCCTTCAGAAAACCGCCCGCTGTGCAGCCGTAGCCGATGACGTGCACCTTGGCGTGCGCGAGCAGCCTGGCAACCGCCGGCGCGTGGGCTGCCAGGCCGAGCAGGTTTTCCTCGGTGTCCGCGGTATGCGGAATGCGCACCGAATGCGCAGACATGGTCGGGCCGGCCATGCGCTGGACCTCGTATTCCATCACCGTATTCCAGGAAGGTACGATGAGCCCGAGCTTGCGTTCCCAGTTTCCTGTCACGTCGTTTACTCCGTTGCGACCCGCGGACCGATGAAGAATAGCAGAACCGCGCGCGTCATTCTCCTGCCTGCTTGACGGGCGCGATGGCGGCGCGCTAGTGTGCATCGCGACCAGACGTTACGGGAGGAGCATGTGAAGAACCTTCATTCAATGCGCGTCCTTGTCATTGCCGGCTATGCGGCGGCATTGCTGCCGGCGACGGGCGTGCAGGCGCAATCAGCGGCTGCATATCCGGCGAAGGCGATCCGCATCGTAGTGCCGTTCCCGGCAGGCGGCACCTCCGACATACTTTCGCGCGCGATCGGTCAAAAACTCACCGAGGAGTGGAAGCAGCCCGTTGTCGTCGACAACCGTCCCGGCGCGAGCGCGAATATCGGTGCCGAGATCGTCGTCAAGTCGCCGCCGGATGGCTATACGCTGCTCTGTGCCTCCACCATACATACCATCAATCCCAGCCTCTACAGCAAGCTCGCCTACGATCCGGTCAGGGATTTCACGCCCATCACCCTCATCGCAACCACTTCGCAGGTGCTTGCGGTGCATCCGTCGCTGCCGGTGCGGAGCGTGAAGGAACTGATCGCGTACGCGAAGAAGCGGCCGGGCCAGATCAACTACAGTTCCGCCGGAAACGGCAGCCAGCCGCACCTGACCGCGGAATTGTTCAAAACAAGAACGGGCATCGACATCGTGCACGTGCCGTACAAGGGCGCGCCACCGGCGATGAACGACCTGCTGGCGGGACACGTCGCATTGTCTTTCGCGACCTCGCCATCCGCGGTGCCGCACGTGAAAAGCGGAAAACTGCGGGCGCTCGCGGTG
Organism: Betaproteobacteria bacterium; assembly: GCA_052386775.1. Classification (GTDB taxonomy): domain Bacteria; phylum Pseudomonadota; class Gammaproteobacteria; order Burkholderiales; family SG8-41; genus DSOT01. The sequence goes on from JBQTJV010000297.1 coordinate 1,204, forward strand.
AGCACCGCTAGGCGCGTGTCTGCGCTGCCCGATGTGCCGACCATAGACGAATCCGGCGTGCCAGGATTCGAAGCGAGCGGGGCAAACGGTCTGGTGGGCCCGGCCGGCATGCCTGCCGCTATCGTCGAGAAGCTGAATGCGGCGGTGGTGAAAATCGTGAAAGAGCCGGCGATGAGCAAATTCCTGAGCGAACAGGGCGCCGATCCCTACACCACCACGCCGGCGCAGTATGCCGCCTACATCAAGTCCGAAGTGGCCAAGTGGGCCAAGGCGGTAAAAGACTCGGGCGCGCGCGTAGACTGAGCTAGGGAAGCTCTGATTAAGACGGCCGTTCGCCCTGAGTTTATCGAAGGGCAACGCCAAGTCATTGGTTTATTGCGGCTCGGTCCGTTCATGTTTCGACAAGGCTCAACACGAACGGACTTTTTCAGGGCTTCCCTAGCGCGCGCCCGCTGTCGCCGCCCGCGGCGCGTCCCCGTTGGGCACGAAGAACACCAGGAAGTTGGCGAAGATGATGATCGCCGCCAGGAAGTAGAAGGCGGCATAGAGGTCCCACGCATCGGCGATGATCCCGAACAGCGCGGGTGCCACGCTGGCTCCTGCCGCCGTGATTCCAAACTGCACGCCGACGCCGGTCCCCGCCAGGTGCTTCGGCGTGCACTCGACGGCCCACGCCTGCAGAACGGATCGCATCGCGTAGAGGAAGAAGCCGACCAGCGCGATGAAGAGCACGAACAGCACGCTGCGGCCCGCGAGCGCCATGCCGACGATCATGACGCCGGTCAGCAGCATGCTCGACATCACCACACGCTTGCGGCCCATGCGATCCGAGAGGTGCCCCGCGAACGGGCCGGCGATGAAGCCGGCAACCTGCAACAGCGTGACGCAGATCCCGACGATGAAGGGCGAATAGTTCAGTTCGTAGGCGAGATAGACGGGGAGAAACGTGAGCAATCCGGTTTGCGTCATCGAGCGGAACGCCGCGCTGCACGAAACCAGCATCAGCCCCTTGTTTCGCAGCAGGCTTGCGAATTCTCCCAGGTAGCGTTTTGCATTGAACGACTCGCCTTTGGCGTTGATCGCGCCGTCGTCCCTGCCCTTGACCATGGTGAAGGCGCCGAGCAGGACCAGAATCAGCACTGCCATGACGATGCCCGGAACGACGTTGAGGACGACCACCGTGCGCCAGCTCAACCAGGCGAGCAGTGCCCCGACGACAAACGGTGCGAGGGCTTCGCCTAGATTTCCGCCCATGCCGTGAAACGACAGCACCAGGCCCTTGCGTTCGGGATAGCGCAAGGCGAGCGTTGGGATGGCTGCGGGATGCCACAGGTTGTTGCCGATGCCCACCAGCGTCACACAGACGAGCAGCATCCAGAAACTGTGGGTGAGGCTCATGAGGGCATAGGGGAATCCCACCCAGAACAGCGAAGCGGCCATCAGGTAGCCCTTCTTGCCCACCGTATCGACCAGTATGCCGCCCGGGATGTTGGAGACCGCACCCGCCAGGTGCTGGATCGTCATGATCAGGCCGATCTCGGTGTAGGAAAGGCCCAGCTCGCGGCCGATCAGCGGCAGCAGGAGATAAAAGGTGGCGGTGTACCAGTGCGTCAGGCCATGCCCCAGGGAGATCAACCACACGTCCCGGGAAAGGCCCCATCGTCCGGAAACGGCAACAGTGGACATGATCAGGCAAGGACTTGAAATGGCGGCGATCATAGCATATGGACCGCGCCACCCCCGCGCGCGCCCATGCCGTTCCCTTTCTGTCCATTATGCGGACCCGGGAGCGGCGTGCTGCTGCCCGGGCCGACTGCATGTCCCGGACCGCCATCGATTCGCGATACCTCACATCCGTGAGGTATTGCCTCGCCACTCGCCGAAAAGCGTGCCAACGTGAGGGCGCTTGAGTTTCGCGGGTTTGTGATTTACCGTGTAGCGACAAGGCACTAGATTGGTTCCCGGGAGGGATGCAGTGAACGAAACGCCCGTCAAGGAGGCCCCGAGCCAGGCCGCGGAAATCGCGCGGCTGCGCGCAGAGCTCGCTGCCGCGCGGGCGGAGGCGGACAGCCTGCAGGCGCTGCTCAACGAGCAGGAGATGCGCTCCCGGCGCATCGAGCAGGCGCGGCAGGCCTGGGCTCAAACCGTCGACGCGCTCTCGCAGCCGATTTTCATGCATGACAACAAGGGCTGCATCGTGCGCGCCAACCGCGCCTACGCGGAACGCACCGGCATGCCGGTCAAGAACCTGATCGGAAAAGTGTATTGGAAGCTCTTTCCGGTTCAGAACGCGCCGTTTCCCGTGCCCGAGTCCGCCGACAGCGTCGACGAGTTTGAACTGAGCCTTTCCGAAGACGAGATTTTCCTGGTGCGCTCGGCGGGCCCGTCCGCGGGGCTGCCGCCCGGATGGCGGCTCTACATCTTCCAGGACATCACCGAGCTGAAGCGCGCGGTCGCGGCCGTGCGCAACTCCGGGCATTACGCGCGGAGCATCGTCGAGTCGTCGCTGGCCGTCATCGTCGCCGTGGACCGCGAGCGCCGCATCCTCGAATTCAATCCAGCGGCGGAACGCGCGTTCGGCTATGCGCGCGACGAAGTGATGGGTCGTCCCGTCAACATGCTTTACGCGGATCCCGAATCCGGGGAAGGGATACGGCGTCTCGTCTTCGAGCGCCAGGGAGTCGTGAGCGAGGTGGAGAACCGCCGCAAGAACGGTGAAGTCTTCACCAGCCTCATGTCCGCGGCGGTGCTGCGCGACGCCGAGGGGAAGGCGCTCGGGATCCTCGGGACCTCCATCGACGTGACCGACCGCAAGCGCGCCGAGGCGAAGATCCGCGACGTCGCGGCGGAAATGGAGCTGCTGTTCGAGAACGCGGTGACCGGCATCGCGTTCACCCGCGAGCGGTTGATCGAGCGCGTGAACCGACGCTTCGCCGAACTCTTCGGCCACGGCAGGGACGATCTGGTCGGCCACAGCATGGAACTGCTCCTTGCGTCCAGGGAAGACTACGAGAAGTTCACCCGCGAGTCACAGGCCCAGCTCGCGCCGGGGCGCGTTTACCAGGCCGACATGCAGATGCGTCGCAAAGACGGCAGCCTGGTATGGATACACCTGGTCGGAAAAGCCCTCGCGCGGGACAAGGACGGCGCGGGAGCGATCTGGGTATTCGAGGACATCACCGAGCGCAAATTTGCCGAGCTGCGGCTCGAGCGCCGGGAAACGTATTTCCGGGCGCTCGTCGAAAACTGCAACGACGTGATCGTGGTGATCGATGCGGCTTTCGTCGTCAAGTATGAAAGCCGGGGCATAGAACGCGTGCTGGGTTATGCTCCTGCCGAGCGCATTGGTCGCTCGGGACTGGAACTGGTTCACCCGGACGACGGCGCCAAAGTGCGCACCGCGTATCAACGCATCCTGCATGGCGAATCACAGCACGTCGCGGTCGAATTCCGGATGCGCCACCGTGACGGGAGCTGGCGTACGGTGGAAGGCATCGGCAGCGGCGCCTTCGACATCGACGGCGAGAAGGTCGGCGTGGTCAATCTCCACGACGTGAC
>JBQTJV010000298.1:0-12385 GCA_052386775.1 Betaproteobacteria bacterium
GCAAGTCGAAGATGCACCAAATTTGCATTGGCACCAGTCTGGGCACATAAGCACTACGCCTGCACCATAACGGTGTCGCCCTGGCACCGAACGGGATACACGGCGAGCGCGACGTCGGGGTCCTCCAGGCACCGCCCCGAGACGAGACTGAAGTGCTGTTTATATACCGGTGACGCGACGACCACCTCGCCTTGCACGTCGCCGACGATGCCCCGGGACAGCACATTGGCATGGGAAAAAGGATCGTGGTTATCCAGCGCGTGCAGCGCATCGTCACGCAGCCGGAACACGGCGATCTGGCGTCCGCCAATGAGCGCGCATACACCCGTGTCGGGAACGATGTCGTGCAGGCGGCAGACCGGCGTCCATTGCGCCATTTCAGGGTACCAGGTCCTGCAGCTCGCGCTCCTCGGGGCGTGCCGGGCGAATCTGCCCGCGTTCGGTGACGAACGTTATGTTCGAGTCCGGCGCTTCGCTGTTCACGAAGTGACGGAAGCGCTTCAGGACTTCGGCGTCGCCGATCGCTTTTTTCCATTCGCACTCGTAAGTCGTCACCAGCTTCTCCATGTCGGCCTCGAGTTCCGCCGCGATGCCGAGGGAGTCCTCGCACACCACTTTGCGCACGTAGTCGATGCCGCCCTCCAGGTTTTCAAGCCACGTGCTGGTGCGCTGCAGTCGGTCTCCGGTGCGGATGTAGAAGAAGAGAAAGCGATCGATGTAGCGGATGAGCGTCGCGTGATCGAGGTCGCGCGCCAGCAGATCGGCGTGACGCGGCTTCATGCCACCGTTGCCGCACACGTAAAGATTCCATCCTTTCTCCGTCGCGATCACGCCCACGTCCTTGCCTTGTGCCTCCGCGCACTCGCGCGTGCAGCCGGATACCGCCATTTTGAGCTTATGGGGCGATCGGAGCCCGCGGTAGCGCTGCTCGATGCGGATCGCCATGCCGACGGAATCCTGGACGCCATAGCGGCACCACGTGCTGCCCACGCACGACTTCACGGTACGTAACGCCTTCCCGTAGGCGTGGCCGGACTCGAACCCCGCCTCCACCAGCTCTTTCCAAATGTGCGGCAATTGTTCGATCCGCGCGCCGAACATGTCGATACGCTGCGCCCCGGTGATCTTGGTGTACAGCCCGTAGCGCTGCGCAATGCGGCCCAGCACGATGAGCCGATCGGGCGTGATTTCTCCGCCCGGAATGCGCGGCACGATGGAGTAGCTGCCGTCCTTCTGCAGGTTGGCAAGGAAGCGGTCGTTGGTATCCTGCAATGGCGCATGCGTCGCCTTGAGCACCATCTCGTTCCAGCACGAAGCGAGGATGGAAGCGATCGCCGGTTTGCAGACATCGCAGCCCCGGCCGTGGCCGTGCCTCTCGAGGATCTCCTCGAAGGTGCGCAATTGCCCCATGCGCACCAGATGGAACAGTTCCTGGCGTGAATAGCGAAAATGCTCGCAAAGCACGTTTCTCACATCGAAACCGCGTTTTTTCATCTCGGCGTCGAGAATCTGCTTGACGAGCGGCCCGCATCCCCCGCACGTCGAACTCGCCCTGGTGTGCTTCTTCAATGCGCCGAGGCTGGTGCAGCCGGCCTTGATCGCCTCGCACAGCGCCGTTTTGGTGACGTTGTTGCACGAGCAAATGGTGGCTGTGCCCGGCAGCAGGTCCACGCCGAGCCCGTTTCCGGCATTGCCGGCTCTTGCCGGCAGGATCAGGTCGGCGGGATGGTCGGGCAGTGGCAATCCGTTGAGCGCCATCTGGAGCAGCGTTCCGTAGTCCGCGGCATTCCCGACCAGTATCGCGCCGAGCAGCGATTTGCCCTCCTCCGAAACGACCAGCTTCTTGTACACGCCCGCTGCCGGATCGCTGTAGACGTAGTCGAGCGCGCCAGGCGTCGAGCCCAGTGCGTCCCCGATCGAGGCGACGTCCACGCCCATCAGCTTGAGCTTGGTGCTCGTATCGGCGCCCGTGAACGCGGCGTCGGCCTCGCCGGCGATCTGGCGTGCCGCCACTTCCGCCATCTGATAGCCCGGCCCGACCAGCCCGTAGATACGCCCGTTCCACAACGCGCATTCGCCGATGGCATAAATGGCGGCATCCGACGAGCGGCAATGGTCGTCGATCACCACGCCCCCGCGCTCGCCCACCGCTAGCCCTGCGGCGCGCGCGAGCTCGTCGTGCGGCCGGATCCCGGCCGAGAACACGATCAGATCGGTCTCCAGCGCGCTGCCGTCCGCGAATACCATCCGCTGAGGGCGTTCGACGCCGTCGACGATTTCCCTGGTGCTCTTCGAGGTGTGGACGAAGACGCCGAGCGCCTCGATTTTTCTTCGCAGCAGCCGCGCCGCAGCGTCATCGAGCTGCACCGCCATCAGGCGCGGCGCGAACTCGACCACATGGGTTTCCAGTCCGAGATCCTTCAGCGCCTTCGCGGCCTCGAGTCCAAGCAAGCCTCCGCCGACCACTGTCCCGACGCGCGCCCGCCGCGCGGCCGCGCGGATCACCTCGAGATGCTCGATCGAGCGGTAGACGAAGCAGCCGCGCCGGTCGCGCCCGGGGATCGGCGGCACGAACGGATACGAGCCGGTCGCGAGCACGAGCTTGTCGTACGGCACTTCGCGATAACGTGCCGAGCGCACCGCCTTGCGGGCGCGGTCGATCTCGACCACACGGTCGTTCAGCCGGAGCGTGATCGCCCGGTCTTCGAAGAATCGCGCGGGCACCATGCTCAAGTCGGTGGCCGACTTGCCGGCAAAAAAACTCGTGAGCTGTACGCGGTCGTAAGCGGCGCGCGGCTCTTCGCAGAATACCGTCACCTCCAGCGAGTCGGTCGGCATGCGGGCCGCGAGCTGATCGAGAAAGCGCTGGCCCACCATGCCGTGGCCCACCATTACCAGTTTCGATTTCTTCAACGCATCTCCCCGAATTGCATCGCCCCTTACGCGACCTGGCGGATGCCACTTGATGCGGCCCGCCCTATGGCGGCGCACTCGACCACCGCGCCGATCACGATGAGGCAGGGGCTCCCCAGTCGCGCGCGATGGATCGCGTCCGCGATGTCGTCAAGCGTCGAGATGACCTGTCGTTGCGTCGCCAAGGTCCCATCCTGGATGGCGGCGGCCGGCGTATGGCGCGGCATCCCTGCCCCCATGAGCAGCGCTGCGATATCCCTGACTCGTGTCAGTCCCATGTAAATCACCAGCGTGGCGCCGGAGCGCGCGATGGCATCCCAATCGAACCGCGCGCCGATGCTCGCATGCCCCGTAATGAACGTGACACCGTGGGCGCAGTCGCGATGCGTAAGCGGTATGCCGAGCGTGGCGGGCGCGGCCATGCCGGAGGTAATCCCGCTTACCACTTCCACGTCGATGCCCGCGTCGTGCAAGCGCTGCACCTCTTCGCCGCCGCGGCCGAACATGAAAGGGTCGCCGCCTTTCACCCGAGCCACCTGCAATCCGCGCCGGGCAAATCTCACCATCAGCCGCTCGATGAAGGCCTGCGGCGTCGCGCGACAGCCCTTTCGCTTTCCCACCTCGATTACCCGCGCCTGCTGCGGCAGGAACTGCAGCACTTCGCGGCTGACAAGGTCATCCACGAGCGCCACATCAGCCCCGCGGAGCGCGCGCACCGCTTTAAGCGTCAGCAGTTCGACGTCGCCCGGGCCGGCCCCCACCAGATAGACTTTGCCTGTCATGCGGCGATCAGACTCCCGGTTTCGACCGCTACAATCGCTTTCGCCTGATTGAGGTCGTCGGTGTAGCCCGCGCCATACAGGCAGCACGCGAGCTGGTTGACGATCGGCAGCGGGATGGGCACCACGCCGTCGAGCACGCTGAGGATCCAACGCGCAATACCCACGACGTCGGCCGCATCGGGCAGCGCGGCCTGTCCTTGAAACGATCCGGCCTCCGCTTCGAACAGCACTTGCAGGACGCCGTCGCGCGCGTGCTCGATCTGGGGCCGACGGGTCGGATTGGCGAAGGCTTCGCCTTCGGTCGCGTCGAGCAGCAACGCGTTGTACCGGCATTCGCATAGCACGTCGCGCAACAGCGTCCGTTCGTGCGCCGTATTCGCCGGCACGACGATCAGCGCTTCGCTTGCGAACGGATTGAGCAGCTTTGACAGCAGTTGAGCGAGATAGTCAAAGCCCAGGCGACTCTTCAAGGCGAGCAGCGCGCCGAGCCCCGGTGCAAGCACTGCGGTCGGCACGAAAGCGATCCGCTGCTCGGCGAGCTGCGCGCTGACTTGCGCCAGATTGGCGCAGGGCATGATTCCCAGCTCGCGCAGGACATGGGCCGTTGCGACACGCCCGTCTCCGTGCAGTGCGCCGTGGATCAACACCGGGACACCCAGCCGGGGCAGGGCGAGCGCCAGCAGCGCCACCAGATTGGGATGCGTCTGCGTGCCGGCGTGGGTGGAAAGCACGACGGGCTGTAAGGGCCCATTCGGCGCCGGAACACGGAAGCGGTGCTCGTGTAGCGCCCGGCAATAGCCTTGGAGTTGCGGGGCGGTGGCGCCGCGGGCCTCGAGCACACCCAGCACGGCGCCCAGTTCGAGCGCGTCGATCCCGTCGTCCAGGACAGCGGCCAGCAGACGGCAGGCATCTTCGTCGGAGGCCAGCTCACCGCAAGCGCCATCGAAAAGCAGTTTTCTCAGTATCCGCGCCCAGCTCGTCACGATCGTCCTCGCCCATGAGTTGTTGCGGGTTTAGCAACTGACGTGCCAGTACGTTCTCGATTTGTTTTCAGCATCTTGGGACGCGCGAGCCGGGTCCGGCGCGAGCTTATGGTGCGCTGTATGCCTGAAATTGGTGCGAGGCAACGTCCGAATTGGCTAGAATGGAATCGAAGCTATGCAAAGAATGCGACCCATGCTTCTCCCGACTGGGCAGCCCATGACCGCCTTACAAGTTCTGATCCGAGCCCCCCTGCTCGTCCTCGCGATTGCGGGCGGCGCTGCGCAGGCTGCGGGATTGGAGCGGGTGGCGCAGCTCGGACTCGTGCCCTCGGAATCCCTGTCGGCAGGCGCGCGGGATTCTTCGCATCCCGGATTGAGATTGCCGCGCAGTCCCGCATCCGGGATCACGCTCGACGAACTCAGGAAAGGCGACTTGGGCGCCACGTTGTTGTACAGCGGAACGCGCAGCTTTCCGTCCTTGGGCGCTTCCCCCTCGCAAGCAATCGGCGGCATCCTTTATCCGCTGTCCGGCAACTGGTCCTCCACCCTCGAAAGCAGCGTGGATACTGCATCGGCTCGTCCGTTCCGGGGATATGGACTCGTTGGACAGCTACACCGCGCCCTTCCTGGCGGCTGGAATATGAGTCTCGGGCTGCATTACAACGTGTCGGAGACCGGCACGGCGCGGTTCCCGGCAGGGAGCCTCGATGCCGTCCCGTTGGGCGCGCGCGCCTGGTCCCTGTATCCGCCGGCCGTTTCTTCGTCCTCGACTGCGGGGTACGAGCTGCGCCTCAATTATCGCTACGGGGAACGCAACATGCTGGGCCTTACCTACGGCTCGGGCAGCGAGTTCGAGTACACCCGGCAGTTCCTGGGCATGCAACCGGGCGACGGCCGCCAGTTTGGCGTCACCGGCGAACACTGGTTGTCGCCGGACTGGGCGCTCAATTACGGCGTCATGGCCTCGGAACAGATCGGGCAGCATCGCGGCCAGGGTCTGCGCCTCGGGCTGCGCTATCGCTTCTGAGGTTTGCGTCCGGTAAGCGGGACCGAACTCGCCACGCTGGTCCACACGGACCATTTCACTTCGTTTTCCGCCTGGGGTAGCTGCATTACCCCTGGCAGAGACTATGCACCCGGCATAGCCATTCCCCCATAGCCCTTCCCCAAGCATGCCTCCAGTTTCGATGATCAGAACAGCGCGCATCGTCGCCTGCGCGGCCGCATCCCTTGTTCTTGCCGGTTGTTTTGCCGCGCAAGTCTTCCCGACCCGCCACGACAGCCTCATTTCCCTGCGGCCCGGCGATCTCGAAACCGCCGGCGTGGCGTTCATTACACCGTCGGCGGCCACCGGGCAGGAGGAGGAAAAGCAGGCGGTGGCGCTGAGCTTCGCCGAGGTGCTCAAGCGCGAGCGCCCGACGATACAGGTCGTGACGCTGGCCCAGGCGCTGGGGGCGATCAACAAGGCGGGTATGGCGGAGGTCTACCGCCGCATGTACGACGATTACCGCTATACCGGGCTGTTCGAGCGCGACACGCTGCGCAGAGTCGGCGCGGTCACGGGCGCCCGCTACATCGCGCAGCTCAAACTGCAGCGTTTTGCGCAGGGCGAGAAGGAGCGGTTCGGCGCGTTCGGCTTTCGCATCGTCGAGACCCGTTATGCGAGCATCCGGCTTTTCTTCCAGATCTGGGACAGCACGGACGGATCGATCGCGTGGGAAGGCATGCAGGAAACCCACTATTCCCAGGATACGTTTGCGGAAAAGGCGGTACCGCTGAGCAAGGTAGTGGAACGCACCGCGCTCGACCTCATCGCGAGACTGCCATGACGCGTGGGAATGAACGAGAGGGCGCTCGTTCAGCCCTCAAGGCGCACGCGTAAGCGGCACGAAGCGCACACCCAGTATGCTGCGTCTGGCGATCGCACCGTCCGGTTTCTTTTCGACGATCATGAGCGTCTGAGCGCCGGTCTGGCGGCCGATCGGAATCACGAGGCGCCCGCCCGGCTTTAATTGGTCGATCAGCGGTTGCGGAATGTCCTGGCCCGCCGCAGTCACCATGATGGCATCGAACGGCGCCTGTTCCGGCCAGCCGTGATAGCCGTCCCCGGTTCGGGCGACGATGTTGCCGTATCCCATGGCCTTGAAGCGGACCGCCGCCGCTTGCGCCAGCGCGTCGATGATTTCTATCGTATACACGGTGTGCGCCAACTCGGCCAGTACGGCGGCCTGGTATCCCGAACCGGTTCCGATTTCAAGCACGCGAGCGCCGGGTTTCAGGTCCATGAAATCCGTCATCAACGCCACGATGAACGGCTGGGAAATCGTTTGGCCGCTGCCGATCGGCAGCGGCCGGTTCAGGTAGGCGTGTCGCTCGTCTTCCGGGGAAACGAATCGGTGCCGCGGCACTTTCGCCAACGCAGCCATGACGCGCTCGCTCAACGCCGCGCGGCCGGTTTCGCGTTGCGTTTCCTTCACCATTTGCGCGATATCGTCGAGCATCTGCCTGTGATTTCGCACGGGCGGTTCTTGCGATGCCGCCAGTGCAGCCATCCCGGAGCTCAGCCCCAGTGCAGCAAGCCACGCACACGCACGGCGCCGCAGCGGGTCCATGGAAATGAAAAAGGGCATACCCGTTGCCGGCAGTATGCCCTTCAACGCCAGCCCGCAGCAACCGGGCGGCGCATGCTCAACCCTTCAAACACTCGCTCATGAATTTCTTCCGCTCGTCGCCTTTCAGCTTCTTGTCCCCCGCCTGCTTGTTGCACGCCTTCATCCTGTCCTGTTGTGCGGTTTTCTTGTCCGCCGCGGCCGCCATGTCCTCCACCTTGAGGCAGCTGCTCATGAATTTCTTGCGGTCCTCGCCCTTGCGGTCTCCCGCCTTCGCTGCACACTCTTTCATGCGCGCCTGCTGAGCCTTCTGCTTTTCCGTCGGCTCCTTCTTCGATTGCTCCGTCGCGGTCGCCGATTTCTTTTCCGCATCCTTGGCTTTGTCCTGCGCGAATGCCAGCGGCGACGCGCCGAGCATCAGACAACACAGCACACCGATCAGTCGTTTCATGATGGACTCCTCGCTTCAGTTGATAAGCCGTCTCGAGGACGGACCCGCCTGCCGAGAACCCATCTCATTATCGAGATAGGTTCCAGCCATAACGCGCCACCGTTCAGCCCGGCTGACACAGTCTGAAAGCGCGGGCCAGCAACTCGTAGGAATGGAGTCGACTGCCGTAGTCCCCGGTGATGGTTATGGCCATCAGCTCGTCGGCCTCATGCCGGGTCGCCAGCTCCAGCAGCTTGTCGCGCACCGCTTCCGACGTCCCGGCCACCACGCGCCGCCGATGGTAAGCGATGCGCCGCAGATCCGCCTCGGTGTAGGGATACCGCGCTGCCTCTTCATGGTTTGGAACCGGCGCATTGACGCCGTAATCCATATTGAGCCGGCGCAGGTTCACGCTCGCTGTAAGCCGCTCCGCTTCCTCGGCGGATTCCGCGCAGATGACGAACACGCACAGCAGCGCGTGCGGCTCCGGTTCGCGGCGGGACGGCCGATAACGGCGGCGATAGTCGTGCATCACGGCATCGCCGCCCTCCGCGCTGATGAAGTGGGCGAAGGCGAATCGCAACCCCAGTTCCGCGGCCAGCGCACCGCTGTAATCCGAAGACCCGAGCAGCCAGACCTCGGGCGTGGTTTGGCCGGCGGGCATGGCCCGAACGGCGGCGAACGGATGGTCTTCCGGCAACGCATTGTCGAGATACGCGACGAGATACTGCACCTGCTCGGCAAACTTCTCGGCGCCGGGATAGCGACCCTCGCCCATGGCGAGCGCGGTCATTTGATCGCCGCCCGGCGCGCGGCCTATGCCGAGATCGATGCGCCCGGGATAGAGCGCCTCCAGCATCCGGAACTGCTCGGCAATCTTGACGGGGCTGTAATACGGCAGCAGCACGCCCCCTGTGCCCACCCTCACGGTGGCGGTCGCGGCCGCGACCCGGGTCGCGAGAATTTCGGGACAGGGATCCGCGAGCGCTGCAATCGAATGGTGCTCGGCCAGCCAGTAGCGGTGGTAGCCGAGTTTTTCGGCGGCCTGCGCCAGCCGTATGGTTTCATGGACCGCCTGCGCCGGCGTGTGCCCGCTGATGATCGGAGATTGATCGAGTATGCCGAGCCTGATCGATGGCATGAGTGCCGCTCCTGCGATTGTTTTTCTTCTGGCGCCGTCGCCCCCGGTTGCAGGCGATCAGCGCTCCGAGCCGCGAATGAATGCGTCAAGCACCCCGCACCATGCCGCGGCAAGATTCCCGCGGTGGTAGCCGCCTCCCCCAAAGCCCATGATGCGCCCCTGCGCAAATTCGTTGGCCAGCGCACAGAGCTCGCGCGCGGCGTGCGCATGGGCCGCCGGCGTGTATTGCAGATGCGCCAAAGGATCGCCCGCGAGACTGTCCGCGCCGCACTGCATGACGATGAACTCCGGTTTGTGACGCCGCAGATGGTCGACCACGCGCTCCCACGCCCGGAGAAATTCCTTGTCGCCCCATCCCGGCTGCATGGCGATGTTGAGCTTCAGTCCCTCGGCGGCGCCTTTGCCGCGCTCGAACTCGTGCCCGGTGCCGGGATAGAGAAAATTGCCGTCCTCGTGGATATCGGCGTAGATCACGGCAGGGTCGTCTTCGTAGGGATAGTAGAGCCCATCGCCGTGATGCACGTCGATGTCGACGTAGGCGATCCGCTTGATGCCATACTGATCGCGCAGCGTGTCGATCACGACCCCGCAATCGTTGAACACGCAGAATCCCGCGGCGGTTCCGCGCCGCGCATGATGCAGACCCCCGATCGGCTGGAACGTGCGATAGCATTCGCCGCTCATCACGCGCTTGAGCCCTTCCAGCGCCGTGCCGACGACTGATGCGGAAGCATCGAATACGCCCGGATACGCCGGCGTATCCCCGTAGTCGATCGCGCCGTATCCCAGACGGGACAGGTGGTCCACGCGCGCCACGTGTTCTGCGGTGTGAAAACGCCCGATTTCCTCCCGCGCAGCGGACCGGGGCTCGCATAGGGCGGCTCTCTTGTCCAGCCCCTGCCGGACCGCTTCCTTCCAGAAAGCGTCCTGCCGGTCGGGTCCGAAAGGATGGCCGTTGGGAAATCCATATTTGCCCAGCGCTTCGCCAACGTAGAGGGAGACTTCGCTCTTCATTCGATATTCCTCATTGCGGATCGATGTACCGCGTTTCGGAGAACCGCTCTCAAAAAAGCGTCATCTGTTTTGATCGTCCCGGCACCGCAAACCGGGTGGTATCGAGCTCAAGGTAACGGTTGCCCCGGTTGAATCCGAGCCGCCGGCATGCGATGTCGAAACGCCGGGCGAGCAGTTGTGCCAGCTCACCCGTGCCGCTCATGCGGCTGCCGAAGTTCGGGTCGTTGTCGCGCCCGCCGCGCATCGCGTGCACCCGGCTCATCACGTGCTTCGCCTTGAGCGGATAGTGCCGTTCCAGCCAGTCCTTGAACACCTCCTTGATCTCCCAAGGCAGGCGCAGCAGGACGTAGCCCGCCTGGCGCGCGCCGTGCTGCCATGCCGCCTCCAGCACCGCTTCGATCTGGTGATCGGTCAGGAAGGGTATCACCGGCGCGACCAGCACCCCGACGGGAATGCCGGCATCGCTTACGCGGCGCATGGCTTCCAGCCGGCGCGGCGGCGCGGAGCAGCGCGGCTCCAGCCGGCGGGCGACCTCGTGGTCGAGGGTGTTGCACGAGATGAACACGTTCACCAACCGCTTCTCGGCCATGGGACGCAGGATGTCGAGATCGCGTTCAATCATCGCGTTCTTGGTGACGATGCCGACCGGGTGATTGAATTCCGCGAGCACCTCGAGGATGCCCCGTGTGATCCGGTAGCGGCGTTCGATCGGCTGATACGGGTCGGTATTGGCGCCGAGCGAAATCACGTCGCATTTGTAACCGGGATTGGAAAGCTCGGCGCGCAGCGCATCGGCGGCGTTCACCTTGGCGAACAGGCGAGTTTCGAAATCGATACCCGGCGAAAGGTTGCGATACGCGTGCGACGGGCGGGCGTAGCAGTTGTGGCTCACCACGCCATTCGCGATGAAGTCTCCGGTGCCCGTGGTGATGTCGTACAGGCGTTTCGCCTTGCCCAGCGGTTCAACGCTGATGACCTTCAAACGAGCATCGCTCTTTACCGCTTGCCCTTCGATATTCAGCTTTCGGGTAATCGCAGGATCGACCGCATGTAAAAATCGTAACTGCTCTCGTAGCCCTCCGACGAGCCGCACAACCTCTATCGGTTTGAGCCCTTCGCGAATCTTGGGCTCCACTACGAATCTGAAATTGAAAGCCCGAAGACTACGACCAATCCAGGCGATAATTTCGGGATCGGTATTGGGTATCCGAAGGACCGTTTGGCTGTAGCTTCCTTCGGCATCAAAAATACCTGCCAGAAATCCGGCCGCCCACTCGCGTGCCGGCTCTGCCGGCCAAGCGATCAGACCACGAATCCTCTCCACACCCGACCGAGCATGCGTGCGAATCGCATGCATCGTTCGGTATCCCACAGCAGCCTTCTGAAACACGAACTCGTGCGTCGCGATTTCCACGCCTGCAAGATATTCACGTGTACGATACAACGCCTCGATGTCACATAGCGCCAAGCGAAATTGATGCTGATCTCCGTGAGTTCGGCCAAGCCGTCGATAGTAGTATGAGGCAAGAAGACCATCGCCCCGAATCATTCCACATAGATAGCCGAGGCGATAGTCCGTATTCTTGGCGACTGACGAAGCGAAAGCGCCAGTGCCCATTAGCTTGTTGTTCACCGTCAGAAATGGGCGCTGCGTAAGACTTGTCCCCATGGTGCCCGTAACGAACTTCCATCCGCGCTCGGTTAGGAAGCGGTGATCCGGGCCCGCGACGATCTGTGTCCCATCTTCGAGCGTGACCCGATATGCCGGCTTGATGACGCTCCAATGCGCGACTACCCGAGTCTTCACATAACGCCGATACCACCCGCTACGGACCGTGCCGTAGATCTCATCGCCAACGCGAACATCCGCCAGCGCGCGCGGCCTGCCATCCGCCATGAGGATCGGCGTATCGCCTTCTGCACAGTAAACGCACCCATGTTCGCATCCGGCATAGGGATTGATGGACTGGCTGAACGGAATATCAGGCGACGCGTTGCGGTTGATGATGCTCTTGACGCGCTCCTCCGTGACGTACGTTTTCAGCGGGGGCAGTTCGTCGCCGGTGCCGCTGTCCCAGCCGTCGTCGTACGCTTCGCGAGCAATTTTTTCGAAGCGCCCCTCCGGGTTGACGCCCGCGCCGCGTCCTTTGCGCGGATCAGCGTGCTTTCCGGTGACGGTCTTGAGCGGCATTACAGGAGCGAGCAGTGTTAAGCGACCATAACCCAACTCTTGCGACCAATATACAGAACGATCGTTCTGTGGTCAATGAAAGTGGTAAGCGATCCGCCAGTCAGTTTGCCCGATGCGCGTGCGTGGTGACCACTTCCAGCACGCGGCGATTGGCCTTGCCGGTGATCTGCGTGCGCACGACGGAAGTGAGCCGCCCGTGGTGCACTATCTTCGATTTGGCACGCAGCGTGCGCCCCTCGCCCGGACTGATGTACCACGCGGATACACCGGTAAGCGCCCAGGACGCAGTCAATGCAGCACAGGCCGTATCCGCGGCCAGGCC
>JBQTJV010000299.1:0-1898 GCA_052386775.1 Betaproteobacteria bacterium
CGCTGAAGGCCAGCAGGCGATCGACATTGCTGCGCCAGTAATCCAGCGTCAGCGCCTCGCGCTGCTTGGCGCGCAGCTCGGCCTGCTCCAGAAAGATCACGACCAGCCGGTTCAAGGTGTCGACCTCATCGGCGCTCAGGTAGTTCTTCGCCACCACCACATCGGACTTGCGCACCCGGCCGCCCTCCCAGGTGGTCAACGCCATGTTCGGCGCGCTAGCGTCGGCACGGGCCAGCACCAACTCCGCCGCGGTCTGCTGCGTGACCGCATACAGCAGCTTGTTCTGCACCTCGGCGAAGAACAGGCCGACGGCGGGATCGTCTTTCGCGTAGTCGGTGCTGAGCGCGAACAGATCGCGCACCTTTTGATAGAAGCGCTTCTCCGACGCGCGGATCTCGCGGATGCGTGCCAGCAGCTCGTCGAAGTAGTCCCAGCCGCCGGGGTTCTTCAGGCGCTCGTCGTCCATGACGAAGCCCTTGACCAGGTACTCCGCAAGATGAGCGGTGGCCCATTGGCGGAACTGGGTGCCTCGCCGGGAGCGAACGCGATAGCCCACCGCAAGAATCAGCTCCAGGCTGTGCAACTGCGTGCGCCGCCGGACCTGCCGCTTGCCCTCCACCTGAACTGTCAAGTCTTCCTTGACGGTTGCTTCGGCACTGAGTTCGCCCTCGGAAAAGATGTTCTGAACGTGCAGGCTGATGTTCTGCTTGCTCGTGTCGTACAGCTCGGCGAGTTGCTGCTGGGTCAGCCAGACCGTGCCATCGGCAGCGCGGAACTGGATGCGGGTGCGGCCGTCATCGGACTGGTAAATGTGCAGTTCTGACATACCTGCTTGCTTAGAACGGATCAGATCCCGGGTCGCACATGCGAAGAGCAACGCCTGCGGAATCGGGAGGCTTGGGGACTCACCCGAACTTAGCGACCCTCGCACCAGCATCGTGAGGTCTATACCTGCCCACCCACACCTTTGAACTTCTCGACAAAGGCAGCAATCTTCTGAAAGACCGTCTGCTTCTTCGCCTTGAACTGTGGGTTCAAGGGGCTCATCTTGGGCAGTACTGCGTTGAGTTCGGTACCGTTCTCGCTGGCGAACTCCCGCTTGAGTGAGGCGCTGATGTAGCGCTTCCGCGAACGTCGTTCGCGATGTCCCAAATCTTGCGTTGCAGTGCGGCGCGTTGTTCGTTGCTTGTCATCGTCTATGTTCAGTCTTGGTTCGGTGTGTTGAGCCAGTTGCCAAGTCTGGGCTGAGAAGCCAACCCACGCTTCCTCGTTCGACCAGATACGGCCATCTCTATTGGCTACTCGGCTGATTCACTCTGTACGCTGAAGCTCGCTTTGTAAGCCGAGACCAGGGAATGAAAAGAGCCCCATCGGCTTTTCACACAATGGGGCTCTTGCTGATTCAGCAAATTGGGGCGAGAGATCTACGCGTCGATGTTCGCCGCCCTCAGCGCATTGGCTTCGATGAAATTTCTACGGGGTTCGACTTCGTCGCCCATCAGCATCGTGAACACCCGATCCGCCTCGATCGCGTCGTCAATCTGCACACGCAGCAGGCGGCGCACCGTCGGGTCCATGGTGGTCTCCCAGAGCTGGCTGGGGTTCATCTCGCCCAGGCCCTTGTAGCGCTGGCGGCCCACGCTGCTTTCGGCCTGCTGCATCAGCCAGGCCATGGCGGCGCGGAAGTCCTCGACCTTGGCTTCCTTGGCCTTCTCGCCCTCGCCCTTGCGCACCACGGCGCCCGGCTGGATCAGGCCCTGGAAGCTGGTGCCGGCGTCGGCCAGCACCTCGTAGTCGGCGCCGTGCACGAAGTCGGCATGGATGACCGAGGCGCGCACATTGCCGTGGTGCATGCGCGCGATCTTCAGGAAGAACTTGTCGGTGCGCGGGTCGGTCTC
>JBQTJV010000300.1:0-2653 GCA_052386775.1 Betaproteobacteria bacterium
GCACCGGGGTATTCCGGTGAAGGCGCCAAGAACCGTTATCCGCGTGAAGCGCGCCTTCGGGCCGGCGGTGGAGGGGGAAGCCGTGGTGTCCGACGAGGGCTTCAGTCCGCGCTACGACCTCGACCGCTGGAGCGGCGTCATCACCAAGCCGGGGCACGAACTGGAAGGCGTGAACATTCGCGACAAGATCCTGTTCTTTCCAACCGCGAAGGGTGGCGTCGCCGCCGGCTGGGCGTTCCACGACATCCGGGTGAAGGGCCTCGCCCCCAAGGCGCTCGTCTTCGGCGTGACCAACCCGGTAATGGTCCAGGGCGCGGTGTTCGCCGGCATGACCATCACCGAAGGCTGGTCGCGCGATCCGGCGGGCTGCATCGGCACGGGGGACCTGGTGCGCGTCGATCCGGCGGCGAGGACCATCACGGTGCTGAATCGTGCCTGAATCGAAGGCGGTCGATGCGGTGCCGATCCCGCTGCCCGCGGCGACGGTCACGCTGGTGCGCGATGCGGAAGACGGGCTCGAAGTGCTCATGCTGCTGCGGAATTTCCAGTCCGGATTCATGCCGGGCATGTACATCTTTCCGGGCGGCGCGCTCGACCCTGCCGACACGACCCCGGCCGCCTGCGCGCTTTGTTCTCGACTCGATGACGCTGCCGCGAGCCGCTTGCTGCGCCTCGAACGCGGCGGGCTCGCCTACTGGATCGCCGCCATACGCGAGGCCTTCGAGGAAGCGGGGATACTGCTCGCCTGCGACGAAAGCGGCCACCCGGTTCGCCTCCATGGTGACGAAGCGATCAGGCGCTGCGAGGCGGAGCGCGAGAAACTCAACGCCGGGGAAGGGGACTTCATAGCATTCCTGCAGGCTGAGCGTTTGCGCCTGGCCGCGGACGAACTGGTTTACTTCGGGCACTGGATCACGCCGGTCGGCGCGCCGCGCCGCTACGATACGCGCTTTTTCATCGCGCGCGCGCCGGCGGGGCAGGAGCCGCTGCACGACAACGTGGAGGCGATCGCGCATGCCTGGATGCGGCCGCAGGCGGCGCTCGCGGCGCATGCGCACGGAAAATTCAACATGCGCACGCCCACGATCAAGACGCTCGAGGCGTTCTCGCAGCATCGCTCGGTGAATGAACTCATCGCGGCGATGCGCGCGCTGCACGAGATACCGGCCATGCTGCCGCGGATCACCCGGGATGGCCGCAGACTGCTGCCGGGCGAGCCGGGCTACGAGGAGGCGGCCAGCGCTGAAGGC
Organism: Betaproteobacteria bacterium; assembly: GCA_052386775.1. Classification (GTDB taxonomy): domain Bacteria; phylum Pseudomonadota; class Gammaproteobacteria; order Burkholderiales; family SG8-41; genus DSOT01. The sequence goes on from JBQTJV010000300.1 coordinate 1,251, forward strand.
AGAGGCTCATGGCGGACATAGTTCCCGGCACCGTGGTGCGCATCAATGATCTGGTGGTCCGCGTGACTGCGCCCAATCCGGGTGTCATGACGGGACCCGGCACCAACAGCTATATCATCGGGCGCGGCGAGCTCGCGTTGATCGATCCTGGTCCGGAAAGCGATCTGCATCGCGACGTGCTGCTGCACGCGGTCGGGGAAAACCTCAAGTGGATCCTGTGTACCCACACGCACCTGGACCATTCTCCGGGCGCGCGCGCGATCAAGGACGCCACCGGCGCACGCGTGTGCGGTTTCCCCGCCGTGCCGCGAGACGGGCGCCAGGACACGGCGTTTGCGCCGGACCGGGCGCTGCGCGACGGCGACTGCGTCGAACTGGACGGCATTCGGCTGCGCGCGATCCACACGCCGGGCCACGCCTCAAATCACCTCTGCTATCTGCTGGAGGAGCGCAAGCTCCTGTTCACCGGCGACCACGTGATGCAGGGCTCCACCGTCGTGATTTCCCCGTCCGACGGCGATATGCAGGCTTACCTCGCTTCGCTGGAACGCCTGCTCGCCCTCGAGATTACCGCCATCGCACCGGGACACGGTCATGTCATTGAAACGCCCCACGAGGAAGCGCGCCGGTTGATCGCGCACCGCCTGCGGCGCGAGCAGAAGGTGATCGATGCGTTCGCGTGGAAGAATCCCGCGACACTCGATGAGCTGCTGCCGGTCGTCTACTCGGACACGCCCGAGCGCCTGCATCCGGTGGCGCGCCGTTCGCTGCACGCGCACCTCATCAAGCTGCAGCGCGAAAGCCGGGTGGCGGAGGTGGAAGGGGTTTGGCGCCTTCGGTAGAGCAGAGACACTATTTCTTGTCGGCGACCGGTGTCGCGGCGAGCCCCATGCTGCCGGGCCGCTGCATGAACGCGTCGAACAACGCATACAGGCTCGGAAACTCCTCGTGCGTCAGCTCGGCGAGCACCGACATGCGCCCCTCGGTGCGCACGCGATATCTGAGATACCAGGCGGAGAACATCACGTCGGCGAACGCGATGTCCTGATAGGGGCCCCATTCATCTTCCCCTTCCTGGATGTTGCGCTCGCGCACGACGCGCTCGATGGCCCACACCGAAACCATGCGCGGATCGTGCTGGTAGTCCTGCATGCCGTTGGCTGACGCGTAGAAGCTTCTCACCTCGTCCGGGAGCGAGTAGCCGATCATCCGTTCGAGCGATTCCGTCTGCATGGTCGATGCGCCGGCATTCAGTGCGACGCTTTCTTCGTGCCAGCGCTGGATCATCCGTTCGATGGAATTCATCGCCTCCCCCGTCAAAGCCGCAGTTCAGCGGCACTATACCGATTAGAATATGCTCCCGCTGTCAGACTGACGCCGACAGCCCAAGCTATACCAACCGT
>JBQTJV010000301.1:0-1724 GCA_052386775.1 Betaproteobacteria bacterium
ATTCGCGCGATGAGCGGGAACGCGCCGGACTGCGGCGTGAAGCCGCGCATCCACTGGAGCGTCGCGGAGCTCTGGCAATCCTCGAGCGTGTTCGCGGAGGACTCGCGCGAGCGGGATGCGTGGCGCATCGACTATCGCCCGTTCAACGTGCACGAGCTGAACCGCACCCACGGGCACCTGCGGAAGGACTCCAAGGAGGATTGGCCGTTCGAGTGGATCGAGCGTCCGAGCGACGCCTACATTTGAGCGGCGCCGCGTAAAAGCATCCTCAGGGTCAGGTCTGCTTTTCCTTGGGTATCTGGTTTGTTGAAAACAGGATCACGGGAAATGTGGACCTGACCCGATTATTCCGCAGCCACGCGAATCGCTGCAGGATGGGCGATATCGCGAATAGCGCGAACAGAATGTTTCTCGTCTTTTCGGAAAGCGGCATTTGCAGAGTCTAACGGACCCAATATATCCCCATGAAGTATCCACTACTCGGCCGCACCGGCCTTTCCGTCTCCGAAGTGGGCCTGGGCGGAGCGGGCATCGGGCAGGTGTGGGGCGCGACGACCGGCGCGGAATGCATCCGGCTCGTGCGCCGGGTGGTCGAGCTGGGCATCAACTTCTTCGATACCTCGCCCATGTACGGCCGCGGCAAGTCGGAGGAGATCCTGGGGCACGGGCTCATCGTCCTGCGCGACCGCGTCTACATCGCCACCAAAGTGCGGCTGCAAACTCGGGAGGACCTCGCCGACATGGCGGGCGCCGTGCGGCGCTCGGTGGAGCAAAGCCTGCGGCGGCTGCGCACGGACCATGTGGACGTGCTGCAAATCCATCACCAGCTCGGACCGGAGGGGGGCGAGTACCTGGCCGCGGTCGGGCCGCCGCCCCGCTACGCCTATCGGCTGACGCTGGAGCAGGGCTTGGAGCTCGGCCACGCCATGCAGCGGGTGGTCGAGGCAGGCAAGGCGCGTTTTCTCGGCATCACCGCGTGGGACGGGCATCCCGAGGTAGTCGAGCCGCTGCTCGCGAGCGGCGTGTTTCACACCGCGCAGATACTCTACAACCTGCTGAACCGGACGGCGGCGTCCGCGCCGCCCAGCGGATTCGACGATGTGGACCAGGGCCGGGCCATCGAAGTCGCCCACCGGAACGGGATCGGAATCATCTGCATCCGTGCCCACGCAGCCGGCGCGCTCACGGACAAGCTGGATAGGGACGTCGCCCCGAACTCCGAGGTGGCGCGTGACTTTGCGCGGAGCCGGAAACTCGGCTATTCGAAGAAGGGCGGCTGCGCCACGCTATCGCAGGCGGCGCTGCGTTTCTGCCTCGACCATCCGCACATCGCCACGGTCGTGCCGGGCATCAAGAACGTAGCGGAGCTGGAGGAGAGCGCCGCATGCTCCGGGCTGCCGCCGCTTGAGTCTGCTGCCACCTCCCCGGCACGCAGTATCTGAGCCCCATTTCCGGGCCGATGCGACGCATCGGTCTAGTACGAGATCTCGGGATCGACCAGGTTCGCCAGCTGTGCGAGCGATTCCTGCCAGCCGAGGTAACACGCTTCGGGCGGAATGGCGTCGGGGACTCCTTCCTGCACAACGGTTAATTCAGTTCCGCACGAGACTTGCTTCAGCGTCACGGTCACCTGCATCTCACCCGGCATGTTCGGGTCGTCGAACTTGTCCGTGTAGCGGATCAGCTCGTTCGACTTCAGCTCGAGATAGCGCCCGCCGAAAGAG
>JBQTJV010000302.1:0-2752 GCA_052386775.1 Betaproteobacteria bacterium
GTAGTGCCATTCTCGTCTTGCGCGTGCGGAACCGCAATGAAGCCGACGCTCAAGCAGCTCTAGCTGTTATTGCAGCTTCTGAAACCTGGAAGGCTCGTCGAGAGAAGTTAGGACTGAACGTCCACACCAAGATCGGGCGCCGACATCTCGTCAGCGGGCAGCAGACTTTCTTCGATGAAGAAGCCTAACCCATAAGGATTGAGACGACCCGAAGCGGTCGGGCTCAATCCGTTGTTCGAGAAGCCCGGCCCAGAGCGGGGTGGTTGGGTCCTATGGGAATTGCTTCGGCCGGAAAGGCCTGAGAGACGCCGACGAACGCGGCGCGAGACTGCTTCAAACGCGCATTACTGGCGAACGACGGTCGATACGCGGTTGCCAGAGTGGCTTGAGCGGTACGAAGCGAAGCCGGCTGGTGCAATTTCCGATGGTAGGCAATACGAGTCCCGCCGGCGCGCAAATTGCACGCGGGGAGTGCTGATCGTGCTCACCGACCGGCCGGTCAAGCCGGCCGTGCCGGATTGGCGCGTGGTTTTCTCAGGGTCCCGAATGGGGCGCGCCGAGGATCGCTGCGCCGAGCGAACGCTGAAGCTTGGGCACGGCTATCAAGCGCACGAACCGTAACGATCCGCCGCAGTGCGGGCAGCGCATCGGCGCGGGCGGTTCGATTTCGACCGGCGGTGGTTGCTGGGCGAAACCATGCGCCATCTCAATGCGCGCCCTGAGCTCCTCGATGGGGACCGAGCAACTCGGGGACAGAAAGCCGAAGTAGCGCACCTTCATGAAACCGGTGGGCAGCACGTGCTGCAGGAAGCGGCGCATGAACTCAGGGATCGGCAAGCGCATCGTGCGCGCTCGGTTGCTGTGCACCTTGCGATAGCGAAACGTGACCGCGTGTTCATCGATGCTCGCGATACGGCTCTCGGAGATTGCCACCTTGAACACGTAGCGAGCCAGATACGCGAGCGTCCCCTGGCCATCGCCCACGGCCTGGCAGTTGACGTTCCAGTCGACGTCCCAGGTCTCGGCAGGGATGGCCGCGAGCAGCCCCTGCGCGGCAATCGCGTCACGAAACTTCGCCCGAAAGATCTTCGAGAGCGCCCGCACCGGCAGGTAGAAGCCCGCGCTCGATGCGTGCCACTGCCGGTCGGTGCTGGAGATCGCGCCGCCGGGGACCAGGTAATGAATGTGCGGGTGATACTGCAACTGCCGTCCCCAGGTGTGCAGGACGCCAAGAAACCCCGCCATGTCCCCGCCGAGGTAGCGCGGATCGGCGGCCAGCTTCTTGATCGCCCCTGCGGAGGCTTCGAACAAGGCCCGATAGCCGATCTTCTGATGCGAGCGCACGAACGCGCGCAAGGATTGCGGCACCGTGAACGTCAGCATGAAATGCGCTGCGGGCAGCTGGCGCTGGAGTTGGCATTGCAACCACGCTTGGGTCTTGTGGTGCTGGCAGCCCGGACAATGCCGGTTGCCGCAGGAGCGCGCGATGACATGGGTCTTGCCGCAGGCCTGACAGTGATACAGCGTGCTGCCGGCCTGCTGACTGCGGCAGCGTTCGATGGCGCCGATCACCTTCCGGTGGTTGGCCGGCATCGTTTGGGCGAAACGCGCAAGGTAGCCCGCCCCGTGCTCACGAAATAGCTGCTGGAGCGCGCCCATGTCACAGGTCCCCCATCAGACGATCGATCAGTGCGTAGGCGTCCTCCTGGCCCTTGTGGGTGAGGTGAAGGTAGACCATGGTGCTCTCCAGGCTCGCGTGACCCATGTGACGCTGGATCACCCGCAGGTTCACGCCCTCCTCCAGCAGGTGAGTGGCATAGGCGTGACGCAGCGTGTGAATCGACACCGCGCGCTTGGCGATGCGCGCCTGGCGCTTGGCACGGCGCATCGCCCCTTGCACGCTGCTGATGGCCATCGGCGTGGTGGCGCCGAGGGCGGCTTTGCCGCTGCGTCCGAGCGCGGGAAACAGCAGCCGGGGATGACGGTGCGTGCGCCAATGCGCGCGCAGAGTGATGAGCGTGCTATGGGGCAGCGGCACCAAGCGGTCCTTGGCGCCCTTGCCGCGATGCACGTGGAGCATCATGCGGTCGCTGTCGATGTCGGCGACCTCCAGGTGCAGCGCCTCTTGCAGACGAAGTCCGCAGGCATACACGGTGGCGAGGAACGCGCGGTTGTGCGGGGTGTGCACGCAACCGAGCAGCGAGCGCACCTCCTCACGGCTCAGGACGGTGGGCAGGCGCGATTCGTTCTTCGCGCGCAGGATGTTGAACAGCCCGAAGTTGCGTCCGAGCACGTGCACGAAGTAAAAGCGGATGCCGCAATAGCAGATGCGAAGGGTGTTGTTCGACCAGTGATCGACGTTCTTGCGGCGCAGGAAGTAGGCCTCTAGCTGCGCCTCGTCGATCTCCTCGGGCCGCTTGCCGTAGAAATCGACCAGCATGCGCAGCGCCCGGGTGTAAGCTTGTTGTGTGCGCTCGCCCTTGCCATTCAGGCTCAGCGTGTTCATCGACTTCCGAAACCAGTCCGTGCTCATGACGATGCTCCTCAGTGAATATGGGAAATGCCCGACGCGGGTGCGTCGGGACACTGAGGAGAACAAAGACCGGCGGCGTCGGCTACGGAGCCGCGCAAAACATCGGACTGACGCCGACGCCGCTACGCCGGCCGCGAAGTGCTGCCGCGCAGCGGCTTACTTGAACAGCGGCTTGCAGATCGCCGCGCCGCAGGCGGCGCGCGCCTGAAGCCGGACGTT
>JBQTJV010000303.1:0-3135 GCA_052386775.1 Betaproteobacteria bacterium
GTCGTGGACAAGCCGCTGATCCAGTATGCGGTCGAGGAAGCCGTCGCCGCCGGTATGTCGGAAATGATCTTCGTGACCGGCCGAAACAAGCGGCACATCGAAGACCATTTCGACAAGGCATTCGAGCTCGAGGCGGAACTCGAGCAGCGCGGCAACAAGGCACTGCTCCAGATGGTGCGGAATATCATTCCGCGCCGCGTGTCATGCGTTTACCTGCGCCAGCCGCAGGCGCTCGGCCTGGGCCACGCCATTCTGTGCGCTGCGTCCGTAGTCGGGAACGCGCCGTTTGCGGTAGTGCTGGCCGACGACCTGATCGATGCCGATCCGCCGGTGCTGCGGCAGATGGCTGATGTCTTTGTCGAGCACGACCGTTCGGTGGTGGCCGTGCAGAACGTCGCGCGCAGCGAGACGCGCCAGTATGGCATCGTCCAGCCCGACAGCCGTAAAGGATCGAGCCATCGCATTGCCGGCATCGTGGAAAAGCCCGCGCCCGGCGAGGCGCCCTCCACGCTCGGTGTCGTGGGGCGGTATATCCTTACTCCGCGAATTTTCGATCACCTGCGGCGGGTCAAGCCCGGCGCCGGCGGGGAGATCCAGTTGACGGACGGCATCGCCGCACTGCTGAAGGAAGAAGACGTCCTCGCCTACGAGTTCGCGGGAACGCGCTACGATTGCGGCAGCAAGGTGGGGTACCTCAAGGCCAATATCGCATTTGCCCTGAAGCACCCGGAGGTGGCGCAGGAGTTGCGCCAGTACATGAAAACGGTGGTTCCGCGATCCGGGGGATGATTTTCGCCGTCGCCTGATTGCAGAATAAAAGAATGCATTGAGACTCGCTGCTGACCAGGCCTGGGAGGTGCTCAACAGCGCGGAACTCGTCTGTTCGGCGAGCGACGCGGTGTCCGCGGTGGAGCGCGTCGCGCGCGAGGTGGCCGACACGTTGCGGGATCGTAATCCGGTCGTCCTGGGCGTGATGCGCGGTTGCGTCGTTTTCGCGGGCCGGCTGCTGCCGCTGTTCGCGTTCCCGCTCGAGTTCGACTATCTGGATGTGCGGCGCTACCGTGACACCACGCGCGGGGGGGCGATCGACTGGAAAGTGAGCCCGGGAACCGCCGTGGCAGGCCGGGTGGTCCTCGTGCTCGATGATATACTCGACGAGGGATATACACTGGCTGCGGTCCGCGACGAAATACTGGCGGCAGGCGCGCAGGCGTTCTACAGCGCAGTATTTGCGGACAAGGATATCGGCGTGGCAAAGCCGATTGCAGCCGATTTCGTCGGCATCCGGGTGCCCAATCGGTACGTGTTCGGCTTCGGCATGGACGTAAAGGGTGCGTGGCGCAACCTCCCGGCCGTGTATGCGCTCAAGGAACACAATCCACCTTCCTGAACCGTTGCTCGCCAAGTCATGCTTGCAATCATCGGCGGCAGCGGCCTGACCCAACTCGCCGCGCTCGCCGCGCAGCGACGCGAGGTCGTCGCCACTCCATATGGCGCGCCTTCTGCGGCACTTACCTTGGGCACGATACGGGGGCGGGAGATTATTTTTCTCGCGCGCCACGGTGATCGACACACGATACCTCCTCACCGCGTCAACTACCGAGCCAACGTCTGGGCGTTGCACGCACTCGGCGCGCGCGATGTTCTGTCGGTCGCCACGGTGGGCGGAATAAGAGGCGACCTCGTGCCCGGCACGCTCGTCGCGCCGGCCCAGATCATCGATTACACGCATGGGCGTGAAACCAGCTTCTTCGGCGGCGAGCGGGAAATGGTCATGCATATCGATTTCACGCATCCGTATTGTGAAGGGCTGCGACGGCGCCTGCTCCAGGCCGCGCTCGAAATCGGCGAGCGCATCGTCGATGGAGCCACTTACGCTGCGACCCAGGGCCCGCGACTGGAGACGGCAGCCGAGATCGACCGGCTGGAGCGCGATGGCGCCGATATCGTCGGGATGACGGCGATGCCGGAAGCGGCGCTCGCCCGGGAAAAGGATCTCTGTTACGCCGCGCTCGCTGTCGTGGTCAATCAGGCGGCCGGCCGGGGCGACAGCGGCGCAGGCATCCGGCTGGGCGAACTGGCGCCCGTGCTGGAGCGGTCCATGCAGCGCGTGTGCGGGATCATCGATCAAGTCGTGGCGCGATATGACGGTTAGAGCGGTGCTGCGCATGGGCGATCCGCGCCTGCTCCAGGCCGCGCAGCCGGTTACGGCGTTCGACACGCCGGAACTCCATGCGTTGATCGCCGATATGGAGGAGACGATGTCGGCGCTCAATGGCGCCGGATTGGCGGCGCCCCAGATCGGGGTCGGCCTTCAGGTGGTCATCTTCGGCGTCGAACATAGCCCGCGCTATCCGGATGCCGAGCCCGTGCCCAGGACCGTGCTGGTAAACCCGCAGCTCACCGTGCTGGACGAGGAACAGGAGGAAGGCTGGGAAGGCTGCCTTTCGGTGCCCGGGATGCGCGGCCTCGTCCCGCGCTTCAAGCGGCTGCGTTACCGCGGCAGGGACGCCCTGGGAACCCCCATCGATCGCACGGTGAGCGGCTTCCACGCGCGAGTGGTGCAGCACGAATGCGATCATCTCGCCGGCATTCTTTACCCGATGCGGATCCGCGACTTGCGAAATTTCGGGTTTACCGAGGAGCTGTTTCCAGGACAGGAAATCGACGGCGACTGATCGGCTAGGTTTGCAACTGCTCGAGCAATTCCTTCTCGAACCGCACTACCGTTTTTGTATCGTTCAGCGCCGCGCCGGTGACGAGAAAGGTGTCCTCGGCGCGCGAACCCAGGGTATTGATCATCGCCGTGTGCAGGTTGATGTCGTAGGCGTTCAGCACGCGCGCTATGCGCGAGAGCAAACCCGGCCGGTCGCCGGCAATCACGGACAGAACGCGGTAGATACCCTTGTCGTCGCGCTGGAGGTTGACCTCCGGCGAAATCGGGAAATGTCTCAACTGGCGATTGAGCCGCGGTTTGCCGAGGGGCGGCAGGGGTGCTTTGTGAAGCAACCGCTCGGCCAGCTCGTACTCGATGTAGCTGATGAGATCGCGATACTGCGGTGCGCGGTTGCTGGCATCGTGCACCTGAAAGCTGTCCAGCGCGTAGCCATGGCGCGTGGTGTAGATCTTCGCTTC
>JBQTJV010000304.1:0-27456 GCA_052386775.1 Betaproteobacteria bacterium
GGCTGCCCTACGACGTGCCCGAAGCGATGATGCACACGCGGGCGGAGCTGCGCGGCGACCGGTGGGTGATCAACGGCCGCAAGCAGTTCATCACCAACGGCTACGACGCGAAGCTCTACGTGGTGTACGCGACGACCAAACCCGGCGCCGGCATCACCAAGGGCACGTCCAGCTTTCTCGTGCCGCGCGATACGCCCGGGCTCACGGTGCAGCGCTGCAACGAGACGCTCGGCGGGCGCTTCATGAACAACGGCGAGATCGTGTTCGAGGACTGCGCGGTGCCCAGGGACCACTGCCTCGCGCAGGACGATGCCATGCGCCGCGCCGGCATTTACTTCCGGCCCGGGAAAATCATCGTGGCGGCGAAGAATCTCGGCATCGGCATGGCCGCGTTCGAGCGCACCGCCGAGTACGTGCAGAACTACGTGCAGGGCGGGCGCATCCTCATCAAGCACCAGGCGGTCGCCACCCGCCTTGCCGACATGGCCACCAGGATCTCCGCGGTGCGCGCGCTGCTCAACGAGGCGGTGCGCGCGGTGGACGCCAAGGCGCCGGACGCGGAAGAGCTGTGCAACATGACGAAGATGTTCGCCTCCATCGAGATCTTCGAGGTCACCAAGCAGGCGATGGAACTGCACGGCGGCAACGGCGTGATGCTCGATTTCGGCATCGAGAAGTTGCTGCGCGACGCATCGCTCTTCCTGCACCGCGACGCAACCGTCGACATCGGGCGCTTCAAGATCGTGAAGGCGATGTTCCCGCAGACCGCCGGCCGCTATGCCGGCCCGGAAACCTAGCCGCCGCTGTGGCGATTCGGATCGAGAACGACCGCCACAGTGCGAGCGCTCAAGATGCTCGGCATCGGCGACTGAGATCGTCTTCTCGGCGACGTGAGCTCATGCGGACGGGCAGCGATTGCCAGCGCCGCTGGTGAGAGATCTGTATTGTCTCAACGTCACGCAGGGCAGCGTCAGTTCGCCGTCCGGCGCACGAATCCCTCCAGAGACACGGTGTAGCGCGCGGTGCGCTCCGAATAGCGAATGCAATACCGCGTGGGATAGGCTCCGTCCGCGGCCCAGGCCCGCGGCTGCTTGATCGGCGAGCACAGCGTGGGCGCAGACGCAAGAAACGCGTGCGTGATCATGGGCTCGTAGAAGGTGATCCGGCCGTCGTAAGCACCGTAGATGAAGGTGTGCGTGAATTTACCGCCCGGCGCGAGTTCGGGCGACTTCGAGTCGATCAGGTGGTTGCCCATGTCGGGCACTGCGGCGCCCACGTTGATGTGGTCGGCATGGACGTAGCGGGCCGCGACCGGTTTCGTGGCCCGCTTGAAGTCCTCGCAATCGATGAGTTCTCCGCACGGGCCCGGTCGCAGCTTCCTGACGGCCGCCCGGTCCGCGAGATAGAAGTGAAAGTCGAAGTGCGGCTCGGCGTAAGGCTTGTGCGCGGGTTCGGGATGGCCGTGCGGGTTCCAGTTGACCCCCACCCATTTGAACGGCAGGGCGCCTTGCGCAGCCGGCGGCACCGCGAAGACCATCTCGTAGTCGCCGATGCATTCGTTCGCATCCATCTTCCCATCGCCGTTCTTGTCGAAACAGCGGCTGCGATTGTTGGGATGGTCCGGCAGTCCCGCGAGCGCCGATTTCTCCATGCTGACCCCGAGGGCGAGCGGAGCGTCGTTTGCGTCCAGCGCGACGTAAACCCACGCCCGGCCCTTGCCGAGCGGCTGTGACTTCGTGGCGAAAACCCTTGTCGTCTGGACCAGGCTTGCCGTGGCGCCTGCTGAATCGGCCGCGGCCAGGTTCTGAGCCAGTAGGGCGGAAGCGATGAATGTCGCCAGTGCTGCGATCCGTACCTGCATGAGCCTCTCTCCTTTCGTCATCGTGTAGGCGCGCCAGAATACCTCTCGGGTCGAGCGCGCGACAAATTTTCGGGCACGAAGGTACCGCCGCGCCCTTCGTCGAGCAGCAACCCGCGAGTTCCCGGCGCTTGCCTCAGTGCGTCGGCGAATTGAGTATCGGCTCCAGCGCGCTGCCGATGCGCTTCGCCTGCGCCGCGTCGATCATGCCGCCGAGTATTTCGGTAAAGCGCCGATCCTGGACGCCCGAGATGATGTACTGCCAACGGTAGGCGTAGAGCACGCCGGCGTGCACCGCTTGGCTTTCGCGCGGAAGGAACGTGCGCCGGCACTGCGCGATGAAATAGTCCGCGTCCGCCTTCGCCTGGAGCTTGAGAAGTCCGTCCACGCCGGCGACGAGGTCGATCAGGTCGTCCACCGCCTGGTCGCGTTCCGCGGGCGTCAGCCTGGCATTTTCACGGACCCACTCGAGTTCGTCGAGGATGGCGTGCTGCGATTCCTCGCGCGCATGGTACAGGAATACGTCCTTCCACAGCTCGGAGGAATCGGTGTCGGGCCCGATGCTTTGATGATAGTGCGCCAGCACGAAAAGCTCGATGTGGCAGATCAGCGCCAGCACCGCCCATGTCGACTTGCCGAGTACGAACGATGCGACATCGTTAGGCTGCGGCACGAAACGGTAGCCGGCCGGCATGCCCTCCGCGGTCAGGCGCTCGATGCGCCGGAAAAGCTCCTGGTGCTTCAGTTCCTCGTCGGTGAAGCGCACCAGCGCCTCCAGCGCCGTCTGGTCGCCCAGCGAGTGGCTGCGGCTCACGTCGATCATCTTGGCGCTGATGAAGCGCTCGACCAGCCCGAACATGTTGGCGTAGGTGCGGCCCTGGATCTGGGACAGCAGCCGGCGCTCGTCCGCGGTCAGGAAATCGAGGCGGTCGAGTTTGGAAATCCCGTCCGGAAGGAACGTTCTCGTGAAATCGAACTTGCGGCCGCGGATCACGTCGCGCTCGATGTCCCAGCGGATGCGCTTCGACACCTCGATGCACTTTGCGTAACGGCCGGCTTCGACCTGGGCTTGCATGGCTTGCATGACTCTCTCCTGAGTGGATTGGAAAAGGCGCTACTGTTCGGATGAACTGCGGCCGGGATGTGCGGCAAGCTCGGTGAGACGCTCGGTGCGAACCCCGGCCCGGTTTGCGGGCGCGGAACAGTTCAGGTCGAAATGAGGAAGGCCCGGATAAATCACGATGGATTCCGGTGCCAGAAAAACGCCGTCATATGCCGTGGTGCTCATCGCCGCTTCCCTTCGCAAAATTCGAATTCGGTGTTCCGCTCGTTCCATGCCCGGGTAAAACGCCGTCCCGGGCATGGAGGCACTCTATGCCCGCTCGGTTTCCGCAGAATTGCTTCAAGCCGGCTTTTTGTTTCAGTTTGTATCGGCATCGAGCGCACTGTTTTTGCCCGGTTATAATCCGTTCAAACGTTCCAGAGGCGGGGAGACATCATGTCGGTCAACGGGTGCGTGCTCATCGTTGAGGACGACGTGGCAGTGAGGGACATGGTTGCCGAGTACCTCGCGGGCCACGGCTACGAGGTGCAGCAGGCGGAAGACGGCACCGCGATGCGCTCGGAGATCGAGCGCCATCTCCCCGATGTGGTCCTGCTCGATGTGCGCCTTCCGGGCGAGGACGGCCTGACGCTCGCCCGCTATCTGCGTGAGCGCTACGACGTGGGCATCATCATGGTGACCGCCGCCGGCGAGGTCATCGATCGCGTGGTCGGCCTCGAGATTGGCGCTGACGACTACGTCACCAAGCCGTTCGACCCGCGCGAGCTGCTGGCGCGGCTGAAAAGCGTGATGCGCAGGATGCAGGCGAAGGGTACTTCGCCGGATTCCGCGCCGCAGGCGTCGCAGCGCGTCCCGATCGGCCGCTGCCAGCTCGATCTCGCTTCGCATCAGCTTTTCGATATTGAAGGACGCGAGGTCGCGCTCACCACCATGGAGTTCGACCTGCTCAAGACGTTCGTGGAGCACCCCAACAAGGTGCTTACGCGCGACCAGATCCTGACGCTGACCCGCAACCGCGAGTGGGAGCCCTTCGACCGTTCCATCGACATCCGCATCGCGCGGCTGCGGCGCAAGGTCGAGGCCGATCCCGACAAGCCCCAGGCGATTCGCACGGTGCGCGGCGCGGGCTACATGTTCGTGCCGGGCCGCGCCTGACCCCGGGCGCGGAATCCCTTTCGTTTCAATTGTTTCAGCCGTGTAACAGTTGCGGGAGGCGGCACGATTGCTGCCTATACTGGATTCGATGACCACGCGACCTGCCACCGTTGCACGCCCGCTGGCCGAAAGCTCGGCGCACGGCGTATTTCTGCTCGGCGACACGGTGGAAGACTGCAACGAAGCAGCGTGCCGCATCCTCGGGCTCGAACGCAGCTCGCTGATCGGCAGATCGCTGGTTGAACTGTCCCCGCCCATGCAACCCGATGGCATCGTTTCCGCGGAACGCTGGGCGCGGCGCATCTACGCCGCCCGTGCGGGCCAGCCGCAGTGGTTCCAATGGCAGTTCCGCAGGGACGGCGATGGCGCGGTTTACGCGCTGGTCCATCTGAGCGCGATGGAGGACGCGAATGCGGGGGTCATCGCGCATGTGCACGACCTGTCCGGCATGGCGGACGCCAGTTGGCTGCAGGAGGACAGCAAGGCCCGCGTCCGGAACATCCTCGACCATGCGAAGCCCGTCATCTTCGTGAAGGACCTCGGCGGGCGCTATATCTTCGTCAATCACGAACTGGAGCGTGCCGTACGGCGGCCGGCGCGCGACGTGATCGGCCGCACGGACCATGAACTGTGGCGCCAGGAACTGGCGGATCGCTTCCGCAGCAATGACCTGAAGGTCATCGAGCAGCGCCAGGCGATCGAATTCGAGGTCACCGATACCTACGGAGGTCAGGAGCGGACTTATCTCTCCTTCAAGTTTCCGCTGGGCGATGCGGATGGCACGCCGTACGCCGTGTGCGGAATCGCGATGGATATTTCGGAGCGCAAGGAGATCGAGGATGCCTTGCGCAACGCCGCGCTCGCGGTGTCCAGCGCGCAGGGCGCGACGGTATTCCAAGAACTCGTGCGCTATCTCGCCGCCACTTTGCAGGTCGATTGCGCGCTGATTGCCGCGCCCCGGGACGGCGAGACGTGCAACATGCGCGTGCTCGCCTTCTATCTCGACGGCGAGATCAGGGAGAACTTCGAATATCCCATCGCGGGCACGCCGTGCGAGACGGTGATGGGACAGGCTTTCCGCATCTATGCGTCGGGACTCACAGAAGCGTTCCCCGCCGACGTGGATTTCGCGCAGCAGGCATTCGAGAGCTATGCGGGCTACCCGCTCAACGACTCGAACGGCAAAGCGCTGGGGCTGATCGCCATCGTCTCCCGCAAGCCGATGGCGAGCGTGGAGTTCATCGAATCGGTCCTGAAGATCTTCGCCGTTCGCGCCGCCGCGGAGCTCGAGCGCGTGCGGGCGGAACAGGCGCTGCGGGCTTCCGAAGCGAGCTACCGTGCCATTTTCGAGGCGAGCGAGGACGCGATCTTCATCCACGACCGGGACACCGGCGCCATCGTCGACGTCAATCCCAAGGCGTGCGAGGCATACGGATATACCCCCGAGGAAATGAAGCGTCTCAGCGTGGCGGACCTCAGCTCGGGGGAGCATCCCTATACCGTCGAGGAAGCCGCCAAGTATATGGAACGCGCCCGCTCGGGGCCGGTGCGCTTCGAATGGCACCGGCGCAACCGTGACGGCACGCTGCACTGGGATGAAGTCGTGCTGAAGGAGGCGGTGATTGCCGGCAAGCCGCGCATCGTCGCTTTCACCCGCGAGATCACCGAGCGCAAGCATTCCGAAGAAGCCTTGCGCGCGAGCGAGGAGCACTATCGCGCGATCTTCAACGCCTCGGCCGACGGCCTGCTGCTGCGCGACGCGGACTTCCGCGCGGTCGACGTGAACCCCGCTTTCCTCGCCCTGACAGGATATGCGCGCGAGGAGGTTATCGGCGCGCGCCACGTGATCACCATGCCGGTGCAGGACATCGAGCACGCGCGCGAGCTGCAGCGCCGCGCGATCGCCGGCGAAAAGGTGCACATCGAGGGCAGGGGCCTGCGCAAGGACGGCACGCATTATGACTGCGAGGTCGATCTCGCGGCGATGCAGTACCAGGGCCGCCCCCATGTCCTCGGCATCGTGCGGGATATCAGCGCGCGCAAGCAGGCCGAAGCGCGGCGCGAGCAGCTCGAAGCGCAGTTGCGGCAGGCCCAGAAGATGGAAGCGATCGGGCAGCTCACCGGCGGCATCGCGCACGACTTCAACAACCTGCTGACGAGCATCATGGGCTATGTCGTGCTCGCCACCGAACGCGAGTCCGGCCATGGCGACGCCAAGCTCGCCAAGTATCTGGAGCAGGCGCATCTTTCCTGCGTGCGCGCGCGGGACCTGATCCAGCAGATGCTCACCTTCAGCCGCGGGCAGCGCGGCGAGCCGCGCCCGCTGTCGCTGCCGCCATTCGTGAAGGAGTCGGTCAAGCTGCTCCGTTCCTCCCTGCCGGCCACTATAGAGATCGAAACCGATCTCGGACGTGAAATTCCCGCCGTGTTGCTCGACCCCGTTCAGCTCGACCAGATCCTGCTCAACCTGTGCATCAATGCCCGCGATGCCATGGGCGGCATCGGCACCATACGCGTCGCCGCGCGTCCGCTGCGGGCGAACGAACTGGTATGCGCCTCGTGCCGCCAGATCGTCACTGGCAAATTCGTGGAGTTGAGCGTCGCCGACAGCGGTCCGGGCATCGCGCCGGCGGTAGTGGACCGGATGTTCGAACCGTTCTACACCACCAAGGAAGTCGGCAAGGGCAGCGGCATGGGACTCGCCACCGTGCACGGCATCGTGCACGAGCACGGCGGCCACGTGACCGTGGACACCGCTCCCGGAAGCGGCGCGACCTTCGGCGTGCTGTTCCGGCCGCTGCAGGCCGAAGGCGCGGATCCCCTCGCGCCCTCGGAAACCCAGCGCACGCCGCCCCGCCAGTCGCTGCGGGGTCACGTCATGGTGGTCGATGACGAGGATGCGGTCGCGGAGTTCATGCGCGACCTGCTGGAAAGCTGGGGACTCGAAGTGACCTCGCTCACCAGCGCGACCGAGGCGAAGCAGCTTTTCGAGCGCGACCCGTCGCGGTTCGATCTCGTCATCACCGATCAGACCATGCCGCGCCTGACGGGAATGGACCTGGCGCGCGAAATGCTCGCCCAACGGGCCGATCTGCCCGTGATTCTTTACAGCGGATTCGGTGAAGGCATCGCGCAGGCCCAGACGCTCGCTGCGGGAATACGCGCGCTGGTGAACAAACCGGTCGATCCGCAGGCGCTCTTCAACCTCCTGAAAGCGCACCTGCGTTCCGCGCGCGGCTGATTCACGCGCCGGGCGTCACCATCGGCGTGAGCACCGGCCGGCCGGCAAAATGCGCGCGCAGGTTGGCGAGCAGCTTTCTGCCGCGCTCCTCGCGGATTTCGACCATGGACGACCCCATGTGCGGCTGGAGCACGACGTGATCCATGCCCATGAGTTCTTGGGGAACGTTCGGCTCGTCCCAGAATACGTCGAGTCCGGCTCCGGCAATGCGCTGCTCCCGGAGGGCCGCGATCAGCGCAGACTGGTTCACCACGGGACCGCGCGCGACGTTTACCAGGAACCCGTCGGGCCCTAAAGCATCCAGGATGCGCGCATCCACCAGGCCGCGCGTCTCCGCCGTCAAGGGACACGCCAGAATCAGGCAGTCCGCAACCTTCGCCAGAGCCTCGAGATCGGGATAGTAGGCATAAGGCGCCCCCTCCTTGGGTTGGCGGGAGTGATAACACGCGGTCATGCCGAAGGCTTCGGCCCGCCGCGCGATGTTGCTGCCGATCTTGCCCAGTCCCACGATGCCGCAGGTCTTGCCGCCCAGATCACGCCCGACCGGCGCCGGGCCCTCACGCCACTTCCCGGCGCGGACGTACCGATCGCTCGCGCAAATGCGCCGCATGACGGCTATCATGAGCCCCACCGCGAGATCGGCCACCGCCGCCGAGATCGAGTCGGGCGTGTTGGTCGCCACGATGCCCCGCTCGCGGGCCCGCGCGAGATCGACCGTGCCGCGCGGGTTGCCGAAGCACGCCACGATTTCGAGCCGCGGCAGCGCGTCCATCAGCTCCCGCGGGCAGCCGACGAGCCCGCCCGTCACGACACCGCGCACGCCGTTGGCCACCGCGCGCAGGAGAGCTTCCCGATCCGGGGCCGTCCACAGCCGATGTAGCGTGTACTCCTGCTCGAGCTGGACCAGCGTCGGCGCGTAGATGGGCGCCGTGACCAGCAGTTCCGGCTTCATCCTGTTCTGCTAATAGTGCGACTTGAAGCTGATGCCCTCGCGCTTTTCCAGCTCGTCGAGATCGATGTACGAGCGCATGGTCTTCTTGTCCACGGTGAACTGCATTTTGCGGTTGGTTTCCGTGGTCGCGCGGATGTCGATCAGCTCGAGCGCCTCTTTCACCTGCCATTCGTGCGCGCCGGCGATTCCCGGCGGGGCATAGATGATCGAGCCGGCGCTCACTTCGTATTCCCGGCCCTCGACATCGCGCACCGTCGCGTGTCCGGAAATCACGTAATAGCAGGCCTCGATCGGATGCCAGTGCAACTGCTCGTAGGTTCCCGGCAGATAGCTGGCGCGTCCCAGCCGCACCCGGTCGGTCGCCTGGACTTCAGGCCATCCCACCAGCCGCTTGTAGGTCTGGCCCTCGGTCACGCCGCGCTGGCCCTGATAGTCGGCTTCGTTGATCACGCGCAAGGTCGCCTTCAACTGCATTTCTTTTCTCCGGTGTGTTGACGGTTGGTGATGCGAACGCGGCACGACGCGCGCCGCAGCTAGGTCTTGTACGACGGATCCGTCTTGTCCAGCATGCGCAGCAGCGCCTTCCATTCCGTCTTTTTCGCCTTGTACGGCAGACCGCCGAACTGGCGTGCGGTTTTCTCCGCCACTTCCGCCGGAGGACGGCGCAGCTTGCCGCCGCCCGCCATCGCCGTCACCTGGATGCGGCACGCCCGTTCCAGGTAATACATGAGATCGAACGCCTGGGCGATGGATTCGCCGCAGACGAGGAGGCCATGGTTGCGCAGGATCATCGCCTGGTGACGGCCGAGATCGCGAACGAGCCGCGCCTGTTCGTCCATCTCCAGCGCGAGGCCCTCGTAATCGTGATAGGCGATGGCGTTCCAGAAGCGCATGGCGTGCTGCGAGATCGGCAACAGCCCCTCTTCCTGCGCCGACACCGCCACACCCGCCTGCGTATGCGTGTGCATCACGCAGGCGACATCGGGGCGCGCGCGATGCACAGCACTGTGGATGACGTAGCCGGCGCGATTGATGCCGCTGCCCGTCGTATCCTCCACGATATCGCCGTCGATCGTGACTTTCACCAGCGCCGAAGCGGTGATCTCGTCCCACATCAATCCGAACGCGTTGATCAGAAAGTGATGCTCGGGGCCGGGCACGCGCGCCGAGATATGAGTGTAGATGAGGTCGGTCATGGCGTAGTGCGCGGCCAGCCGATAGCAGGCGGCGAGGTCCACGCGCACGGCCCATTCCTCCTCGCTGACGCGCTTTTGCAGGGATGGCGGCTTGGCAAGGCTGCGGACTTTGCTCATGCGGGGGTTCCTTACTCCTTGTAGTCGGGATACAGCTTTTCGACGAGCGCCATGCCGGCGATCCAGTCGCGGCTGCCCGAACCGTAGACGCCGGCACGGCCGAATTTCTGCGCGCGCGCTTCGCACACCTCCGGTTTGGGCACGATCAATTCGGCACCCCCGGCAAGCGCGCCGATCTGCGCGCGGCACGCCAGCTCGAAAAAGTGGTGATAGATGTAGGCTTCGGGCAGCGTCTTGCCGCAGACCAGTGCCCCATGATTCTCCAGGACCATCAACCACTTGTCGCCGAGCGCCGCGGCCATGCGGTCCGTCCCTTCGCGCGTGGTGTCGTCCGCTTCATTTGCATAATAGGCGATTCGCTTGTAAAAACGCATCGCCTGCTGCGTGATCGGCAGCAATCCGTGTTTTTGCGCGGACACAGCGAGATTCGCCGGCGAGTGCGTGTGCACCGCGGCCACGATATCGGACCGCGCCTTCAGCACCGCCGCGTGAACGTTGTAGGCGGCCGGGCTCGCCTTGTACTCCGACTCCATCACCTGGTTCCCGTCGACGTCGTATTTGACGAGATTCGATGCGGTGACCTGCTCCATGAAGAGGGTATCGGCCTTCACGAGGAAATGATTCGGCTCCGCAGGAAGCCGCACCGAGATATGGTTGTAGGTCATGTCCACGAACACGAAATGGGCGACGAGGCGATGCGCCGCCGCCAGCTCGCATCGCAACTGCCACTCCTCCGCGCTTACGCGCTCGCGTACTGACTGGCTCGCGCGCCTTATCGGCACTGCATCCGGCACCATGCGTACTCCTTTCACGCTCACGGCCTTGCGTGGCCCGTGTCGGCCGTTGGCGACGCTTTATTCTACCTCCCCTTCGGAACCTGAACGGCTCGCCCGACTACTAACGAAAATATTGCTCAGGAGGTGTTCATGAGAGCGCTTTTTATTGCACTGCTTCCGCTGGTTTTGGTGGCCTGCAAGTCGACGGCCGATGCCCCGGTGGTTACGACGCCCATACAGGCGGTCCTGGCGCAAGGCAAGGACGATCAGCGTGTCGTCGTACGCGGACAGGTCCTGCAGAAGCTGAGTGACGAAAGATTCGTGGTCAGCGACGGTACCGGTTCCATCCGCGTGCATATCGACGATGATGCGGTACGCAGGGCAGGGATTGGCGTCGGCAGCCATGTCGAGGTGGCGGGCGAAGTCGACACGAATCTCTTCAAGGACCCCACCCTCAAGGCCGAGCGCGTCGTCGTCCTGGCCCCGCGCACCGGCGTGAGCCCCGCGTACTAAGCGCCTGTTTGATTGCGGGTTGTCGCGATCCTGCGCCGGGTACGCCGAACGGTCTACCCGGCCCTTTCCGCGCTTACTTACTGCAGCAGGACAATCCCTCGTCGAAGCAAGCGGGCGAAAACCGTCGATGCGCTGCGAGTTTCCCAACATACTGGGCGAGGAAGAGATCCGGGCCCTGGCCATCAAGTGGTGTCGCAACGGCCTGCGCGCGCCCCATTACTTCGAGGCATTGAAAGAGGCCGCGAGCCTGGGCGCCGAGCGCGCCGCCAGCGGCACCACCGCAGCCAGCGATGGTGACATCCTGGCCCTGCCGCAGTCGTTATTGCAAGACCCGTAGCGCAGTCGCTGTTGAACGACTACTCGACCGGCAGCGTCTCGGCCGTGCTCGAGGTCCTGCGCTTGCGAAGGCGCTCCAGCTCGCGCTGGGTCGGCGCCCGCAGCCACATGCGAAGCGGGCCGACGCCGGCGCGACGCGAGAGCATGGTGCGCAGCGCGTCGTCCTCCAGGTCGGAATCGGCGAGCCGGTGCACTTTCCCACCTTCGAGGGCGGCGATCGCAGTGCCATCGCGGAACAGCACGCGATTGCGCCCGGCTGCCGCAACGCGTGCGTCAGGCGTTAGTATGCCGACGAGATTCAGCGGGTCGGATGCACTCAGCGCAATCAGTTCGCCACTTTTCGGCTGCTTGCGCACCGCGCGCAGCCGCGCGACGGCATCGGCCGCGGCGAATTGCTCGCCGCCAAAGCTGCTGACAAAGCGCCCGCCACGAATTTCACCGCGCGCCTCCAGCCTCCGGTAGACCGTGACCAGCTCGCGCCAGGGTGGCAGACCGGACTCGCGCGCGAGCAGCGCGCGAAACACGACGCCGTAGCGCTTGAGGAGCGTCCGGGCGAGGGCTTCAGTCCTCTCGTCGCCACCGGGGCCGGCTGCGTCTGGTTCTTCGCCAGTTGGCGAGGCGGCACGCGCCGATGCCAGCAGCGCCCAGCGTCCCGCCGTGTCCACGCCGTAAAGGGATCGACGGTTGCTGGCACGGCCGCCATCCAGGCGCTTGCGTTTTTCCGACGGGGTGAGCAACGCGCGAAGACCGCTGAAGCTGTCCGCCGTCACGAGCCCCGCACCGGCCAGCTCTCCGAGCGCGCGTTCGACCTGGGTGCGCAGCAGCCCGGTCGCAGTCACCAGCTCATGGAAGAAGGAAGCGCCTCGCGTCTTGAGCGCGTCGTACACCGCGCGGCTTTCCGAGGTCAGGGTATCGTGCGACGCACCGCTGTCCTGTTGCCACACGGCCGCACGCTCCCGCAGCATCAACGCGATCGGAGAACTGGCCAGCGGCGCCCTGCCCGTGCTCGCCATGGGGGAGCGTCGCCCCCATGCCACCCGGCCGCTCAGGCACAGCATGTCGAGCTGCTCGGGCCCGTAGTCGCGCACGCGGGCCGGCAGCACGTCGCGCTCCCACGCCGCCGCCGCGAGTTCACAGCCGTCGAGCTGCGCGATCACGGCAGCCAGTCCCTCCATGCCCATGACGCGCTCGTTTTCCGCGATGTGCTGCCAGTGCAGCAGAAACCGCATGAAATCCGCTGCGGACACCGGTTCGATCTCGGCGCGCAGCCGGTTGAGCGTGTAGCGGTGAATGCGGGCGAGCAGCCGCCGGTCACACCACTCCACCCCGGATTGCGTCGTGAAGCGCCCGCGCAGCACCCGCCCTTCCGTTTCAAGCGCCAGCAGGGCGCCGTCGATGATCCGGGCGTCGGCGAGCCCCAGCGATGCGGCCAGTTGCATTGCCGTGACCGGCCCGCTGATTTCCAGGCGGCTGCGCACGAGCTCTCGCAGCGCGTCGTCGCGCGTCCAGCTCTTCCGCAGACGTTCCGGGATCTCGGGCGAAATACCCAGCGGCACGACCGCGTTCAGCTCCTCGAAACGCTCCACTGCGACCCAGTACCCGGCCGCATCGACAGCGCGTCCGGCGCCCGGGAGCTCCTCGAAGAGCGTGCTCCATGCGTCCAGCACTTCGTCGGTGCGCAGGTAGCCGGCCAGCAGCAGCGCATCGTGCAGTTCGTCCGCGGTATTGGCGACCGGCCATGCCTCGGCGCGTACGCGTTCGATCGCCGCCGGATCGAGCGCACCGAGATCGTCCGCGGAGCGGGGCTCCGTCGCGCGGCGCGTATACACCGCCTGGGTGCGGCGCTCTTCCAGCGGTGCATCGTCCAGAAAAGTGTAAACCGCGGAATTCAGCAACTCGTGACAGAACACCGAGGGCTCGGGCGTATCGCGGCCGACACACCGGATTTCGCCGCGCTCGAGACGCTGCAGGATCTGAACGAGCTGCGGAAGATCCATGGCCTCCTCGAGACTGTCGCGCAGCGCCTGCTCGACTAAAGGATGGTCGGGGATCTCGCGCGCGCCGGGAATGTTTTCGAGACAGGCCGTGGCATCCGGAAAAGCGCTTTGCAGCAGATCTTCCGCATACATGCGCTGCAACTGGGCCGGAATGCGCGCGCCATTGCGCATCCGGGGCACCGCGAGCGCAAGCGTGGCGGCCCAGCGCCAGCGCGTCTCGAAGATCGGCGAATCGAGCACCGCCTGCACCAGTGTCTCGCGCACCGAAGCCGACCGCAGGTAGCGAAATGCTTCCATCAGCGGAAACGAATGCACCGGCCCCAGCGACAGGATGACCCCCTCTTCCGTCGCCGCCGCCTGCAGCTCGAAGTTGAAGCTCTGGCAAAACTTCTTTCTGAGCGCGAGGCCCCACGCACGGTTGACCCGGCTGCCGAAGGGCGCGTGCAGGACGAGTTGCATGCCGCCGGACTCGTCGAAGAACCGTTCCAGCGCCACGACGGCCGCAGTCGGCACGACGCCCAGCGCGCGCTTGCCTTCGCCGAAGTACTGCGCGATCTGCTCCGCCGCGCAACGGGTGAGCGCGTATTCGCTCATGAGGAGCGCAATCGCCGCTTCCAGCCCCCCTTCCGTTCGCGGCTCGTCCGGTCCGGGCAGGCGCGCATCCACTTCGGCGCGCAGTCGCGAGACCGCCGCACTCATTTCGTCGCTGCGCGCCGGCGCCTCCCCAAGCCAGAACGGCATGGACGGCGGCTGGCCCTGCGCATCGGCCACCCGCACCACGCCGTTACCGATGCGCAGGATGCGCCACGACGTGTTTCCGAGCTGAAAGATGTCCCCGGGCAGCGATTCGATGGCGAAGTCTTCGTTGAGCGTGCCGATGAACAAGCCCTCGGGCTCGAGCAGCACGCGATAATCGAAGACTTCCGGAATGGCACCGCCCGACATGATGGCGGTCAT
This sequence comes from Betaproteobacteria bacterium, assembly GCA_052386775.1. GTDB lineage: Bacteria > Pseudomonadota > Gammaproteobacteria > Burkholderiales > SG8-41 > DSOT01. Next base: position 14,162 of record JBQTJV010000304.1, read on the forward strand.
GCGCGACCCCTTGCGCGCGCGCAGCCTGCGGTTCACCGCATCGTGATGGACCAGCGCTGCCCGCCGGCCGCGCTGCGTGGTGTAGCCGTGCGCCAGCATGTGTACGACATCCTCGTATGCCTTGCGCTCGAGATTGCGGTAGGGATAGGCGTTGCGCACCAGCGTATAAAGGTCATCCTCCGGCCACTCTTCGGCCGCCGTTTCCGCCACCATCTGCTGGGCGAGCACATCGAGCGCGCACTCGGGAATCACCACCCGGTCCAGTTGCCCATCTCTTATCGCCCGCACCATCGCGGCGCATTCGACGAGGTCATCGCGGGTAAGCGGAAAGAGCCGGCCCTTGGGGAGCCCCCCTACCGTGTGGCCGGAGCGTCCCACCCGTTGCAGCAGCGTGGCAATTCGGTTCGGCGAGGAGATCTGGCACACGAGGTCGACATGGCCGATGTCGATGCCCAGCTCGAGCGATGCCGTCGCCACCATGACCCTGAGCCGGCCATCGCGCAGCCGCTGCTCGGCATCGAGCCGGGCCTCCTTGGACAGGCTCCCATGGTGAGCCGCAACATTTTCGGCGCCGATCTGCTCGCTCAGGTTGAACGCCATGCGCTCGGCCAGGCGGCGCGTGTTGACCATGATGAGCGTCGTGCGATGCGACTGGATCAGTTCGATCAGGCGCTGGTAGACCTCCTGCCACACTTCGGCCGCCATCACCGCCTCGAGCGGCGACCCGGGCACTTCGATCGCGAGATCCAGATGGCGACGGTGCCCGTGATCGACGATCACGCATTCGTGCGCGGAATCGGCGCCGACCAGAAAACGCGCCACGTCTTCAATCGGTCTTTGCGTGGCGGAAAGGCCTATGCGCTGCAGGCGCCGCCCGGCGACGTGATCGAGCCGCTCCAGCGTAAGCGCAAGGTGCGCCCCGCGCCGCGACTGCACCACGGCATGAATTTCGTCGACGATGACGGCGCGGGCGGTCTTCAGCATGGCCCGCGAGCGCTCCGCGGTGAGCAGCAGATAAAGCGATTCCGGCGTCGTCACCAGAATGTGCGGCGGCGTGCGCAGCATGGCTGCGCGCTCTCCCTGCGGCGTGTCGCCGCTGCGCACGGCGGCGGTGATGCGCAACGGGGGCAGCCCCGCTTCCTCGGCAAGGCGGCGAATTTCCCGCTGCGGTTCCGCAAGGTTCTCGTGGATGTCGGCGGAAAGCGCCTTGAGCGGCGAGACGTAAATCACCCGGACTTCGTCGGGCAGTTCACCGCGCTGCAGGCCTTCGCGCAACAGCCGGTCGATGGCGGTGAGAAACGCCGCAAGCGTTTTGCCCGATCCCGTCGGGGCGGCGATTAACGTGTGAGCGCCGCTGCGTATGGCACGCCAGCCGTCGAGCTGCGCCGCGGTAGGGGGAAGAACCTGCGCGCCCTCGTCTCCGGCACGGGCAAAATGAGCGCTCCACCAGCGCTGGAGAACGGGATGAAAATCGTCAGGCAACATCAGAAAAATTGTAGCGCGTAATGGTGCGCGGTCACGCCGCCTGGACCGGCGTGCGTCGGCGCAGCATCAGGTACACCAGGAACAGCGCCAGCGCCGCCAACAGATGTTTGAGGGTATGGCCGCTCAGCAGTTCGCCGGTCGCCGCGTATATCGGGTGGTCGTATGCTTCCGCCGCTTTCGCGAGCAGGTAGGCCACGAGACCATACACGAGATAACGGCGATGTGTATAGCGTCCCGGAAACAGCGCGACCAGCAGCGAAATGGTGACGAGCGGCATGAACTGAACCCAGGCGTAGAAGCGAAGGTCGTCCGCATAGTGCCACCACGCTACGCTCGCTGCGCCGACGACGAGCGCCGGCAGCAGGAGCAGGCGTTCGAGCCTCTCGTGGATGTGCTCGCTCAATAGCGCTACGAACAGTCCCATGAAACCGACCGTCATGGGCAGGCGATCCCAAACCAGCGACGCGTTATCCGGCGCCCAGTGATAGTAGCCTGAGCCCATGGCGACGAGCACGGCCCCGAAAAACAGGACCGCCCACGACAGCGTTGCCCCATGGCGTCGGCCGCGCAGGCACAACGCCGCGCCGGCCCAGCCCACAAGCAAGAAGGCAAGGTTCGAGGCGACGTTGAGAAAGTTCGGCATGCCCAGCATGGCACGCCGGTCGGCAAAGTGATGATAGGCGAGATCCTGTGGAATGCGACCCACGGCCATGACGCCCGCGAGCAGGGCAAGCGCGACGGCGCACAGTACCGCTTCCCGCCACAGCGTGCGCCCGCTGTATTCACGCCTGCTCAGGCCATGCACGTAACGCCGCCCCACAAACGAAGACGGCCCATTGTAGCCCTGCGGACTCAGGAATCGGAATGCGCGCCTGCGGCTCGAAGTGGACGTCGGCGAGACGAGCGACGCAAGCGCGGGCTGATGACTGACCAGCACGGTGTTCGGCGCAGACCATCTATGGGGAGTACCCCCAGGCTTACCCGCGCTTGTCGCGCGCTCCGCGGCCGCGTATGTTACGTGATGGCGCGCGGCACACGAGTCCGCGCCATGGAAATGCGGTTTTTCAACGAGGCGAACCCGTGAGCGCTCCCATTCAGATCCGCATGGGCGGATACGGCCCGGCCGGCACGACGTGCAGCCGCGCACTCAAGGTGCTCGGTGACAAGGTGCAGGCCGCGGTGGGCGATGACGTCGACATCAAGTACCTCTGGAACGTGATGGACTTCGGCTACCAGGGAGGCGACCTCCTGTGGATGACCGAGCACGGCATTCTGACCCTCTGCTATCAGTCGACGAGTTATCTCGCGGACCGCGTGCCCGAGCTGGATTTCGCGGATCTTCCCTTCCTGTTCAGGACGCAGGATGAGGCCCGCACAGCGATGGACGGCACGTTGGGCGCGCATTTGAGCCGAAAGATCGAGGAGCGCGTCGGTTACCGTCTGATCGGCTATTTCGAGAATGGCTACCGCCATATTTCGAACCGCCTGCGCCCGATCCACAGGTTGGCCGATCTCAAAAGCATGCGCGTGCGGCTCATGCCCGGAAAGATCCATCATCGCAGCTTCGAGCTGCTCGGCGCGGTGCCCTTCTCTCTGGATCTGAAACCGGGCCTGGAAGCGGTTATGTCCGGAGCGGTCGATGCCCAAGAGAATCCTTTGGCCAACACCGTCGATTACGGCGCGCACAAAGTGCACAAGTTTCATACGCTGACCGGACATTGTTATTTGTCGCGGGGCATCTACGTGAATCGCGCGGCTTACGATGGCTGGCCGCAGCGGCTGCGCGAGGCCATGCAGGCCGCCGCCCGCGAAGCGATCGTGGAACAGAGAAAGCTTGCGGAAGAGGAGGAACGGATCGCCCGGCGTGCGATCGAGGACGCAGGGGGCGAGATCACCGAACTCAGTGCAGACGAACGCGATGCCTTCGCGCGCGCCGTGCAGCCGCTCCATCAGGAACTGCGGTCGCGTTTCGGCGACGGAATGTTTGCTCTGGTGCGGGGGCGCTAGCTAGGCGCGCCGGAAGGTGCTGCAGTACTCGGCCGGGCCCTGCCAGTTCTGTTCTACCACCCGTCCGTTCCTGAAGACGAGGGTGCGTTCGCAGCGGACCAGTTCCCCGCCCCCGGGGGCGACGGTCACGCCGGTGCCTATGCCCACGCCGCCGCTGCCGCCAAAAATCCCGATGGACGGCCACAGCGCGCCGCGCGACACGGCGCCTTCGGAAGTCCAGGTATAGGCATCGCGTCCATCCGCCAGACTGGTGCTGCGCACCGGCGTGCCCCACTGCAACACGACCTGGTCGTAGGTGGCGCCGAGCCACGACGCCCTGGCATCGCTCAGGTCGCGCTCGAAGTTGGCGCAACCGGCCGCGAACGCCAGCATGACGACAGCAATAACGCGCATCCTTGGTCCCTTCATTAATAACGACTTCGGGAACCTCTATGATGCGGACCGCCGCAGCGTGCCGTTAGTTCACGGGCGCTGCCGCAGGCGGTATTCGATCAGCGCAGGAACCAGAGGTAATAGACCGCAAGACCGAGCAGCGCCACGAGCCAATAGCCGACGAGCGTTGCGCGCATCAGCCCTTTCCAGGCGGCCACGTGCAACGGACGCGGCAGCAGGCCGTTCATCTGCAGCACGAGCCACAATCCCGCGGTCACGGTAGCACCGCCCACCACGGCATGCAGCCACGGCACCCAATAGTGCACCGGCGCGAGGTCGGCCATGCTCTCGATCGCCACGTTGTCCATGCCGCGCACCATGATGAGCGCCACGAGGACGGCGTTTAGAAGCACCCAGATCGTCTGGTTGTAGCGATGTGCTGCGACGTTACCCCGCCGGGCGAGCCACGCGCCGAACGTGAGCCCGGTGACCAGCAGGACGTGGAGCACGAGATTGAGGTCGGAAATGAGCGGTGCTTTGCCGAGGAATCCGCGCGTGTCCCACTTGCCCGCGGCCTCGATGCCGAGTATCGCCGCGATGACGCCTGCCAGCAGCGATATGCCAAAAATCCAACTGAAGCGCGTGAGTCCGAGAGGCGGCACGAGCACGGCGCGCTGGCGACCCCGGCTCGAGTCAAAGCCGATGGCCCAGTGGGTGCCGTCGCAGAACGGCTTGTTTTTCGAGCCGCCGCAGCGGCACAGCGTATAGCGGTCGGAAAATCGCGGCGCGACGCCCTCTCCCGCGCCCAGCGCCACCCCGCCCGCAACGCGGAAAGGACCATCCTTGGAACAGAAAATCGCCCGCTCGCGCGATGGCCGCTCCGCGGACACGCCCGCGATGGAATAACTGAGCGCGCCGGAAGGGCAGCGCTCGATCAGCGCGATGACGGCCTCCGCCGCGGCACCGTCGGCATCGATCCACGGCTCGCGGCCCAGCCGGAACACGCCGGGCAGGGTGTCGGTACAAACGCCGGCGTGCGCGCAGAGGGCGCGATCGTCGTGTATCGTGAGCTGTCTGCCGCGATACGGTTGCGCACCGTCGTTCACTCCCGAGGCATGGCGCAGCCCGCTGAAACCGATCTTCGCGTGGGTGCCGTCGCAGAACGGTTTGCGCGACGAATTGCCGCAGCGGCACAGCGCGAAACCGCCGCGCACCGGCAGCGCGTTACCTTCGACGTCGTACAGGCGGCACTCCCCCGTGACCACGTAGGGGCCGTCTTTCTTGACGTCTATGGTAGCGCCGGCGGGCGTTGTCCGTTCCATGGCGCGAACCATCAGTCGACCGCGTTCTCCCGAAGAAACACCGGCAGGTCGGTGGTCGGTGGCCGGGCCGGTACCTGGTAGAACAGGTCCGCGACGAAGCCGCGGTGATAGCTGGTGTGATTCACCACGTGCAGCAGAATCTCGCCGCGCGTCATGACGCCGCGGTTTCCGCCGATCAAGGTAAAGGCCACCTGCTCCTCGAGCGCAGCATCGGTCACCTGGTCGCTCCACGCGACGTACCAGGCGTCGACCTCCTGCTGGAGCCGCCACAACTCGGCGAGCGCCGGATGATCAGCCGTATTGCGCGCCGCATACCCATGGTCGCGCCCCTCGAGATGCGCCTGCCAGATGCGATCGATCACGTAGTTGTGATTCAGGGTATGAATCATGTTCTTGAAGAGCGAGGGCCGCGGCTTGGTCGCCTCGTCTTCCGGCAGGGCGGCAACGGCGTCGAATATTGCCTTGTTGGCCCACGCGTTGTAGCGAGTGAGCCGGCGCGCGGTTCGGGTCGTGGTCATGACGGTTCCGGGAGCGATAGGGGTGGTGCAGATGTTACACAACCCCGCGGCATGGCGGTGTATTTGCATTTCCGGGCGGCACCCGGCGAGGCTTGCTTTTGGGGCTGCGCGGCTTATCATGGCCCCGCTATGCAGATGAGGAGAAGAGAATGGCCGGTGATGTAACCCACGAGCTCGCCCGGTTTGCCGCAGAACTGCGCTATGACGACATACCGGAATCCGTACGGGAGTATTGCAAGGATCTCCTCCTTGACGCCCTCGCGTGCGCCGTGGCGGGCAATCAGGGAGAGGAAACCCATCAGATGCACGCGCTCGCCGCGGGCCTTGCGCAATCCAGGGAGAGCAGCGTCATCGGCGGCGATCGCCTTTCGCTCGCAGGAGCGACTCTCCTCAATGGCTATCTCATCACCGCGGTCACCATGTGCGATGTCCACCGCTCGACGTTGACGCATATCACGCCCGAGGTCGTGCCTCCGGCGCTCGCGATCGCGGAACGGGACGGGATCGGCGGGCGCGATCTGCTGGTGGCACTGGCATCGGGATTCGAGACCACGACCCGCATCGGTATCGGGCTGGACTTTCCCGCGTTTCGCGCACGCGGCTGGCATGGCCCCGGCGTCATCGGACCGTTCGGGGCCGCCGCGGCCGTGGGCCGTCTCCTCGGCTTCGATGCCGGGACGCTGGCCCGCGCGTTCGGTCTCGCCGGCAGCCAGGCGGCCGGGACGTTTGCCGCGTGGGGCACGCCCACGGTGAAGTTTCACCAGTGCCGTGCAGCGCTGTCGGGCCTCATGGCGGCGCTGCTCGCGCAGCAGAAGTTCGTCGCCACCCGGCAGTTCCTCACCGCGGAGGACGGCGGGCTTTACCGGACGTATACCAACGGCGGAATCCCGGAAGCGGTCACCGCCGATCTCGGCAAGCACTGGGAACTGGAGCAGATCGCGCTGCGGCCCTGGCCATCCGCATCGACGATTCAGGGCCTCATCACCGCGATGTTCGATCTCATCGAAAAACACCCGGTGGATTCGGCCCGGGTGAGGAAGCTGCGCATCTCGGTGGGCAAGACCGCTTTCGACATGCACGGGATCTTTCCGCGCTATCAGGGCAAGTTCGAGGCGCTGCTTTCGATCCACTACGCCGCCGCCGTGATCCTGCACGAAAAGCAGTTGACGCTCGCGCAGTTCGAGCCCGCCCGCTACAACGACCCGCTGCTGCGCAGCTTCGCGGCGGAGCAGGTCGAGGTCACATGCGACCCGGCATTGAGCGGTGTACAAGCGATTGTCGAGGTTGATATGGGCTCGGGACAGCATTACATCGCCCGCTGCGACTTCCCGCGCGGCGCTCCGGAGAACCGGCTCACGCGGGCGCAGGTCGTGGAAAAATTTCGCACCTATGCTCGACCGCGGTTTGCGGCGGGCCGGATCGACGAGACGATCGATGCGGTGTCGCGGTTGGAGACGCTCGCTTCGGTGCGCACCCTCATGGACTTGCTGCATGCGGGCGCGGATGCCCCGGTGCGGAAGTCTGCAGCGGCCTGAATCGCGCTGCCCCGGCGCTTGCCCCGAAAGCGGCAACAGCGATTCGCGTCCCGGGTATTCGTGCGCCTCAGCATGAGGCAAAGCGGACGCCATGAGCCGCTGGGATAAGCTGCTGCTGATTGCACTGCCTGCGGCCCTGCTGCTCAGTGCGGCGTGCAGGTTCATCTACCATACCGACCGCGAGTACGCCTATTGGATCGCGCTGTACGGAGAAACCCTCACCTGGCTGGAGGCCCGGTGCGCCGAGCTCGAAACGCCCGGCGCCTGCCGTACGGCGCAGGACCGGCGCTCTTTCCTCGGTTCACTGGAGTCCTATCGCGCTCGCGTCGTGGCGTGGTGGTGGCCCGCGCTCGTCGCAGCCGGCCTCGCCTGGACGGCCGCGCTCGGGGCCCTCGTCGCCATCGTGCAGCGGCTGCTGAGCCGGCGGCAATGAGCCGTCAACGTTGTACACTACGCGCATGAGTGACGGTCGCGAATGCCATGGCTGAAGCGAGTACGGAAACGCTGATCGAGATATCGGGGTTGGAGTTCGCCTACGGGGATCGCGAGATCCTCAAGGGTATAAACCTGAAAATCCCGCGCGGCAAAGTCGTCGCCATACTGGGCACCAGCGGCTCGGGCAAGACGACGCTGCTGCGTATGGTGGGAGGCCAGCTGCGGCCCGACGCCGGGCACGTCAAGGTCGCCGGAAAGATCGTCCACGAACTCGACGATGACGAGCTGTACCTCATGCGCAGGCAGATGGGCATGATGTTCCAGATGGGCGGTCTCTTCACGGACATGTCGGTGTTCGATAACGTCGCCTTTCCGATGCGCGAGCGCACCGACCTTCCCGAACCCGTGATCCGCGATCTCGTGTTGATGAAGCTGCACGCGGTGGGCTTGAGCGCCGCCCATCGCCTGATGCCCGGCGAGCTGTCGGGAGGCATGGCCCGCCGCGTGGCGCTGGCGCGCGCCATCGCGCTCGATCCCATGCTCATCATGTACGACGAGCCCTTCTCCGGGCTCGACCCGATCTCGCTCAACGTCATTGCGAATCTCATCCGCAAGCTGAACGATGCGCTCGGCGTGACATCCATCGTGGTCACTTACGACGTGGCGGAGTCGCTCAAGATCGTGGACTACGTGTATTTCATTTCGAACGGCGTCGTTGCCGCAGAGGGCACTACCGCGCAGGTGAGGGCTTCGAACGATCCGTTCGTGCGCCAGTTCGTGAACGCGCTGCCCGACGGGCCGGTCGCCTTCCACTACCCGAGCAACCCGTACTCCGCCGATTTGCAGCTCGCTCAGGTGCCCGCCTGACGTTGGTGCGCGCGCCGGCCTAGTCGGATCGATTCCCGCTGCGACGTTTTCCGGTGCGCGGTTCCGCCTGCTGCAGCAGATCCGGCTGGACGCCGATGTCGTAGATCGGCACGGCGCCCTCTACGCGGGCGAGCGCATTCAGCCTGTGCGCCATCGGCTGGTCCGCGGTGACGATATGCAACACCGCCGTGCCGCGCGCAACGAGGCTGTCGGCAATCAGATAGCGATGGCACTGCCAGGGCAGGCGTTCCGCGCACATGATGGCGGTGTGCGTCTTTTCCGCTGACGCGATCAGGCGCTCCAGCGCCGCCTGAAATGCGGGCGCCATCATGTGATCGGCATACGCCCTGAAGCTCGGGTTTCTGAGCGCGGTATTCGCGGATCCGGGTTGCGGGCGCCGACGCCCGCCGAGAGCCCCCCCTTCCCAGGAGTACGCTATCCGGGCAGCGCCCAGCGTGCGCTCCAGCGCCGTGCGCGCGAAATGCGGATGCCTGCGCGAGGCCGGGAACGCGCGCACATCCACGAGGTGCCAGATGCCCGCCCGCTGCAACAACCCGACAAGCTCTTCGGCGGTGCGATTGCCGTGCCCGATGGTGTGGATTGTCGTCATTCGGAGACGCGCCCTTCTCGCAGCTCAAAAAGCAGCCGTCCGGAAAAACGAATTGTGTGGAGCGCGGTCATATCGTGCAAGGAGCGACTGCCATGGGCATAGAAGTGGGTGGAGTCTTCGGGTTGCTGATCCTCATTCTCGACATCTGGGCGATCGTCAACATCGCGCAAAGCGGCGCCTCTACCGCGAACAAGGTGCTGTGGATCGTGCTGGTCATCCTGCTGCCGGTCGTCGGCCTCATCCTCTGGCTGCTGCTCGGGCCACGCACCGCCCGGGCGTGAACCATCGCCTTAGAACCCGGTTGGCGCGCACGGCACTGACCGGTGCGCTGCTGATCACGGCCGCGTGCAGCGAGCGGCCCCAGACTGCACCCGGGGCTGTGGATCGTCTCGTCGATGAAAATCACAAGGCCGCAGCCGCGCTGGTTGAGGTGGCGCGGGATGCAGCCGCCATGGCGGGCGAGCAGGCCCAAAACACGGCGCACGCAGCGCGCGGCGCTTATGATGCAGCCGTTGGCCCGGAGGGCGAGCGCAAGTGATAAGTCTCACCTCACCGCGCCGCATCCCGCGTCATCGCACCGCCGCTATGTCACCTGCACTGGCTGTCCCACGCGCACTTTGAGGGCTCGTGCGGCGCTCCGCCCGTTGGCCGCGATCTCGACCAGTCGCAAGCTGTTTTCGTACCAGAAAAGCCCGCCCGGTTTGACCTCGGCAAAGACGCGCGCATGGTTGAGGTGACGCGTCCCGAGCTGCAGCTTCCGTGTGCGGTCGACGCGGTCGGCACGAATACCCGTCATGGCGTTGCCGTAGTGGTCGATGTAGATCACTTCCGGAATGTCGCCGGCTCCGAAGTCCACCTCCAGTCCAGCTGACTGCCGCTTTAGCGTGCCGGCCGCAACCGCAGCGCTGGCCAGCATGCCGGCCACCGGCGCGAACAGGTCCCGGCCGTGAAAAGAAGCGGAGAGCTCCCGCGGCCGCCACGCTATGGTGTAAAGCTCGTACGACGAAGCACGCGAGGCGGTGACGGAAAGCAGGCCGTTGTCCGGTCCGACATACCAGCGTTCGTCGGCGTGCAGCGCAACCGCGCGGCGCTCGCTTCCCACGCCCGGGTCGACCACCGCGAGCACGACCGAGCGCACCGGCAGTTGTTGAGCCAGCGCAGCGAGCAGGTGCGCGCTCGCCTTGACGTTGAACGCCGGCGCATCGTGCAGCAGGTCGATCACCGCCACGCCGGCGGCATGCTGCTGCAGCGTCGCTTTTACCTGCCCGACATACACGTCTGCCGACCCGAAGTCGGAATAAAGAAAGATCGCCACTTCGATTGCTCGTCAGGCGGCTGCCTGGCGTGCCGGGAACGCAGGCGCGTCCACGTTGATGACGTAGGTGCGGTAGATCGCCTCGATGCGCTGCATGACCTCGTCACGGCCCAGTATGCGGCTCGAACGCACGGTGGCTTCGAAAAGCTCAAAAGTGAGCAGCGAGGCTGCCGCCGTCGATACCGGCGCGTAACTCAAGTGCCAGGGCTCCGGATAAACGCCCCCGCGGTAAATGCGGTAGGGTCGAAAGAAACCGTAGAGCGCCATGTTGTCGTCCAGCCACCGGTGCAGCGGGTGAAAGACGCCCCCCGCTTGCGTTTCGTCCGGCAACAGGCGCACCCGGTAACCCGGCGGCACGGCAGCGCGGTCGATCAGGTCGATCTCGCTGCCCCAGTGATGACGGCTGCCGCCGGGCACGGCGCTCCAGCAGACGATGGCATCGACCAGTTCCCCCGGATCGAGCGCGGCATGGTCGCGCACGTTTCCCTCTGCATCATACAGCGGCCGCTCGCCGCGATACTTGGTGTCCCAGATGCGCTGCTGCGCGCTGAAATCGCGAAACGAACTGACGATTTCCAGATCGAATCCGGCGCGCGAGGCGGCGGATTTCATCGCGAGATAGGCATCGAGCGCGTCGCGGTGCAGCGCCGCCCGCAGGTCGTCGCGCTGAATCACGTGCGAGCGCGCGCGGCCCGTCAGTTCCAGCTCGTTCAGCATGCGTTGATTGTAAATCCGATGTCGGCCGCGATGCCAAGCCGCCAGCGGCGCGCGCGGATCAACAAAAAAGCCGGCACGAGGCCGGCTTTTCGCGGGCTCGGGGCCTGCTCACGCAGCCGTCTGGGCCGCCGCCTTTTCCTTGGGGGTCGCCTCGGCATCGCCGGTCGGCTCCGGCCGATCCAGCAGTTCGACGTACGCCATCGGCGCGTTGTCGCCCTTGCGGAAGCCGAATTTCAGGATGCGCAGGTAGCCGCCGTTGCGCTTGGCATAACGGGGGCCGAGCTCCTCGAACAGCTTGACCACGATGTCGCGGTCGCGCAGCCGGTTGAAAGCAAGCCGCCGGTTGGCGAGGGAAGGCTTCTTCCCGAGCGTGATGATCGGTTCGACCACGCGCCGCAGCTCCTTCGCCTTGGGCAGGGTCGTCTTGATGACTTCATGCCGCAGCAGCGAATTGGTCATGTTCCGCAGCATCGCGAGACGATGGCTGCTGGTGCGGTTGAGTTTTCTTAAACCATGGCGGTGGCGCATTGTGTTTCCTCAGACCTTCTCCAGCCCGGCGGGCGGCCAGTTCTCCAGTTTCATGCCGAGCGTCAGCCCGCGTGAGGCGAGCACTTCCTTGATCTCGTTGAGCGACTTGCGCCCCAGGTTCGGCGTCTTCAACAGCTCGGTCTCGGTGCGCTGGATGAGATCGCCGATGTAGTAGATGTTCTCCGCCTTGAGGCAGTTGGCCGAACGCACCGTGAGCTCGAGATCGTCGACCGGGCGCAGCAGAACGGGATCGATCTGCGTGGCCTTCTTCTCCTCGATCTGCGTCGGCATCCCCTTGAGATCGGCGAACACGGAAAGCTGCTCGACCAGGATACGGGCGGCGTACCGTACCGCCTCCTCGGGGTCGATCGCGCCGTTGGTCTCGATATCCATGATCAGTTTGTCGAGATCGGTGCGCTGCTCGACCCGGGCCGACTCGACGGAATAGCTCACGCGCCGCACCGGACTGAACGAGGCATCGAGGAGAATTGCGCCGACGTTGCGGCCTTCCTCCTCGGCCGTCCGGCGCGTGGTCGCGGCGATGTAGCCGCGCCCCTGCTCGACCTTGATCTGCATGTCGAGCTTGCCGCCCGCGGCGAGATGCGCGATGACGTGATCGGGATTCACGATCTCGACATCATGGGTCGTTTCGATGTCGCCCGCGGTGACGACGCCCTCGCCCGCCTTCTTGAGATTGAGCGTCACTTCCTCGCGGTTATGCAGCTTGAGCACGATGCCCTTGAGGTTGAGCAGGATGTCGACCACGTCTTCCTGCACGCCGTCGATCGTCGAGTACTCGTGCAGCACGCCGTTGATCTTCACCTCGGTCGCGGCATAGCCGGGCATCGAGGACAGCAGCGTGCGGCGCAGCGCGTTGCCGAGCGTGTGCCCGTACCCGCGCTCGAAGGGCTCCATGGTGAGCTTGGCGTGGTACGGCGAGATGTTCTGCACATCGATGATGCGGGGCTTCAAAAACACACTGCTTTGCATGGCTTGAATTCCTCTCGGAAATTACTTCGAGTACAACTCGACCACCAGCGATTCGTTGATGGTGGACGGCAGCTCCGAGCGCTGGGGACGCGCCTTGAACGTGCCTTTGAGCGCCTTGGCGTCCACTTCGACCCACTCCGGGTAGCCGCGCGACTCCACCGCTTCCGCAGCCGCCTTGATGCGCAGCTGTTCCTTGGCCTTTTGCGCGACCTCGATCACGTCCCCCGGGCGGCACTGGAACGAGGGAATGTTCACGCGCCTGCCGTTCACGAGGATGCCGTCGTGGCGCACGATCTGCCGCGCCTCGTCGCGCGAGGCGCCAAACCCCATGCGATAGGCGACGCTGTCGAGCCGGCTCTCCAGGATCTGCAGCAGCGCTTCACCCGTCACCTCCTTGCTGCGCGAAGCCTCCTGATAGGTCCTGCGGAACTGGCCTTCGAGCATGCGGTAAGTGCGGCGCACTTTCTGCTTCTCGCGAAGCTGCACGCCGTAACCGGAAAGACGGGTGTTTTTCTGGCCGTGCTGCCCCGGCGGATAGTTGCGGCGCTCGATGGCGCACTTGTCGGTGAAGCACTTCTCGCCCTTGAGAAACAG
>JBQTJV010000305.1:0-3753 GCA_052386775.1 Betaproteobacteria bacterium
GCTCGAGGACTTGCTGCAGTTGGGCCGCAGGCGCGGCGGCGGGCGCCCGTGGCTGGGGGTGTACTCGGAAGAAGTCGAAGGCCACGTCGTCGTGACCCGCGTGCTTCCCGAGGCGCCCGCGCACCGCGCCGGCGTGCGCCGCGGAGACGTCATACTCGGCATCGGGGGCGAGTCGATCGGCGGGCAGAGCGAGTTCTACAGCAAGCTGTGGGCGAGTGGAGACGCCGGCACCGAAATCATGCTGCACGTGCTGCGGGATCGGATCGTCCAGCGCATGATGGTTCATTCCGCCGATCGCATGGATTACCTGCGCCCCTGGCGCGCCTAGTTCTTTCGCACAACAGCAGGGCCTGGCGATTCAATGCGCTGCCGATGCCGGTCGCGTGGATTTTCGGCGTTTGACGCTTTTTCCTTTCGCCCGGCGTTGCGGCGTCGGGGAGGCCGGCCCCCGCAACCCGCCGAGGTAAAGATCGATCATGCTGCCCGCCTCCTTCTTTAGCGGCACATAACGCGGATCGAGTATCCAGTTCATGATGAGGCCATCCACCAGCGCGTGCAGTCCGACTGCAGCGTGACGGGGATCGACGCCGCGGGCCAGCATTCCCTTGCGCGCCGCATTGCGCAAGCCATTCTCGATATGGCTCAGACATTTGTCGCGCCCTTCGATGTGCCGGTCGCGGACCTGCGACATCTCGTCGACATACTCGCATTTGTGGCAGCAGATTTCGAACACGCGCCGGCACTGGGGATCGTTCACCACGCGTTCCAGCACGTTCAGCGCGCAAGCCCGCACATACGCCAGCGGATCATCCAGCCCGGTATCCCCGGCGCGCGCCGCCATCTGCTCCATCGGCAGCACCACGCGGTTCATCATGGCATCGAATAAATCCGCCTTGTTCTTGAAGTGCCAGTAAATCGCGCCGCGCGTCACGCCCGCTGCCGCCGCAATGTCGGCCAGCGAAGTATGGGATACGCCGTGCTCGCTGAAGACGCGCTCCGCGGTGTCCAGTATGGTGTTGCGCGTCTCGATCGCCTCGTCCCGGGTTCTTCTTACCACGTTATGAAACTCCATTGCGCCATCAGGTCGGGCGCGCAGGTGCTACTTTACATACATTCATGGTTGTATGTAAACTGGCAGCCCGCGTTAACGATTGGCGAACTTTCGCGGCGTAATGAACAAGAGGAAGGCCCATGCCTGAAACATCCCCCCTGTCCCCTCGTCTCCTGGGTGGTGCGGTTGCGTCTGCGCTCGCCCTGGCTCTCAGCGCCTGCGGCCAGTCTCCCGGCCAGGGCGGTCCCGGCGGTCCCGGCGGCTTCCCGCCGCCGGTCGTGACGGTTGCCAACGTGGAGCCGAAAGATGTGCCCGTCGCCTACGAATATCCCGCGCAGACCGCCGGGTATCGCGAGGTGGAGGTGCGCGCCCGCGTGACGGGGATACTGGAAAAGCGCAATTACCGCGAGGGTGCACCGGTCAAGCAGGGCCAGTCGCTCTTTACGATCGATCCCCAGCCGTTCCGCGTCGCGCTTGCCCGTGCGGAGGCGGACGTAGCCGTGGCCGAAGCGCGGCTCAACCAGGCGCAGCGCGAGGTGAAGCGCCTCAGACCGGTGATCGAAGCGCGCGCCATCAGCCAGAAGGAGTACGACGACGCGGTGTCGGCCGAGCAGGTGGCCGACGCGGAACTCAAGAGCGCGCGCGCACGCGTCAACGAAGCCAAGCTGAATCTGCAGTACACGCGGGTGGAAGCACCGATCTCCGGTGTGACCAGCCGCTCCGTGGTTTCCGAGGGCACGCTGGTGTCCGGTCCCAACGTGCTGCTCACCACGGTCACGCAGACCGACCCGGTCTACGTGATCTTCGGGATTCCGGATCGCGAATACCTGGCGCTGCGCCGCGACGTGGACGCCGGGCGGTTGAAATTGCCGGCGCAGGGACGATTCAAGGCCAACGTCAGGATGGCGGACGGCCGCGCTTACGGGAAGAGCGGCGTCGTCAACTTCACCGATGTGCGGGTGAGCCCGCAGACCGGCACCATCGAAACCCGCGCCGAGTTTGCAAATCCTGACGGCATGCTGCGCACCGGGGAATTCGTCCGCATCGTGCTCGAAGGCGCAGTCCGGCCGGGGGCCATCGTCGTGCCGCAACGTGCGGTGCTGGAAGGCCCCAAGGGCAAGTTCGTCTATGTCGTGACCGCCGACAGCAAGGCGGAAGCGCGCCCCGTCGAAGTGGGGGACTGGTCCGGCGAGGGCTGGATCATCCACTCGGGGCTGAAGAGCGGTGAGCGGGTGATCGTCGACGGCGTGCTCAAGCTGGGCCCGGGCGCACCGGTGAAGATCGCCGAAGGCAAGCCGGCGCAGCCGGAGGCGAAATGATCTCGCGCTTCTTCATCGACCGGCCGATCTTCGCGGCCGTGCTCTCGATATTCATCGTCATCGCGGGACTCGCCGCGATGCGCATGCTGCCGATCGCGCAGTATCCGGAGATCGCGCCGCCGGTGGTCACCGTGCGCGCGGTATACCCGGGCGCATCGGCCGAGGTGCTGGAGCAGACGGTAGCGGCGCCGCTCGAGAACCAGATCAACGGCGTGGAGAACATGCTTTACATGAACTCCACCTCGGCGGCGAACGGCGTGGTGGAGATCCAGGTGACGTTCGAGATCGGCAGCGATGTCGACACCGCCGCGCTCAACGTCAACAACCGCGTGAAGCAGGCCGAGCCGCGGCTGCCGCTCGAAGTGCGGCGGCAGGGTGTCACGGTGGAGAAGGGCTCGTCCGCGTTTCTTCAGGTCATCGCCTTCTATTCGCCGGACGGCACGCGCGATGATCTATTCATCTCCAACTACGTCACGCTCAATGTCCTCGACCGGCTGAAGCGCACTCCGGGCACGACCAATGTCCAGATCTTCGGCGCGAAGGATTACGCGATGCGCATCTGGGTGCGCCCGGACCGACTCGCGCAGTTGAAGCTCACGACCGCCGACTTGACGCGCGCGATCAACGAGCAGAACGCCCAGTTTGCCGCCGGGCGCATCGGCCAGGCGCCGACGCGCGACGCCCAGCAACTGGTCTACAGCATTACCACCAAGGGGCGGCTGTCCGAGCCGGAGGAGTTCGAGAACATCGTGCTGCGCGCCAACGGCGACGGCTCGGTGCTGCGTCTGAAGGACGTGGCGCGCGTCGAACTCGGTTCGCGCGACTACGAATTCATGGGCCGCGTCAACGGCCGGTCTGCCACGCTGGTCGGCATCTTCCTGCAGCCCGGCGCCAACGCGCTCGCGACCGCCGATCGGGTGAACGCCGAGGTGGCTGCCATCGCCGAGCGGTTTCCCCAGGGACTCACCCATTCGGTGGTGTACGACACGACGCGCTTCGTGAAGGTGTCGATCCGCGAGGTGGTGATCACGCTGCTTGAGGCGATGGTGCTGGTGTTCCTCGTCGTGTTCCTGTTCCTGCAGAACTGGCGCGCGACCCTGATTCCATTCGCCGCCGTGCCCGTATCGTTGATCGGCACCTTCGCCGGCCTGATCATGCTCGGCTACTCCATCAACACGCTGACCCTGTTCGGTATGGTGCTGGCGATCGGCATCGTCGTGGACGATGCGATCGTCGTGCTCGAAAACGTCGAGCGCATCATGCACGAGGAGCACTTGCAGGCGCGGGAGGCGGCGATCAAGGCGATGCGGGAAGTGACGAGTCCCATCATCGCCATCGTGCTCACGCTGTGCGCGGTGTTCGTGCCCATCGCGTTCCTCGGCG
>JBQTJV010000306.1:0-17853 GCA_052386775.1 Betaproteobacteria bacterium
ATGTCGGGGAGGAAATCCATCCCGGAGAGACGTCCGAGGAAAAGGTGTCGCTTTCCGAGCGCTTCGGCCTTTGGGTGTCGTTCTATCCGTTCGACCAGGATGACTACCTGAAGATCGTCACCGTCTGGCTCGAGCACTTCAAAGCGCCCGCGATGAACGCCGACGCCGTGCAACGGGCGGCACTGCAGTGGGCGCTGCAGCGCGGCTCGCGCAGTGGTCGCGTCGCCTGGCAGTTCGCGCGCGACTGGGCGGGACGGCAGCGTCTCAGGGCGGAGGGCGGCAAGCGCAAGTGACGCCCACGAGGCGCATCGAAGTCGCCGCGGCGGTGATTCTGCGCAGCGATGGCCGCTTTCTTCTCGCACAGCGCCCTTCCGGCAAGCCGTATGCGGGTTACTGGGAATTTCCCGGCGGCAAGGTCGAGGATGGCGAGTCTCCGCGCGCCGCGCTCAGTCGCGAATTGCACGAGGAACTCGGCATCGAGGTGGAGCGGGCGTACCCGTGGATCACGCGCGACTACGATTATGCGCACGCGGCGGTACGCCTGCGTTTCTTTCGCGTGCCGGCATGGCATGGCGTGTTGCACGGCAGGGAAGCGCAACAATTTGCCTGGCAGCTGCCGCAGGGGGTTACAGTAGCGCCGCTGCTGCCGGCCAACGGGCCGGTGCTGCGGGCGCTCGCGCTGCCGCCGGTGTACGGCATCACCAACGCGGTGGCGTTCGGCGCGGAAGCCTTCCTGGGGCGTTTGGAACGCGCCCTGGCCGGCGGCTTGAAGCTGCTTCAGTTTCGCGAAAAGACCCTCGATGAGACGGGGCAGCGCCGGCTCGCTGCTCGCCTCATCGAGCTGGCCCATCGCTACGGCGCCCGCGTCCTGGTAAATGGAACGCCCGGTTTTGTACGCGAAGTCGGCGCCGACGGCGTGCACCTTCCGGCGGCATTGCTGGGCACCTTGGCGTCGCGGCCGGACTTCGACCTGGTCGGCGTGTCATGTCACGATGAAGCCGAGTTGCAGCACGCGGCACAGCTGGGCGCCGATCTCGCCGTGCTGGGGCCGGTATTGCCTACCCCCACGCATCCCGGCGCTCCGACCCTGGGCTGGCAGCGCTTCGCCGCGCTGGTTCGCGACTGTCCGTTGCCGGTGTACGCGCTGGGCGGAATGCGTCATGACGATCTCGATCGAGCGTGGTGTGCAGGCGCCCATGGCATAAGCATGCTGCGCGGCGCCTGGGAGTAAAGCGGCCTCGCGCAAGTCAGGACTCTTCGCGCGGCGTCCCGGTCTCAGGATCTTCCTTGTTCTCCACGACCGGCACGCGATACGATTCGCTCGCCCAGGCGCCGAGATCGATCATCCTGCAGCGCTCCGAGCAGAAGGGTCGGTACGGATTGGCGCCATCCCAGGCAACCGTCTTCCCGCACTGCGGGCAGTTCACCATGCGCGGCCTGCGTTGCATCATGCACTACAGCGTACAGAACGTCAGCTCGAACTCGACATCGGTGTCGGCGGCTCTCGGCCGCTGCACGCCTTCCTGGGTAGTGAAGCGGATGTTCAGCGCGTACTTGTTCGCGCTGATTTCGGGCACGCAGTGATACTCACGCGAAAGCGCGATACGCAGCATCTGTGCGACGCGACCCGCCATCATCTGCTGGTATACGCCTTGATACGCCACCTGCGACGAGGTTTTGCCTGACTCGCGCAACAGCCGCAGCACGATGGAGATGGCGTCCCGAATGGACAGAAACGGTGCCAGCCATTGCTGCAGATCACGCCGTCGCTGCTCGTTGCCCTGCTGCAGCCAGTAGTGATAGGAAGGCAGATCGAACTCACAGACGCCGCCCGGGATGTTGGTGCGCTGCTTGATGCTCATCAGCCATTCGTTCTCCCGCAGTTCCTGACCGACCTTTCCGGACGCCTGGAACAGACGGGCCGAGGACTGATCGATCTGCCACACGACGCTGTCGAGCGCGCTTTCGGAAATGTCGGGATTTCCGCGCAGCGATTCGAGCGTCTGCTTCTGACGCTCCAGTTCCTGCAGCAGATCGGACTTCAGATCGGCCCGACTCGAAACTTCGAGGATTTCGAAGACCGAGAGCAGCGCTATGTGGTGCTCGAGGGGCTCACTCTTGGCGAGAAAGTATTCGGCCCGCTCGTACAGGTCTTCAAGGCGCAGCAGGGTGCGTACGCGCTCGCTGAGAGGATACTCGTAGCTGATCACGGCGCCCGGGACGTTGGCGTGAAAACTGGGGGTAAGTATTCACCAAACCCCGGGAAAAATAAAGGCTTTATTTCCAGTTCTTTAAGGATTGCCTGAATTGGATGCCGAACTGCGGCGGTGTTGCGCGGCCAGGCCAAGGTACTTTTCATGCAAAGCTTGCGCGCCGCGGCGCAACGTATCCAGATCGGAATCGTTGTGCAGTACATCGTCTGCCGCGGCGAGCCGGGCGGGGCGGGAGATTTGAGCCGCCATGATGTCCCGCACTTCATCAGCGGCCAGTTGGCTCCTGCGCGTGGCCCGTTCCACCTGCAGTTTCTCATCGCAGTCCACTACGAGCACGCGCCTGATCAGCGTCTTGTATGCGCCGGTTTCCAGCAGCAGCGGAACGACCACCAT
Organism: Betaproteobacteria bacterium; assembly: GCA_052386775.1. Lineage (GTDB taxonomy): Bacteria > Pseudomonadota > Gammaproteobacteria > Burkholderiales > SG8-41 > DSOT01. The sequence goes on from JBQTJV010000306.1 coordinate 2,607, forward strand.
AACGTAGGGGGCCCGCGTGGCCCCGATGCGCGCCTGGACCTCCTTGCGGATCAGCGGATGCAATATGGCTTCCAGCCGCGCTCTCGCTTCGGTCTGGGCGAACACCAGCCGCCGCATGGCAGCGCGGTCAAGACCGCCATCGGGCCCCAGGTATTCGCGCCCGAACCGGGCTGCGATTTCGGCAAGCGCCGCGCCGCCGCTGCGCGTCAGTTCGTGGGCGATCTCGTCGGTGTCGATCACGCCTGCACCCAGCTCGCCAAAGATTTTTGCTGCACTGGACTTTCCGGAGCCGATGCCACCGGTAAGACCCACGCAGAAGGTCTCGTGCATCAGAAGAGATCGAGATAACGGTCGTTGATCGGCGCACCGTGGAAGAGCGCAACGATGGCGGCGACGGCGAGATAGGGCCCGAACGGGATCGGCACATCGCGTTGATGCCGGGCCCAAACAATGAGGGCGATGCCGACCACCGCACCGACCAGGGAAGAGAGCAGGATCACCAGAGGCAACACCTTCCATCCCAGCCAGGCGCCGATCGCGGCAAGCAGCTTGAAATCACCGTAACCCATGCCCTCCTTGCCGGTGGCAAGTTTGTAGAGCCAGAACACCGACCACAACACAAGGTAACCGGCCGCGGCACCGATCACAGCGGAGCTGAGGTCGGTGAATATGCCGAACACGTTGAAGACGAGCCCTGTCCACAACAGGAGCAACGTAATATTGTCCGGCAGATAAAACGTGTCGAGGTCGATGAAGGCAAGTGCAATCATCGCCCAGCAGAAAAGCAGCGCGCCGAGTGCCGGCACCCCGAATCCGAAGCGCCAGGCCGCATAGCCGCTCAACACCCCGGAGAGCGTTTCCACGAGAGGGTAACGCGGTGAAATCCGCGCCTTGCAGGCAGAACACCTGCCGCGCAGCACCAGGTAGCTTACAACCGGGATGTTTTCCAGCGCGGTAATGGTGTGCCCGCACGCCGGGCAACCCGAACGGGGCAGCACAAGATTGTAGCGCTCGCCGGCCTCCGCTGTTGCGCCGGTCAGATCGGCGCATTCCGCACGCCACTGCCGCTCGAGCATCCGGGGCAGCCGATGAATCACCACGTTGAGGAAGCTGCCGACGCACAGGCCAAGAAAGACGCCGATGACGACGAAGTAAACCGGGTCGGCGAGGACGCTCAACACTCCGCGCTCCACGCCTGCGGCATCAGGGCCTCAGAGTCTGCAGCCGGCCGGCCGACCCGGGAACGAACGCCCATGCAGTCGGGGACCGCGCACCAGCATCCCCGGCCTGTGAGTCGGAATGCCAAATCAGCGGATCTACACCACCGCGCCGAGCTTGAAGATCGGCAGATACATCGCGATCACCATACCGCCGATCAGCGTGCCGAGCACCACCATGATCATCGGTTCCATAAGGCTCGACAGGGCTTCCACGGCATCGTCCACTTCCTGCTCGAAGAAGTCCGCGACTTTCGAAAGCATGGAATCCAATGCACCGGATTCTTCGCCGATCGCCACCATCTGGATGACCATGTTGGGAAAGACGTCTGTGCCTTGCATGGCGGACGTCAGGCTGGAACCGGTCGCAACCTCGGACTGGATTTTCTTGGTGGCTACGAGGTACTCGTAGTTTCCCGAGGCGCCCCCGACAGAGTCCAACGCTTCGACGAGCGGTACGCCGGCGGCGAACATCGTGGACAGCGTGCGCGTCCAGCGCGCGATCGAGGACTTCCGGACGAGATCGCCGAACACCGGCACGCGCAGCATGAGCCGGTCCATGAAGATCTGCATCTTCTCCGAGCGCTTCCAGGTCCAGAAGAAGGCATAGCCCGCCCCGAAGAGGCCGCCAAATATGGCATACCAGTACTCGACGAAGAAATCCGAAACCGCCATTATGAACAGCGTCGGGGCAGGCAGGTCCGCGCCAAAGCTGGTGAAGACCTGCTTGAAGGCGGGGATCACGAAGATCATGATGACCGCCGTAATGATGAACGCCACGATGATGATCGACAGCGGATAGAACAAGGCCGCCTTGATCTTGCTCTTGATGGCGAGAATCTTTTCTTTGTATGACGCAAGCCGGTCCAGCAGGCTGTCGAGAATACCGGCTGCCTCCCCCGCGCCGATGAGATTGCAGAACAGGGCGTCGAAATAGAGCGGATGCTTTTCGAAGGCCTGTTTCAGGCTCGAGCCCGTTTCCACTTCGGTCTTGATGTCGAGCAGCAGGCGGGAAACGCGGGGATTGCCGTGCCCCTTCGCGACGATATCGAAGGACTGCAGGAGCGGCACGCCGGATTTCATCATCGTTGCGAGCTGCCGCGTGAACAGCGTGATGTCCTTGTCGGTGATCGAGCTGCCGCCGCCGAGCTTCTGCTTCTTGACCTCGACGACTTTGATCCCCTGACGGCGCAGTGTCGCGTTGACCTGTGCTTCGCCGCTTGCGCGCATTTCACCGCGCACGGTTTTCCCGGTCTTGTCCTGCCCGACCCAGGTGAAATTGAATTCCTTGACCTCAGGCTTTTTTACAGCCGCCGCTGCCGTCGCCATTACCAACCCCCCAATTCGCCCGTCGACCCAACGGGTTACATGAACTTATTAAAAAGATGATGCGCGTCTGGCGCGCCTTTGTAAAGCCTAATTTGCCACAGACTCACGCGCCTGTCGCCCCCGATTTTTCGATCGCGGGCGCGAGCACCCGCACCGCCTTGACGACGCGGTCCTGGGTCTGAACGATTTCAAGGTAGTGTCCAGCGATCTTGAGGCTGGTGTTGGGCTCGGGTATGTCGCGCAGGTGCTCGAGTATGAGCCCGTTCAGCGTCTTGGGACCGTCCAGCGGAAACCGGAACCCGAGCTTGCGGTTCAGCTCTCGCAGCAGTGCGCCGCCCTCCACCAGGTAACTGCCGTCGCTCTGCCGGGCGAAGCCGCGCGTCTGCAGCGGCGACTGGGTGGTGAATTCCCCGATGATCTCCTCGAGGATATCTTCCAAAGTGAGGAGACCCATCAGCTCGCCGTACTCGTCCACGACCAGACTCACGCGATCCTGTTGCTCCAGGAAGTTCTGCAGCTGGGAAAAGAGCGCCGTGCCGGACGGGATGAAGTACGGCTCGCGTACGATTTCGCGCAACGTTTCCTTGCGCAATTCGTCGCGTTGCATCAGGTTCAGTGCATTGCGCACCCGCAGCGTGCCTACTACGTCATCCAATCGCCCGTCGTACACCAGCAGCCTCCGGTGGTATGCGGTGGCGATCTGCTGCACCAGCTCCTCCAGCGGCGCATCCAGGTCGATGGCCTCGATCTGACTGCGCGGCACCATGACGTCGTCGACCGTTATCGCCTCCAGGTCAAACAAATTCAAGAGGATCGACGTATGCTTCTTCGGGAGCACATTGGACGATTCCAGGATGACGGTGCGTATCTCTTCAGCCGACAACGGCTGCGAACCCGACTCCCGGTGGCGCATGCCGAGCAGCCGCAGCAGCGGCTTGAGCAGGGCGTCTGTCGACGTGGAGAGCAGGCGCACGAACGGCGAGGAAATCGCCGCCAGCGAACGCATCGGCCACGCCACCAGCCGCGCGATGTGCTCGGCGTTGTGCTGCCCCAGTCGCTTGGGCACGAGCTCGCCGATCACGATGGAGAAATACGTCACGGTGATCACGACGACCGCCGTAGCGGTAATTGCGCTCGCGCGTGGTTCCAGTCCGAGCGACTGAAACCACGCCGACAACTGCGGTGCAAAGGCTGCCTCGCCGACGATCCCATTGAGCAGCCCGATCGCCGTGATGCCGATCTGTATGGTGGAAAGAAAACGCGTCGGTTCCCGGGTGAGCTTTATGGCTGCGGCAGCGAGCGCATCGCCCTGGTTGGAAAGCGCAGCCAGTCTCGGCATGCGAGCGGTGAGCAGGGCGACCTCCGACATCGCGAATACGCCGTTGACCAGTATGAGGCCAGCCAGAAGCAGAATTTCCATGGTTCACTCCGTCATGCCAAACGGCACGGGACCGATACGACGCGAGAGCTTTTCCCGGTCAAGCGCGACCGAGAAGGATTTCGAGGACGAACTTGCTGCCGACATACGCCAGTATGAGGGTCAGAAATCCCGCCAGGGTCCAGCGGACCGCGACGCGGCCGCGCCAGCCGTAGATGTGGCGGCCGGCCAGCAGCGCCGCAAAGATGACCCACGACAGCACGCCGAATACGGTCTTGTGGTTGAACTGGGCCGCCTTGCCGAAGAGATCTTCCGAATAGATCATCCCGCTCGCCAGCGTAAGCGTGAGCAATATGAAACCCGCCCATATCACGCGAAACAGCATCGTCTCCATCGCGAGCAGCGGCGGAAGCCGTTGCAGTACTTGCGGCAGCGCTCCGTCATGCAGCCGGCGCTCCAGCAATGCCATCAGCAGCACGTGCAACGAGGCGATGGTGAAGAGGCTGTAGGCCAGCATCGAGATCAGCAGATGAAACTTGAAAGCCATGAACTCGGTGTTCGGCAATGGTCTCACCGAGGGGAAGACGGCCGGCAGCAGCGAGGCCGCCGCTGCGATCGGCATCACCAGCGCTTGCAGCCCCTCCAGCCGGTAGAAGAAGTTGCCGAGCCAGTAGATCAGCACCGTAAGCCACAGGATCGCGGAGACGGCATCGCCCACGCCGAGAGACAGTCCCGGGCCGCCGAACACCGAGCGCGCGAGCAGCGCCGTGTGCAGTCCCAAAGGCACCAGCATCGCGTAATGCTCGAGCCCCGTTGAAGCAGGGATCGAGGTCGATCTCCCGGCATGCAGCCACCGCGTGCGCCAGAAGTGGTAAGCAAGTCCACCGTACAGCAGCGCGTTGACCAGATAGGGTAGAATCCCCCGCATTCCCGCAGTTTACCTTATCGTCATCCCGTGTTCGACAATCTGACCCAGCGCCTTGCGCGCGCGATGAAGACGTTGCGCGGCGAGGCGCGCATCACGGAAGCCAACGTGCAGGACGCGCTGCGGGAAGTTCGCGTGGCGCTGCTCGAAGCGGACGTTGCGCTGCCCGTCGTGCGCGATTTCGTTGCGCGCGTGCGGGGAAAAGCGCTGGGCCAGGAAGTGATCGGAAGCCTTACGCCGGGCCAGGCAGTCGTCGGCGTAGTGCACAGCGAACTGGTGCAGTTGATGGGCGAGCGCAACGAAACGCTCGACCTCGCCACCAAGCCCCCGGCCGTGATCCTGATGGCGGGACTTCAGGGTTCGGGCAAGACGACGACGAGCGGCAAGCTCGCAAAATGGCTGAAGGAGCAGCAGCGCAAGAAGGTCTTGCTGGCGAGCTGCGACGTCTATCGGCCGGCGGCCATCGAGCAGCTCCAGATGCTCGCCTCGCAAGTCGGCGCCGACTTCTTCCCGGCTGCGACGCAGGAAAAACCGGCTGACATCGCACGAGCTGCACTCGATTTCGCGCGCACGCATTATCACGACGTGCTGATCGTGGACACCGCGGGGCGTCTGTCGATCGACGAAGCGATGATGGCCGAGATTCGCGAATTGCATGCTGCGTTGAATCCGGCGGAGACGCTGTTCGTGGTGGATGCCATGCAGGGGCAGGATGCGGTCAACACCGCGAAGGCGTTTGCTGACGCGCTGCCGCTCACCGGCACGGTGCTCACCAAACTCGACGGTGATGCGCGCGGCGGCGCCGCGCTCTCGGTCCGGCATGTCACGGGCAAACCGATCAAGTTTGCCGGCGTGGGCGAAAAGCTGACGGGGCTGGAGCCTTTCCACCCGGACCGCATGGCGTCCCGCATCCTCGGTATGGGCGATGTGTTGACGCTCATCGAGGACGTGCAGAAGGGCGTCGACCGCGAGCAGGCCGAGACGCTCGCGAAGAAGGTCAAGTCAGGCAAAGGCTTCGATCTGGAAGACTTCAAGCAGCAGATCGTCCAGATGAAAAAGATGGGCGGGCTGGCCGCGCTTGCCGACAAGCTGCCCGGCAATCTCGCCCAGATGGCCCAGGGCACGCCGCAGATGGACGACAAAGTCATACGGCGCATCGAGGGCATCATCAACGCCATGACGCCGGGCGAGCGCAGCAAGCCGGAACTCATCAAGGCCTCCCGCAAGCGGCGCATTGCAACTGGCGCCGGCGTGTCGGTCCAGGAGGTGAATCGGCTGCTCAATCAGTTCGAGCAGACGCAGAAGATGATGAAGATGATGGCGAAGGGCGGGCTCGCCAAGATGATGCGTTCGATGAAGGGCATGTTCCCGGGCATGCGTTAATCCAGGCTGAAACCTCTGGCCCGGATGAAGGCGCCGAAGTCCGCGCGTTCCGGCACCGCATACTGACGTGCCTTGTCTTCTGACCAGCCGTAAAAGGCGCTTTTCCCGAAGCGCTCGGGATGGCGCTGCCGGCGATAAGGCTGCAAGTCATGTCGACGCCGGTCGTAAGCATCGATCCGGCCTTGGAGTTCCGCTTCGTCGTAACGATCCACGTGCACGGTCACCTCAAGGGGAAGGCGCGCGCTGATGCGCCGCGTTTCGGCGGGGTAACCCACGGCGAGTCCCGCGACCGGAAACACCCCGTCGGGCAGCGAGACCAGTTCGCTTACGGCATGGGGATGGTTGCGCACGGCGCTGATGGGACATGCGCCGAGGCCGACCGCTTCTGCGGCGCGGATGAAGTTCATCATGACGAGTCCGGCGTCGACCGCCGCGTTCATGAAGTGATCCAGATGATCATTCGCGAACGGCTTGCCGCGCCACTCGCCAATCTGGCGCAGGCGCCGATTGTTGCCGCAAAAGAGCAGAAAGACCGGCGCGTCGTTGATCCATGGCATGTCGGGGATCAGATCGGCGATGGCCTTGATGCGCGCGCGGTCGCGAACGTGGATGAGGTCGGCCTGCTGCAAGTCGCTTTTCGAGGGTGCGGAGAAGGCGCAGGCGAAGAGCACCCGCAGCAGTTCCGGCGCCACCGTTTGCGGATCGAACTTGCGGTGGGAGCAGTGGGTCGCGATCCGGGCAAGCTCCTGGGCGCCTGGCAATCCCTGGGGCACCCCGAATTCGGTCCCGAAGCGCTCTGCCAGCGCCGTGGCTATGGTTTTTTCCGGGTTCATGCGGGTTTCCGTTCAAAAAGGCCGCCATTGTGCGCCCCGGCGTTCGAGCGCACAACGAATGAGACTGCCGGGCAGATCCCCGGCGCGGCCCTAACGGCTGAGGCGCCGCCGGCCCGCATCCCGCCTTGCGCCGCGGTGAAAAAATGGCGTAAAATCACGCCCTTTTCGAAGCTGATCGGCAGGTAATCATGGTGGTGATCCGTCTCGCGCGTGGGGGCGCCAAGAAGCGCCCATTTTTCAATCTGGTCGTTGCAGATTCGAGGCGCGCCCGGGACGGCCGTTTCGTGGAGCGCATCGGGTTTTACAACCCGAAAGCACCGCAAGGCCAGGAAATGCTACGCATCGACCGCGAGCGCCTGGCGTACTGGCGGTCCAAAGGCGCGCTGTTATCCGATACGGCGGCCCGACTCGTCAAGCAGTTTGGCGAACAGAAGCCGGCCTGAGCAGCGGGTGGTAATGGGGCGGATAGCCGCCCCATTCGGCGTGGCGGGCTGGCTCAGAATTCAGACGTATACCGCTTCCGTCGCAAGTTTGCTTTCGTATCGCGTCTGGTGGATAGGCGGCGGCACCGAGTGGCGCGAGCATGATGTAGAAAAAGCGCAGGTGAAAGGGCGCTCGCTACTCGCCAAGCTGACCGGCTGTGAAGATCGCGAAGCCGCAGCCCGCTTGCGGGGCGCGGAGGTCGCCATCCCGCGGGTGGCATTGCCGCAGACGGCACCAAACGAGTGGTACTGGGCCGACCTGATCGGTCTCAGGGTAGCGAATATCGCCGGAGAGGGGCTTGGACGGGTGGTCCGTATCCTCCAGACCGGCTCGAACGATGTCTTGGTCGTGCAAGACGGACGCGAACGGCTGATCCCGTTCATTGAGGATGTCGTGCGGGACGTGGATCTGGTTGCCGGCGTCATAAGCGTGGATTGGAGCGCGGATTACTGATGCTTCAGTTCGATGTCGTGACCTTGTTTCCGTCCATGTTCGAGGCGGTGACCGGATGGGGAGTGACGGGACGGGCGCGGGAGCGCGGGCTGTACGAACTGGTGGCATGGAACCCGCGCGAGTTCGCAGGCAATCCCTATCGGACGGTCGATGACCGGCCGTACGGGGGCGGGCCGGGCATGGTTCTGATGCCGGCGCCATTGCAGAAGGCGATCTCAGCGGCGCGGCAACGGCAGAAAAGCGCCGGCGTGCAAAGACCGTGCATCGTGTACTTGTCGCCGCAGGGCCGCTTGCTCGACCACGCGCAAGTGGCGAAATACGCGGTCGAGCAGGGGCTGGTGCTGCTCGCCGGGCGCTATGAAGGCGTGGACGAACGCGTGATCCGGCACTGCGTGGACGATGAGATTTCGATCGGCGATTACGTGCTCTCGGGCGGAGAGCTGGCGGCGATGGTCCTGATCGACTGTGTGGTGCGGCAACTCCCTGGTGCGTTGGGGGATGCCGATTCGGCGGCGGAGGATTCGTTCGTGAATGGGCTGCTCGACTGCCCGCACTACACGCGGCCCGAAGTGTTTGAAGGAATTGAAGTGCCGCAGGTGTTGCTGTCGGGCAATCACGCGGAAATCGGACGGTGGCGGCTCAAGCAGGCTCTGGGCCGCACCTGGCAGCGTCGGCCCGACCTGCTGGCGCGGCGGCAACTGACCGCGGAAGAGCGGGCGTTGCTCGACGAATATACGAAAGAAGTGCAAGGAGCATGAACATGGATATCATCAAGGCGCTCGAGCAGGAAGAGATCAAACGGCTCGGCAAGACCATTCCCGAGTTTTCCGCAGGCGACACCGTGATCGTGAACGTCAACGTGGTGGAAGGCGATCGCAAGCGCGTCCAAGCCTACGAAGGCGTGGTGATCGGCAAGCGCAACCGCGGCCTCAACTCGTCTTTTATCGTGCGCAAGATCTCCTCGGGGGAGGGCGTCGAACGCACGTTCCAGACGTATTCACCGATGATCGCTTCTGTCGAAGTGAAGCGACGCGGTGACGTCGGTCGTTCGAAGCTGTACTACCTGCGCCAGCGTTCCGGCAAGGCTGCCCGCATCAAGGAAAAATTGAGCGGCGGCGCCTCGGCTGCCGAAACCGACACGCAGGAATAGGGAAGCCCGCCCGGGGCGCGCCTCGCTTCAGCGCCTTTCCGCCTTCCACAGGTCGCTCAGGTATTCGTGGGCCGTGGTGTTCACCCAGCTCGTCCGGTATTCCACCGGCATGTCGTCATAACTGAACGCAACCCGCTTGATCACCAGCGTTGGCGCCCGCGCAGCGATTTTTAGCTGCCGGGCGACGGGCTGCGTGGCGGGCGCCGCGGACAGCCGCTCGCTGATGCGAATCACGTTGATGCCATACCGGGCCTGATACAGCCCGTAAATCGTGCCGCTACGATTGGCGAAGCTCGACTCGTCCAGGCCGGGAAACAGGGCTGCGGGGACGCCGATCTCGTCGAAGATGACCGGCTTGGCGCCCAATTTGAGTAGGTTGTGTATCCGCAGCACGCGGCTTCCTTCGGGGATGCGCAGCTTCCCGCTTTCTTCAACGCCTGCTCTGGCGGTTCGGAACGAAAGCAGCTCGGTCACCGGCAATTCCCTGCTGCCGTCCTTGCCGACGATATGGAAAAAGTAGAACAGCGTGCGATCTTCGGAATGCGTGGTGACGAAGGTGCCGCGCCCCTGCTGCCGCAGCAGGATCTTTTCCGCGACCAGCTCGTCGACCGCCTTGCGCACCGTGCCGATGGAAACGGCGAAGTCGCGCGCGAGCCGCGACTCGCTGGGGATGGAGTCTCCGGGCTTCCAGACGCCCGCAGCCAGCTCCCGGGTGATGCGGATCTTCACTTCCTTGTAGAGCGGATTGGGCGTAACGTTTCCTGCGGTGGGCGAAACTATCATCGTGCGATCCGGTGGCCGGCCCGGATATTAGCATTCCCTGCGCTTAAATTCATATAGCTCATATAGTTGACTTAGAGGCCTGGCGAGGCGTAAAGTTCGCGGTTCGCACCCCCGCCTGAACGCGTTCCAAGGAGGATTCACCATGATTCACATACTCGTGCACGACAAGAAGGACACCGTAGGTGTTGCGGTGGTCGAAGACATCAAGGCCGGACAGGAACTGGTCGGCTGGGTGATGGAGGACGATTCCACCATCAAGGTGAAGGCGCTCAACGATGTTCCGATCGGGCACAAAGTGGCCACCCGGGAAATCAGGAAAGGCGAAACGGTGATCAAGTACGGCCACGACATCGGGAAAGCCGTGTCAGACATCAAGACTGGCGAGCACGCTCACGTGCATAACCTCAAGACCAAGCGCTGGTAGCCACCGCAACTCAATCCAAGGAATACGACCATGATCAACAGCAACACCACCTTCTGGGGCTACCGCCGCGAGAACGGCCGGTTCGGCGTGCGTAACCACGTGATCATTCTTCCCGTCGACGATCTGTCGAACGCCGCGTGCGAAGCGGTCGCCAACAATATCAAGGGCACGCTTGCGATTGCGCATCCCTACGGCCGGCTGCAATTCGGCGCGGATCTCGATCTTCACTTCCGCACGCTGATCGGGGCGGGCTCCAATCCCAACGTCGCAGCCGTGGTGGTGATCGGCATCGAAGAGGGCTGGACCAAGCGCATCGTCGACGGCATCGCGAAGAGCGGCAAGCCGGTCACCGGCTTTGGCATCGAGCTGCACGGCGATCACGACACCATCATGCGTGCCTCCAAGGTCGCCAAGGAATATGTGCAGTGGGCATCGGAACTGCGGCGCGAGCAGGCGCCGATTGGCGATCTCTGGGTATCCACCAAGTGCGGTGAATCGGATACGACCTCGGGCTGCGGTTCCAACCCTACCGTGGGAAGTGCATTCGACAAGCTGGAACCGCTCGGCGTGACGATGTGCTTTGGAGAGACCACCGAGATCACCGGCGGCGAACACATCGTCGCGGAGCGCTGCGCGACGCCCGAAGTGCGCGATCGCTTCATGTTCATGTTCAACCGCTATCAGGATGTGATCGAACGCCACAAGACGGACGATCTTTCCGAGTCGCAGCCGACCAAGGGCAACATCGCGGGCGGGCTGACCACGATCGAAGAAAAGGCGCTCGGCAACATCCAGAAGATCGGCAAGAAATGCAAGGTGATCGGCGTGCTCGACAAGGCGGAGACGCCGACGCGACCGGGGCTATGGTTCATGGATTCGTCGTCCGCGGCCGCCGAGATGGTAACGTTGCTCGCGGCATCGGGTTACGCGGTGCACCTCTTTCCGACGGGGCAGGGTAACGTCATCGGCAACCCGATCCTGCCGGTGATCAAGCTCACGGCTAATCCGCGAACCGCGCGGACGATGTCCGAGCACATAGATTACGACTGCTCCGGTCTTCTGCAGCGCCAGAAAAACCTGGACCAGACGGGCGACGAATTGATCGAGGTAATGCTGCGCACGTGTAACGGACGCCTGACGGCGGCTGAGGCGCTGGGCCACCGCGAGTTCGTGATGACGAGGCTCTACGAGTCCGCGTAGCGGTTTTGAAGTGCAGACCCTCGTACCGGGCGTAACCGGCTCTGCGGCACCGCGTTGCGGGCGTTTCGCATGAATCTGCTCCGGGTCAGCGTCTGGCGCGGCAGCGAGTCCGGCCGCTTCCAGGAGTACGAGGTGCCGCGGCTCGAAAGCCAGACCGTGCTCGACGTCGTCAGCCATATCCAGCGCCGCATCGATCCGACGCTCGCCTACCGCTATGCCTGCCGCGTCGGCATGTGCGGCTCCTGCGCGATGACCGTGAACGGCAGGGCGCGCTGGACCTGCCGCACGCACGTTGCCAACGTCCTCCAGGGCGACTGTCTCGAGATCGCACCGCTTGCCAACCTTCCCGTGGTGAGGGATCTGGTCACCGACATGTCGCCGTTCTTCGAGAAGTGGCAGCGGGCGCGCGGGCGCTTCAAGGGCGACCGGACGCGTCACGATGACTTTGCGCGCGTCCCGCCCGACACGCCGCAGCGCAAGGCGGTGGACGAAGGCATCGAATGCATCGGCTGCGGCGTGTGCTACAGCTCGTGCGATGTGGTGGCCTGGAATCCCGATTATCTCGGTCCGGCAGCACTGAATCGCGCCTGGACGCTCGTGAACGATGTGCGCGACGTCGACCACCGCGCGCGGCTGGCGGCGATCGCCGGCGACGCCGGCTGCCACGCCTGCCACACCCACATGAACTGCACCGAGCGCTGTCCCAAGCACCTCTCACCCACGGCGGGCATTGCCGGCCTCAAACGGCGCGTTCTGATGGCCGCCCTGAAGGGCGAGCTGGCGGATGAATAGCGCGATGCGAATCCGATCTCAAGTGTTGCTGTGGGGCGCCCAGCGGGCGAGCGCCGCGATACTCGCGCTGTGCATCATCGTTCACCTCGCCACCGTCATTTACGCGACACGCAACGGGCTCACCGCGGCTGAAATCCTCGGGCGCACGCGCGGTCATGCCGGCTGGTTCGCTTTCTATGCGCTATTCGTGCTGGCGGTTGCCGTCCACGCACCGATCGGGCTGCGCACCGTCCTTTCCGAGACCATCGGCTGGCGGGGCTGGACGCTGGATCTGTCCATGCTCTTTATGGGCGGGCTGCTGGCTGCCTGGGGACTACGCGCCGCCTGGGCGGTATTCGCGTGAAAAACGACTTCAGGGCGCGGAACCACCCGGCGTACTGGGCGTTCGTGGTCCATCGGCTGTCGGGACTGTTCCTGGCGCTGTTCCTGCCGCTGCATTTCTGGGCGCTCGGACAGGCGTTGCACGGCGAAGCAGCGCTGGACGTTTTCTTGCGCTGGACGGAGCAGCCGCTCGTCAAGGCGGCCGAAGCGGCGCTCGTCGTCTTGCTTGCGGCGCATCTGACCGGGGGACTGCGGTTGCTCATGCTGGAGTTTCTGCCGTGGCGTGACTGGCAGAAGACGCTTGCGGCGGCGGCCGCGGGACTCAGCCTCGCGGCGGGACTCGTGTTTCTGCTGAATCTGGTTTGAGCGCCGGTGCTGGTTTTGCTCGCGATGGTGTACGCGACGCGGCGCCCCGCAGTCTTTAGGAGCCGCGTCGCGTCGCAAGACCGGTGGCAGCGCAGCAAGGAGACGACATGAGAACAAAACCGAACTTCCTCATCATACTGGTCGACGACTTGCGGTTCGACGAGTTCGGTGCCGGCGGCCACCCCTACATGAAGACGCCGCATATCGACCGCATCGCGCAAGAGGGCGCACTGTTTGAACGGGCGTTCCACACCACGCCGATCTGTTCCCCCAATCGAGCGTCCATTCTGACCGGTCAGTACGCGAGCCGCCACGGCATCATCGACAACGTCGCGCGCGATGCGGCGAGCCACCGCCTGCCGAACTACCATCTCGAGCTGCAGCGCCTCGGTTATGAGACCGCCCATATCGGCAAGTGGCACATGGGCAACGACGGCAAGCCGCGTCCGGGCTACGATCACTGGATCGCTTACGACGGCCACGGGCGGCTCTACGATCCTAGGCTCAACGAAAACGGCACCTATGTTCAGCGCCAGGGATATGTGACCGACATCATGAACGAGATGGCAGTGGCCTACGTAAGGAAAAAGCACCGTAAACCATGGTCGCTGTGGTTTGCGCACAAGGCGGTGCATCCCGACGCCGAGCAGGCGGCGGACGGCACTTTCAGAATGGATGGGTATCGGCCGGCCGAGCGGCACAAGGATCTCTACCGCGGCTGTGTCTTCCCCAAGAAGCCGAACATGCTCGCCGCCGAGGAAATCATCAAGCAGAAGCCGGCGTGGGCCGAGGCGCTGGAGCTGCGCAAGAACAGGCAATCGCGCGATCTGCTCGATGCCATACACGCCGGCACCCAGGAAGAAATACGGCTGCGCGCCGCGATGATGGCCTCGGTGGAAGAGGGTGTCGGCATGCTCTTTCAGGCGCTTGAGGACACGGGCCAGCTGGACCATACGTTCATCCTGTTCCTTGGCGACAACGGCTACTTCTTCGGCGAGCATGGGCTCGGCCCGGAGCGCCGGTTCGCCTATGAGGAAGGCATACGCTCGCCTTTCATCGCGCGCTTTCCGAAGCGCGTGAAACCCGGAACCCGCCTCGCCAGCCTCGTGCTCTGCCAGGACATTGCGCCGACGCTGATCGAACTGGCCGGCGGCAGGCCCGGGCCGCAGATCCAGGGACGTTCGCTGCTGCCGCTTTTTGCCGGCAAGCGCGCGGGCTGGCGCAAATCGTTTTTGATCGAGTACTGGGCGGAGAACGCCTATCCCTGGTTGATCGGAATGTCGTACAAGTCGGTGCGCGGCGAGCGCTACAAGTACATTCATTGGATCAACCGCGGTCGCGTCGGCGAACTGGACGAGTTATACGACTTGGAGAAAGATCCCTACGAGCTCATCAACCGCGTGCGGCGGCCGGACTGTCGCGCGGTCCGCGAACGCCTGAAACGCGATCTGCGACGACTGACCGCAGAGGCGATCGGCTTGTAGTGCTTGCTTGCCGTTTTGCGCGGTATTGCGGTATGGTGAGTGCTCAACAGGGTTGATCCAATACAACACAGGGAACGCGGAGGAAAGCATGCGGACTGCAAAGTGGATTGCGGTGGTGGTTCTGACGCTGGGGGCGGTTAGTGCCGGCGCGCAAACCTATCCCACCAAGCCGGTCCGGATTATCGTGCCGTTCGCGCCCGGAGGCGCCACCGATATCGTAACGCGTGTTGTGGCGCAGAAGCTGACGGAAATATGGGGCCAGACCATCGTTGTGGATAATCGCGCGGGCGCGGGCGGCAACATCGGGGCGGAGCTGGCGGCAAAGGCGCCGGCGGACGGGTACACGCTGTTCATGCCCTCAGGGTCAGTCGTGACGGCGAACCAGCACATTTACAAGAAAATACCGTTCAACGCGGAAAAGGACTTTGCCGCGATAACCAACGTTGCCAGCGGCCCGCAAGTGGTGGTGGTCGCGAACAGCGTCGCGGTCAAGACGATAAGCGACCTCATCGCGCTCGCGAAATCGAGGCCCAAGTCCATTACCTTCGGCTCAGCGGGGTTCGGCACCCAGACCCACCTCGCCGCGGAAAACTTTCTCTACAGCGCGAAGATCGAAGCAACCCATATACCGTACAAAGGAGAGGGTCCCGCGCTGACCGATCTCGTCGGCGGACAGATCCAGCTCCTGACACCGAATCTGTCGGCAGCGATCAGTTTTGTGAACTC
>JBQTJV010000307.1:0-20912 GCA_052386775.1 Betaproteobacteria bacterium
GGATTCGACACCCCGCAAACCCTGGGTCGCAACGAAACGGGCGCGAGCGCAGCCCTGCCGATATGGATGAGCTATATGGGTGCGGTGCTGAACGGTGTCGCCGAGGAAGTGCTGGCGCCGCCACCCGGGGTGGTGTCGGCACAGGTCGACCCGGAAACGGGATTGCGATTGGCAGAGGGTCAGGCCGGAATCGCCGATTATTTCTATCACGAGTTTCAACCTCCCGACAGTGCAGTCGCAAGCGCCGTATTCGGTGCCGAGCATCCGGCAGAAGAGATCCGCAATCAATTGTTTTAGAAGCACGCAGATGAAAGAACGTCCGCGGAATGATATCCGCAGCCGCATCGCTCATATCGCCGCTCGGCTGATGGCCGAGGATGGCATAGAGGATCATGCGCTTGCCAAACGGAAGGCCGCCCGGCAAGCGGGTGCCCCCGACTCGCGACAGCTTCCCACCAACGACGAGATAGACGAAGCGCTCCAGTCGTACCACGAGCTCTACCAGCGCAACGAGCATCGCAGCCGGCTGAGGCGGTTGCGCGAACGGGCGTTGAGCGCAATGCGCGAACTCCGCCAGTTCAACCCCTATCTCACCGGCTCCGTGTTGAATGGGAACGCGGGCAGATACGCTGATATCGACCTCCAGCTTTTTGCCGATAGCGCCAAAGCAGTAGAACTGTACTTGATCGATCGCAGCATTCCGTACACGACCGCGCAGCGCCGGCTTTTTTCGGGCGAGGAAGAGCGTACGATCCCGGTTTTCCTGCTGAACGATGAAGACGTGGAGATACGCGTAGAAGTGCTGACTTCAGAAGACCTGCGGCGGCCGCTGCGCGCCACGCCAAACGGAAAGGCGATCGAACGCGCCAAGCCCGAAGCGGTCGAAGCGCTCCTTTCAGCGGAATAGATCTTGGTGCTATGAAGCCTCTTTCAGCCAGCGCGCCGCATCGAGGGCGAAGTACGTCAGCACACCGTCGGCGCCTGCGCGCTTGAATGCGAGGAGCATCTCCATGATGCAGCGCTTTTCTTCCAGCCATCCTCGCGCCGCCGCCGCCTTGAGCATGGCGTATTCGCCGCTGACCTGGTAAGCGTAGGTTGGCGCGCCGAATTCGGTTTTGACGCGCCGGATGATGTCCAGATACGGCAATCCGGGCTTGACCATCACCATATCGGCCCCCTCCTCGAGGTCAAGACCGACTTCCCACAACGCCTCATCACTGTTGGCGGGATCCATCTGATAGTTGAGCTTGTTGCCGCGCCCCAGATTTTTTGCTGACCCCACCGCATCCCGGAACGGTCCATAGAATCCGGACGCGTACTTCGCGGAATAGGCCAGTATGCGGGTATGGATGTAGCGCTCCTTGTCCAGGGCGCGACGAATGACCCCGATGCGACCATCCATCATGTCGGACGGAGCAACGACGTCGACGCCCGCAGCGGCGTTGATCAAGGCTTGTTTCTCGAGGATCGCCAGCGTTTCGTCGTTCAGTACATAGCCTTCCGCGTCTATTACGCCGTCGTGCCCATGCGTGGTATAGGGGTCAAGCGCGACATCGGTGATGACGCCAAGCTCGGGAAAGCGCTGCTTGAGTGCGCTCACGGCGCGCGGAACCAGGCCTTCAGGGTTGGTCGCCTCGCGGCCGTCGCTGCTCTTCAATTGCGTGCCGATGGCGGGAAATATCGCCACCGCCGGGATACCGAGGCGCACACACTGCTCCGCAACCGAAAAGCTCCTGTCGATGGTGTAACGCGCCACGTCGGGCATGGACTCGACCGGTTCGCACTTTCCCTCGCCTTCCATGACGAAGAGCGGGTAGATCAGATCATCGGCGCAGAGCCGATGTTCGCGCATCAGACGGCGCGAAAAGTCATCGCGGCGCATGCGCCGCATGCGCCGCTGTGGAAATCTGCCCAATGGCTGCATCTTCTTAACCTCGATCAAGGACTTAAGGCGACCCTAACGGCGCGGAACTATTTCGCATTATAGCCGTCGTAATATTCAGACGACGCGAGTCGTCTCCCGCTTCTCCTCCCTGAGCGGGCGCCTTAATCCTTATTAAGGCTTTTTCGCCCCCGGTTTTACTCCCCTTTAACCGGGGGTTTTTTATTTTGTGCTCAGCCAGCCGGCAATGACGTGGCGCACCGTGTCGGTGCCGAGCCCGGTCTTGCCCGAAAAGAGCTGGACGTCGCAAGGGGGGGTGATCCCGCGGGCGATGCGGCGTGCATCCGATAGCGCGGCAAGACCTTGTCGGGCCGACAGTTTGTCTGCCTTCGTAAGCAGCACGTAGCACGCTATGCCATGGGGTCGCAGCCACTCCAGTAGCTGGAGATCCGACGCCGTAAAGCGGTGCCTGACGTCCATCACGATGACCACGCCGCGCAGCGCCGTGCGGTTTATGTAAGTGCTTATTAACCGCCCCCAGTTTGCGATTTCCGTCCGCGAGGCGGCGGCGTAGCCATAGCCGGGAAGATCGACGACATAGCGATCACCGCCCAGCCGGAAAAAATTGATCGACTGTGTGCGTCCGGGCGTTTTGCTGGCGCGGGCAAGCTTTCTTCGGCCCGCTATCGCGTTTATAGCGGTCGATTTGCCGGAATTCGAGCGTCCGGCAAAGGCGACCTCAGCGCCGCGATCTGCAGGCATCGTTGCTGCATCGACTGCCGCAAAAGCGAACTCGGCGTCCCGGAACAATGAGATGAGTGCTTGTTTTGCCATCAGAAACTGGTCAGCGCGCGAGGCCTTACTGTACAATACAGCCCTCACTTTTTGAGTGCAGGTCTCCTCAGGAGCAACAATGAAATTCTTGCCGGCCATGGCGGTGTTTGCCTGCGCGCTGCTGTCATCGTTGAGCTACGCCCAAGGCATCAAAGGCGATTCCGCCAAGGCGCAGCCGATCGTTACTCAGATATGCGCGGCTTGCCACGGCGCCGACGGCAACAGCGCCATCCCCGCGAACCCCAGCTTGGCCGCTCAGCACCCCGAATATACCCTGAAGCAATTGACGAATTTCAAACCGAAGAACGGCAAGCCGGCCGAACGGGCCAACCCGGTGATGACCGGTATGGTGGCCAACCTTTCGACCGAGGACATGGCGAATCTGGCGCTTTACTTCGCCGGCCAGAAGGCGAAGCCGAGAGCGGCAATCGATCCGGATCTCGTCAAACTGGGCAGGGACATTTACCGCGGCGGCATCCTCGGCAAGAACGTTGCGGCGTGCGCTGCCTGTCATTCGCCAAATGGCGCGGGCATTCCCGCCCAGTATCCCAGGCTGGCCGGTCAGCACGCCGAGTATATCGAAGTTCAGCTCAAGGCTTTTCGCTCGGGCGAACGCGCCAACGACGCGAACGGCATGATGCGCGCCGTCGCGGCCAAGTTGTCCGACGTCGAAATCAAGGCCCTCTCGGAATACGTTTCCGGTTTGCGCTGATCGGCCAGGCGACACTATGAAACGGTTCATGGTTGCCGCCGTGTTAGCAGGGTTGGCAGGCGCCGTGCAGGCCGGCAGCGAGACGGAAAATCCTGAAGCACCACCGACCGCACAGACCGACGAGGCGGCAGCAGAGGCCGCCCACGCAAAGCGGCTCAGCCGGGCGCGAGCGGAGCACGAAGCACGTCGGGCGGAAGCGGCGGCCAGGCGTGAAGCCGAGCAGGCACGACAGAAGGAGATCGGCGTGTTGCAGGGATCGTTGTCCGCACTCTCACGGCGGCAAAGTTATCTGCAGCACGAGCTGCATTGGACGCAGCGGGAATTCGATTCGATGTCGCGCGATCCGGCAGACGCGTCGGCCATGGCGCGCCGCGGCAGCCTCGAGCGCGAGTTGCGCGACATCCGCAGCCAGTACGATACGACCGGGCCCCTGCGAGAGGGCGCAATGCGGCAGCTCGATACGCTGCGCCTGCGATAAGTCCAGCCAATTCAGCCCGCGAGCGATGCGAAGGCGGTGTGTGCAGCGCTGATGGTTTTCTCGATCTCCGCCGCGCCATGTGCCGCTGATACAAACCCAGCCTCGAATGCGGACGGCGCCAGGTAGACACCTTGGGCGAGCATTGCGTGGAAAAACTGCCTGAACGCGGCGCCGTCACATTCCAGGACTTCGGCGTAGGTGGCGGGTGGCGTTTCGCGGAAGTAAATTCCGAACATACCGCCCACGTGCTGCGCCGAAAAGCGAATTCCGAATTCGTGTGCCGCCGTGCTCATTCCCTGGCAGAGGCGCTGTGCGCTGCCGGCGAGCTTGTCGTAGTAGCCGGGCTGCTGCGCCAACTCCAGCGTGGCGAGTCCCGCTGCAACCGCGATCGGATTGCCTGAAAGCGTGCCTGCCTGATACACCGGGCCGAGCGGCGCGATATGTTGCATGATGTCGCGCCGGCCGCCAAAGGCACCGACCGGCATTCCCCCGCCGATCACCTTGCCCAGGGTTGTGAGATCGGGCGTGATGCCGTAGAGCGTCTGCGCGCCGCCCAGTGTGACACGAAAGCCGGTCATTACTTCATCGAATATCAGCACGGCCCCGTTGCGCGTGCAAAGCTCGCGCGCGGCCTCCAGGAATTCCGGTTTGGGCGCGACCAGGTTCATGTTGCCGGCCACCGGCTCTACGATAATCGCGGCAATGGTGTGCCCGTCCTGCTCGAATGCCCGCTCCAACCCGACAACATCGTTGTAACGAAGCACCATGGTAGGAGTGACGGTTTCGGCCGGTACGCCCGCCGAACTCGGCTGCCCCAGCGTCAGCGCCCCGGATCCCGCCTTCACCAGCAGAGCATCGGCATGGCCGTGATAGCAACCCTCGAACTTCACGATCCGTGATCGTCCCGTGTAACCGCGGGCGAGACGGACGGCGGTCATGGTCGCCTCGGTGCCCGAGTTCACCAGACGCACCATTTCCATCGACGGCACAAGACGACACAATAGTTCCGCCATCTCCACTTCCGCTGCGGTTGGCGCTCCGAAACTCAGTCCGCGTTCACACGCAAGCTCGACCGCCTTCACCACTGTGGGATGGGCATGGCCCGCTATGAGCGCCCCCCATGAGCCGACGTAATCCACGTACGCGTTACCGTCGGCGTCCCATACGTAGGCGCCCTTGCCGCGCTGCAGGAACAGCGGCGTGCCGCCGACTGCCTTGAATGCCCGTACCGGGGAGTTCACGCCGCCCGGGATGGACAGCTCGGCGCGTCGGAAGAGTCTTTGGCTGTGCTTCATATCATTCAGGATTTCCGGCAAACAGTTGGTCCAGTTCGGCGGCCGCCGCACGCACGTCGGCCGCAGAAAACACGGCGGATATTACCGCGATGCTGTCTGCGCCGGCGGCGATGAGTTGACCGGCATTGGTGCGATTTATACCGCCGATCGCAACCACGGGGAGGCCGATTTCGCGTTTGGCCTGCCGCAGCAGGTCCAGGGGCGGCCGAACGGCGTTGGGTTTGACGTCGGACGGAAAGAAGCTGCCGAACGCAACATAGCTCGCGCCGGCTGCTGCTGCAGCGCGGGCCGAATCCAATCGGTCATAGCACGATGCGCCAATGAGCGCTTGGGATCCGAGCATCGCACGCGCTTGAGCGATGTCGCCGTCGCCGCGGCCGATATGCAGGCCGTCCGCGCCGATCGCTGCGGCAAGCCGAGCGTGGTCATTGACAATCAAGGGCACGCCATGGCGATGGCACAACGCCAGCAGTGCGCGCGCCTGTCTGGAGCGCACGCTGGCATCAGCGCTCTTGTTGCGATATTGGACGAGGCGGGCACCGCCCTTCAGCGCAGCATCGACTTTCGCAAGCAGCGGTGCGTCGTCCAACGCATCGGGAGTCACCGCGTAAAGACCGCTAATCCGGCGAGTCATCTTCCTGCTTGCCCGCCTCCTCAGGGCTGCTGTCGGTCCGGCCCTCGGACCTGTCCTCTTCCCGCGCCCAAAAAAGGCGATCCGGAATATGTTGGCCCATGCCGGGACGAAACGCTGTCCTGAGCGCCTGCCAAGTGTATTCCTGCGCGTCTCTGACCGCGTCTCCTATCGCGAGCCCGTTGGCGATGGTCGCGGCTATCGCCGAGGCAAGGGTACAACCGGAGCCGTGATAGGTGCCGCTCAGGCGCTGCCAGGAATCGCTGCGCATGACGCCCTCCTGGTTATAGAGCGTGTTGACGACCTGCGGCGTATTCTCGTGGGTGCCCGTGATCAACACGTACTCGCATCCCGTGTTGATGAGGCGCCGGGCGCATTCGGCCAGTGCCGGGTTGTCGTTATCGTCCGAGTCGTCTGCGGCCAGCCGTCGCGCTTCGAGGCTGTTCGGAGTAATGATAGTACTCTGCGGAATGAGGAGCTCGCGCATGGCGCCGATCATCTCCTCCGTCGCCAGTTCATCGCCGCGACCCGAGGCAAGGACCGGATCCAGCACCAGCGGCACCTCCGGGTAGTCCGAGACCACTTCGGCGATAGCGGCGATTGCCTCCACGCTTCCCAGCAGCCCGATCTTGAAAGCGGCAACGGGCATGTCCTCGAGCACACAGCGCGCTTGGTCGGCCACCCACTCGGGATCGATGGCGAAGACGTCCTCAACGCCCATCGTATCCTGCACCGTGATCGCGGTGACGCAGGATAACGGATGGCAGCCCATGCTGGACAACGTCATGATGTCGGCCTGAATGCCGGCACCGCCGCTGGGGTCAGTGGCAGCGAAGACCAGCACGACAGGCGGGAGATCGGGCATGGAGGATGAGGCTTGGGAAGGGAGGCCGCTCGGGGGCGGTCCGCGAGGAATATCGTTTAAAATGTGATTCTAGCCAAATTTCCCGCGGATATCACGGAACATGACCACCGACACGAAGGTCTACAAGACCTACATGTGCTTGATCTGCGGCTTCATCTATGACGAGGCCGCGGGGCTGCCCGACGAGGGCATCGCACCGGGAACGCGCTGGGACGACGTCCCAATGAACTGGACCTGTCCCGAATGCGGCGCGCGCAAGGAGGATTTCGAGATGGTGGAAGTATGAGAATTCTGCATACCATGCTCCGCGTCGGAAATCTGGAGCGCTCGATCGCTTTCTACACTGACGTGCTCGGGATGAAACTGCTGCGTCGCGCCGATTACCCCGCGGGGCGTTTCACCAACGCTTTCGTCGGTTACGACGACGAGTCGCGGTCGGCGGTACTCGAGCTCACCCACAATTGGGATACGGCGAACTACGAGCTGGGGACCGGGTTTGGACACGTCGCCGTCGAAGTCGAAGACGCGTACGCCGCCTGCGAGGCGGTCAGAAAGCAGGGCGGCAAGGTGACCCGCGAAGCGGGACCGATGAAGCACGGCAGCACGGTGATCGCGTTCGTCGAGGATCCCGACGGCTACAAGATCGAGTTCGTGCAGCGCAAGTCCGCATAGCGCTTTCTCCCCGGAATATTCCGTCAAGCGTCGCCGCGTGAGGACAGGTAGCGCGTTGCTCTGACGAAATCGGCCACAGCGAGTTGTTCGGCGCGCGCGCCCGGATCGATCCCGAGTGCCGCGAAATCTCTTTCCTGCAGATAATCCCCGAGCGCGTTGCGCAACGTCTTGCGCCGTTGCATGAACGCTCTTGCTACCAGCTTGGCAAGCAGGCGCTCATCGCACTGCTCCGTGCCTTGGCGCGTCAATGGCGCGAGCCGCACGACGGCCGATTCCACCTTGGGTGGCGGGCGAAACGCCTCGGCGGGCACGGTGAGCACTTGTTCCACCGTAAAGCGATATTGCAGCATGACGGAAAGCCGCCCGTAATCCGTCGTGCCAGCGGCTGCGACCATGCGTTCGACCACTTCCTTCTGCAGCATGACGTGAATGTCGCGGATGGCGGGGGCGCTGTCGGCGAGGTGAAACAGCAGCGGCGTCGAGATGTTGTAGGGGAGATTGCCGACGACGCGCAAGTCGGGGCCGAGGACGCCAAAATCGAATTCGAGGGCGTCCGCCTGATATATCGTCAGGCGCTCGGTGGCAAACTCGCGCTGCAACCGGGTGACGAGGTCGCGATCGATCTCGACGACGTGTAAGTGGTCGAGCAAGGCGAGCAGCGGCCGAGTCAAAGCCCCGAGTCCGGGCCCGATTTCCAGCATCCGGTCCTCAGGCTGCGGTCGAATCGCCTCGACGATGGCCGCGATCACCGGCCGGTCGACCAGAAAGTGCTGGCCAAACCGTTTACGCGGCCTGTGTCGCACGTATTCGTACAGCGTGCTGTGCAAGACGCGCTGCGAGCTTCACCGCCGCCACCAGACTTCCAGGATCCGCCTTTCCCGTCCCCGCCAGCTCGAGCGCCGTGCCGTGGTCCACCGAGGTGCGGATGATCGGGAGCCCGAGCGTCACATTGACGCCGCCGCCGAAGCTCGCATACTTGAGGACCGGCAGGCCCTGGTCGTGGTACATCGTCAGCACGGCGTCGCACGCTTTCAGCCGCTGCCGCTGGAACAGCGTATCGGCGGGCAGGGGGCCCACGACATCGAAGCCTTCAGCGCGCAGTTTTTGGAGGACCGGGATGACGACATCGATCTCTTCGCGGCCCAGATGCCCGCTTTCTCCGGCGTGCGGATTCAATCCGGCAACGAGTATGCGCGGATCCGCCACGCCAAAACGCGCGACGAGGTCGCGTCGCAGGATGCGCAGTGCCACTTCCAGCTCGTCGCGCGAAATGCGGGCGGCGACGTCCTTCAGTGCCAGGTGCGTGGTGGCCAAGGCGACCCGCATGCCGCCCCCCACCAGCATCATGACGACGTGATCGACACCGGTTCGCTGCGCCAGAAACTCCGTATGGCCCGTGAACGGGAAACCGGCGTCGTTGATCACGGCCTTGTGCACCGGCGCCGTGGTCATCGCGTCAAAGGTGCCGCTCATGCAGCCGTCCGCAGCGACTTCGAGCGTGCGGAGCACGGCGGCGCTGTTGCGGGGATCGGGTTGTCCCGCGACCGTGGGCACGACGAGCGGAACATGCAGGACAGGAAGGACGCCCTTTCCGGCAGGCGTCCCGCCGCGGCCTGAAAAATCGACAAATTGCGCTTTCAAGCCCAGTGCCCGGGCGCGGCTGGCCAACAAGTTCCGATCCCCGACGACGACGAACGGCACCGCAAGCGCAACCCCGCACAAGGCGAGGCACAGATCCGGCCCGATGCCGGCAGGCTCGCCGGCGGTGATCGCCACCAGACCGCGCGCCGCGCCGGTTTCTTTGTTTGGGGTGCGCCGGCTACGCGGGCGCGGCGCCAAGCGCGATTTCACGACGCTTCAACGCTCTTCGGTGCGCAGCTCGATATACGCCCGGTCGCGTAACTGCCGGACCCACTCCTGGTACGCCTCATCCGACTTGCGGGCGCGCAAGGCCTGCCGCGCGGCAAGCCGCTGCCGCTCCTTCGACATGTCCTCGGCGCGCCGCTCCAACACTTGGATGAGGTGCCAGCCGAACGGCGTCTGCACCGGGGTGCTGACTTCGCCGGGCTTGAGGGCGTTCATCGCGCGCTCGAATTCGGGAACGGTGTCGCCGGGGGAGAGCCAGCCGAGATCGCCCCCCTTGG
The DNA here is from genome assembly GCA_052386775.1 of Betaproteobacteria bacterium. GTDB lineage: Bacteria > Pseudomonadota > Gammaproteobacteria > Burkholderiales > SG8-41 > DSOT01. The sequence goes on from JBQTJV010000307.1 coordinate 9,514, forward strand.
TGGCGCTGGCATCTTCCGAATGCGCGCGGGCGAGCGCCGTGAAGTCGGCCTTGTTTTCCAGGCGCTCCTTGAGGGCGAGGAGACGGTTACGCGCCTCGCTCTCAGATACCAGCTCGTTGGTTTTCAGCAGGATGTGGCGGGCGTGCGTTTGCTGCACGATCACGGGCGCTCCGCCGCTGCGTTTATCGTTGAGCCGGACGATGTGGAAGCCGTTGGCGCTGCGCAAAATCGGCGTCAGCTCACCGGGCCGCAGCGGCCTTAGCGCATCGGTGAAGAGCGTGGGCAACCGGGACGCTTGCCGCCAGCCCATCATGCCGCCCTGCAACGCATCCGGCGCGTCGGAAAATGCGACCGCAACCTGACGGAAATCGGTACCGTCTTTCAACTGCGCATGTGCTTTTTCCGCCCGCTCGCGCCGCGCCTGGATCTGTTCCGGACTGGCGTTCTCCGGCACCACCACCAGTATGTGAGAGAGGTTATAGTCGTCTTCGGCATCCGCACGCTTTTGCTGGCTCAGGAAATTGTCGATCTCGCCGTCGGTAACGACGATCTTGTTATCCACCTCTCTCTCACGCAACCGGGTGATCACGATCTCGTTCCGGATGTCCTCACGGAACTTGCTGAACGGTATGCCATCTCTCTCGAGCACCTGCCGCAGCTGCTGCGCATTGAGCTTGTTCTCCTGCGCGATGCGGCCGATGGCGCGATCCAGCTCGACGTCGTCGACCCGCAAGCCCGTTTCCTTCGCGAACTGCAGCTGGACGCGGTCCGTCACCATGCGTTCCAGCAGCTGTCTTTCCAGCGCGTCGGCGGGCGGGAAGGGCGTGCCCTGCTCGCGGAGCTGCCTCATGGCGAGCTTGATGCGCTCCTCCAGCTCGTTGCGGGTAATGACCTCATCGTTGACTACCGCGGCGATGCGATCGATCACTTTGACTGCGGGCGGTTTCTGCTGCGCCGTTGCGTGAAACGGCGAGGCCAGGACCAGGCAGGTGCCTGCGGCTGCGCAGGCGCGGATAAACCGACGAAGCACACTCATCTTTCAGTGACGCCGATGCCCGTGCCGCACGTCGGGGCCCGGGAATCTGCGGTACTAGGGGCGTATCTCACGCGGGTCCTGCCTCACATAACCAGCAATATTGCTACGAAGGATATCCAGCGGATTGGTCCCCAGACGCGACACGCCGTTCAATTCCAGCTGCAGGAAAATGGAGGTGGAGGCCTGCTGAATCGCCGTGGCGAAACGGTGGGCGACGGCGCGGAATACCCAGCAGCCGCCATTGTATTCGAATCCCACCAATCCTTCGAGCATGCGCTTGTCGAGTAGCGAATAATTCCAGCGCCCCAGTGCGGTCCACTGTGGCGTGACCGGCCACTGGCCCGAAATGTCGGTCTGCCGTACCGACCCGGCGGTGCTGCGATAGACCAGGTTGAGGACCTTGCCCGGTTGCGGCTGGTAGCGCGTGCCGACATTGAACCGCTGGGTCTGAGAGAGATCCGTGTTGTACTGCCAGCCCGCCTCGGCGACCCAGTGCGGCGCCACGGTGCCGCTCAATGCGGCGAGCAGGTCGGAACTGGAGCTCTCGCTCGAACGCAGCGGCACGCCGGGTATGAATACCCGCTGCGAACGGAAGTAGTAGCGCTGCGCGAGGCCGACGCGCAAGCGTTCGATGCCCGTATCCGCGCTGACGAATCGCGACGTGACGCCGGCCGTCACCTGATTGGCATCGTTGATGCGGTCGTGACCGCTGAACTGGTTCTCGGCAAAAATCGTCGCCAGGTTGATGTCTCGCTGCGCCGTGTCGAACAGCGGAATCTGGCTTTGATCGCGATATGGAATATAGACGTAGTAAAGCCGCGGCTCGAGCGTCTGGATGAATCGCTGACCGGTGATGCTCATGTTGCGCTCGAAAATCAGCCCCGCATCGGTCGTGAAGACGGGCAATACGCGCGTCGCATCCGGCAGCGTGGTGGTCCTGTTGTCCAGCGCGTAATAGGAGAGATGGGTGCCCACCTTCGGCGTAACGTATGCGTAGGCGGTCTGCAGGGGAAGATTGAAACTCGGATACGCAACCAGCCGGCGGCCATTTGCCAGCGTCGGGTGATTAAAATCGACGTATTGTCCCTGCAGATCGAAGTCCGTGCGCAACAGATTCCAGTTCTGCGCGACAAAGGTGATCTGCGGCTGGCGGTTGTACGGAGGCGTTACCGGCGCCAGCGGATCCGCCTGCAGCGTCTGCCAGCGCTGCACGTGCGCCGTCAGTCCGTATATCCCCGTCTGACCCCAGTTGCCGCCGCGGGACAGGATGCCCTCGCGCGGCAAAAGGACCTGCGAGGTGAGCGCGATGCGCGTGGAAAGATCGGTGAAATAAGTATCGTCCGAGACTTTCTGCAGGTTCAGCGCTCCCTGCCAGCCATAGGGCAGCGTCTGCTGGTGCCGCAGAAACATGGCGTAGCGCTCGTCATCGTTTCTCTGACGGTCGCTCGGCAGAATCTCGAACCGGGCCTCGCCGCTGTAATTCGGCTGCAGGTAGCGGAACTCGTTGTTGAGCTGCAGGCCGCGCTTGGTCAGCACGCGGGGAGACAGCGTGTAATCGAGATTGGGGGCGATGTTCCAGTAATACGGAACGGTCACCTCCACGCCGCTGCGCGACGAGCTTCCCAGATGAGGGGTGAGAAACCCCGACTTGCGCTGCTGGTGCAGCGGAAAAGTCAGATAGGGCGAATAGAAAATCGTCCGGTCCATGAATACGATACTGGCATCGCGCGCCGTGCCGACCGCACGTTCCTTGTCGATATCGAGCTTCGCGCTGCGGATGAACCAGTCGTCCTTGCCCGGCTCGCAAGTGGTGTACTCGGCCTGTTCGGCGCGATAGCGTTTCGGGCCCTCGAACAGCAGCCGTTCCGCCCGCCCGCGCGCATCCGCGTCGGTAAAGCGCCCCTTGGCGGGAGGTTTCTCCGCCGCCGGCTGCGGATCGGCCGTCAACGTATAACGCGGTTTGTCCATGGCGCCGCGATCGGTTGCGAGGTTGTAGTCTAGTCGCTCGCCTTCGACGATATCCCCGCCTTGCTCGATTCTGACGTTGCCTTTCGCCCGGATCTGTTCCGCAGCCTGCTCGTAGCGCATCCAGTCGGCAAAAAAGGATTGACCGCCGCGTCTGAGCCTGGCGTTGCCTTCTGCCTCGATTTCCTTCTCGCTGTGCCCGCGCACTTGGTCGGCCTCGAGGAAAACAGGGAGCGCTTCCGGATCCGAAGGCGGTGTGAGCCCGATGGCGCGCTGCGGCTTGAGTTGAAGTCCTTCCTGGGCAGCTGCCGAGACCGGGAGCGCGCATGAGACGGCAAGGGTGATGCGTATTATTGGCAGCTTGTGCATCGTGGGGAACGACAGTGAAGTGCTAAAATCGCACAAAATCCCCTTTTAGGCAATTGATTGCAGACTGCTTCCGATCACCGCCTTGCGCTTGTGCGGCAATGGGTGGCCGCGCAGCTCCGTACCGCTTCCTTTTCCCTCGCACCCGCTTCGGAAGACGCCAGTTTCCGGCGCTATTTTCGCGTCACCGCCGACGGAAGAACCTGGATCGTGATGGACGCGCCGCCGGGGCGCGAAGACTGCCGGCCCTTCGTTCAGGTCGCTGCGCTGATGCGCGAGGCCGGACTTCACGTCCCCGGGGTGCTCGCTCAGGACCTGCAGCGCGGATTTCTTCTGTTGACCGATCTCGGCACGACGACGTACCTGAAGGCGCTCGCCGACGACAACGCCGATCGTCTGTTCGGCGATGCGATCGAGGCGCTGATCCGCTTGCAGCGCGCAAGCCGGCCGGGGCGCCTGCCTCCTTATGACGCCGCGCTGCTCAATCGCGAACTCTCCCTTTTCCCGGACTGGTATCTTGAGCGCCATTTGGGGCTGCCCCTGGACCCGCAAATGCGCGAGACGCTTGCGCAAAGCGGAGCGCTGCTCGTCGCCAGCGCGCTTGCTCAGCCGCAGGTTTACGTGCACCGCGATTACATGCCGCGCAACCTGATGCTGAGCGAACCGAATCCCGGCGTGCTGGACTTCCAGGATGCGGTATGCGGGCCCATAACCTACGACCTCGCCTCGCTGTTTCGCGATGCGTTCATCACCTGGGACGAGGCCCGGGCACGGGAGTGGGTCGTGCGGTATTGGGAGTCTGCAAAGCGCACAGCGCTGCCCGTGGATTCGGATTTCGCAACCTTTTATCGTGACTTCGAGTGGATGGGCCTGCAGCGCCATCTGAAGGTGCTCGGCATCTTCGCGCGCATCCATTACCGCGACGGTAAACCGGGTTATCTCGAAGATACGCCCCGCTTCCTGCGCTATGTGCGTGCGGTGTGCGAGCGCTATCCGGAATTCGCGCCACTGCTCCGGGTGTTGGACCGCATCGACCGGCAACCGGCGGCGACCCGACGCCCTTCACCGGCATGAAAGCGATGATACTCGCTGCCGGTCGGGGCGAGCGCTTGCGGCCGATGACCGACCGCCTCCCCAAGCCGCTGCTGAAGGTGGCCGGAAAGCCGCTGATCGTGTGGCTGGTGGAGCGTCTGGTGGGCTCGGGTATTACCGAGTTGGTCGTGAACGTGTCGCATCTCGGAACATTGATAGAGCGGACGCTGGGGGACGGCGCGGCGTTCAAGGCGCGCATCGCCTATTCCCGGGAAGTCGAGGCGCTCGAAACGGCGGGGGGCATCGCGGCGGCCCTGCCCCTGTTGGGAGACGCAGCTTTTCTGGTCGTCAACGGCGATGTCCATACCGAATTCGATTTCGCTCGGCTTGTCCCGCGCGCAGCGAAGCTCGGCACGGAGGGCCTGCTCGCACACCTGGTCCTGGTAGACAATCCGCCGCATCATCCCGACGGCGATTTCACCCTGCAAGACGGTTTCATTGCGAGCCAAGGCCAACGGCGCCTTACTTTCAGCGGAATCGGGGTGTATCACCCCGGCCTTTTTGCTCCCGTCGCACCGGGGCAGAAGTATCAGCTCGCTAGGCTGTTGCGCGAGCCGATTGCCGGACACAAAGTGAGTGGCGAGCACTACGGCGGCACCTGGATCGATGTGGGAACGCCCGAGCGACTGGCGGCAGTGGAGCGCCTGCTCGGCAGGAATTAGATTGCCAGCGTATCGATTCAAGCGCTCGACGCTCGCCGAAATCACCGCTTGCCGGGGCGGCTGCGGCGACGTTAAATAGCCACTCTTTAGAGCCTCTTCAGTGATCGACATATCCGTATTCCGGCGGCGGCGCGCCGAACTTGCGCGGCAGATGGGCGTGGGGGTGGCCGTCGTCCCCACCGCGCCCGAGCGCGTGCGCAACCGCGATGCGCACTATCCTTACCGTTACGACAGCTATTTCTATTACCTGACGGGGTTCCGCGAGGCCGAGGCCGTTCTCATCATCGTCGCGGGAAAGGAGCCCAAGAGCATCCTTTTCTGCCGCGAGAAGGACCCCGACAAGGAAGTATGGGACGGCTTCCGTTATGGACCGGCGGCCGCCTGCACCGAATTCGGCCTTGACGAGGCGCATTCCGTTGCCGATCTCGACGCGGTAATGCCGTCGTTGCTGACGGAACAGCCCGCCGTTTACTGTCATCTCGGCGCGGACAGCGGGTGGGATGCGCGCGTCCTGGGGTGGGTGAACGCGGTGCGCGAGCGCGTGCGCAGCGGCGTGTCGGCGCCGCAGGAATTTCGCGATGTTCATGTGCTGCTGGATGAAATGCGCCTGATCAAGGACGCCGCCGAGGTGTCCACGATGCGCCGCGCCGCGCAGATCTCGACGGGCGCGCATATCAGGGCAATGCGTGCCGTGCGGCCAGGAGCTGGCGAGCACGAAATCGAAGCTGAGCTGATCCATGAATTCCGCCGACACGGCGCCCAGGCGCCTGCCTATACGCCCATAGTGGCGGGAGGCGAACGGGCGTGTGTCCTCCACTACGTACAGAACGATGCGGTGCTCCGCGAAGGCGACTTACTGCTCATCGATGCCGGCTGCGAGCTGGACGGTTACGCATCGGACATCACCCGCACGTTTCCCGTAAGCGGTCGCTTCAGCGACGTTCAAAGAGCGGTCTACGAGGTGGTGCTCGCGGCCCAGGAGGCGGCGATCGCGGCGGTGAGGCCCGGCGCTTCATGGATTACCCCGCACGATACGGCGGTGGGTGTGCTCGTTCGCGGTTTGATCGACCTCGGCCTCCTCCAGGGCACGGTGGAGGAAGCGCTGGAGAAGGAAACGTACAAGAAATTCTACATGCATCGCACCGGCCACTGGCTCGGGCTCGATGTGCACGATGCCGGCAGCTATCGCCGGGATGGCCAATGGAGACCGCTGGAGCCCGGCATGGTGCTTACGGTGGAGCCCGGATGTTATGTGCGCCGCGACGAAGCCGTTCCCGAGCGCTTTGCCGGGATCGGCATCCGCATCGAAGACGACGTATTGGTCACCACCGCGGGATGCGAGGTACTTACGCGCGATGCGCCCAAAAAAACCGCGGACATCGAGGCGTTGATGCGCCATCGCCATGGTTGAATCGCCGGAGATCGTCATCGTCGGCGGAGGGCCGGTCGGGATGGCGCTCGCCCTGGCGCTTCAGGATGCCGAGTACCGCGTGACGGTGCTCGAGTCGCGCCCGCGCAATGCATCGGTCAGGGATCCGCGGCCGCTTGCGCTCTCGTATGGAAGCCGCCTGCTGCTGGAGCGGCTGGCGGTATGGCCATCGCTTGAACCCTCAGCAACGCCGATCGCGCAAATTCACGTCTCGCAGCAGGGCGGTTTCGGGCGCGTTACCCTGACGGCGGATCAGGCGGGACTGCCGGCGCTGGGGTACGTCGTCGAGTATGCGCGGCTGCATGCGGCGCTGCGGGAGGCAAGCGAGCGCGGGCACCACCAGACGCGTCATGTCGACGTCACGGCGGTCAACTCGAACGAAGAGTCCGTGACGGTCACCTACGCGGATGCGGAAGGGCCGCGCTCCCTCGCGGCAAGACTCGTCGTTATCGCCGATGGCGGCGCCCTGCGCGAGGCGGCGACGCATAAAGTGATTGATTACGGCCAGTCCGCCATTGTCGCCGTGGTAACGCCTCAGCATCCCCACCGCAACGTGGCGTACGAGCGATTCACACCCGACGGTCCGCTCGGCTTGTTGCCCTGCGGCACCGGCATTTCGCTGGTATGGAGCATGGGGAGCGATTCAGCCCGCGCCTGTGCCAGCGAGCCGGAGGAAGCGTTTCTCGAGCGGCTGCAGCGGGCATTCGGCAGGCTGGGCGCTTTTACTGCGGTAGGGGCGCGTTCCTGTTTTCCCCTGACCCTGAGCTACCGCAGCGACCCGGGACCGCGTACGGTCGTCATCGGCAACGCTTCCCAGACTTTGCATCCCGTTGCCGGGCAGGGCTTGAACCTGGGGCTGCGCGACGCGTGGGAATTCGCTGAAGCGGTTCGCGACACCGATCTCCCTATGCTGGGTAGCGCCGCGATGCTGTCCGCGTACCGGCGACGGCGTCGCATAGACCGGGGCGGCGGCATCGGTTTTACGGACGCCTTGGTGAGGATTTTCTCCAACGACATTCCCCCGCTGCGTCTAGCGCGGGGCGCCTGCCTTACGCTGCTTGAAACGCTGCCCCCCGCGAAAGATTTTCTGGTGCGCCGGATGACGTTCGGCGCACGCGGCTAGGAGAGCGCCTGCGGTGTGCTTCCGCGGCATGGTGCGGTGCTTTGGAATTAGCGCTTACTTTCCTTCTCCGACGAAAGATGCGCGAACCGGTGTGCCATCGCCGCAACATCGAGATCACGACCGGCGATATGCGCTTTGCTTGCGTGGTGCCTGCCTTTAGAATGATCGCCTTTTCCAAAAAAATCCGCCGATGAAGATCGGGTCCTACCAGCTCCGCAACAATCTCGTCGTCGCGCCGATGGCCGGCGTGACCGACCGGCCGTTCCGGCAGTTATGCAAGCGCATGGGCGCCGGCTTCGCCGTGTCGGAAATGGTGGCGAGCAATTCGCTGCTGTGGGGATCGGAGAAAACGCGCCGGCGCGCCGATCACGAGGGCGAGGTGGAGCCGGTTTCGGTGCAGATTGCCGGCGCGGAGCCGCAGATGATGGCGGAGGCGGCGCGCTACAACGTCGATCGGGGCGCGCAGATCATCGACATCAACATGGGATGCCCGGCCAAGAAAGTATGCAACGTGATGGCCGGCTCCGCGTTGCTGCGCGATGAGCCGCTGGTGGGCCGCATACTCGATGCCGTGGTCGCGGCGGTCGATGTGCCGGTGACGCTGAAAATACGCACCGGCTGGGACCGGGAACACAAGAACGCGCGGGCCGTGGCAAGAATCGCGGAAAGCGCCGGGATTCAGGCCCTCGCGGTCCACGGGCGCACGCGCGCGTGCGGATTCTCGGGAAACGCCGAGTACGACACCATCGCGGCTGTCAAATCCGAAATTTCCATACCCGTCATCGCGAACGGCGATATCGATTCGCCCGAGCGCGCGAAGCAGGTTCTGGACCATACCCGTGCGGACGCGGTCATGATCGGTCGCGCCGCACAGGGGCGGCCGTGGATGTTCGGTGAGATCAGCCATTATCTTGAGACCGGCGGGCATGTGCCCCCGCCGGAAGTCGTGGAGATCCATCGCGTGCTCCTGGAACACCTCGACGCGCTCGACGATTTCTATGGCGAGCTCACCGGCGTGCGGGTCGCCCGCAAGCACATCTCCTGGTACACCAAGGGACTCGTCGGCTCCGCCGCCTTTCGTCATCACATGAACCAGTTGCAGACCGCTACCGAACAGCGCGATGCAGTCGACCGGTTTTTCGGGGAGCTTGCCGCCCGGGGGCGCTACCTGGCCTATATCGAGGAACTAGCAGCATGATCAACGAGAATGAAATGGCGCGCATGGTGCGTAAAGCCATCGACGGCTACTTCAAGGACCTGGACGGGGAGAAGGCGCGCGGCGTGTACGACATGGTGATCCATTGCGTCGAAAAACCGCTGCTCGAATCGGTGTTGCATCGGGTGAAGGGCAATCAGACCCACGCCGCCGAGATGCTCGGCATCAACCGCAACACGCTGCGCAAGAAAATCAAGGTTCACGGCATCAAGTTCTAGAACAGGCGAATGCGAAGTGCCGGCAGGGCGCTCCGCGGTCCAATGACCACCATCAAGCAGGCGCTGATCAGCGTTTCCGACAAGACCGGGATCGTGGAGTTTGCGCGCGCGCTGGCCGGCTTCAATGTTGCGCTGATCTCCACCGGGGGTACCGCGGCGCTGCTGCGGGATGCCGGCCTCGCCGTGACCGAAATCGCGGACTACACCGGATTCCCCGAAATGCTCGACGGTCGGGTCAAGACGCTGCATCCGAAAGTCCACGCGGGCATTCTCGCGCGGCGTGACCTGGCGCAGCACACCGCGGCGCTGAAGCAGGCCGGCATTCCCGCCATCGACCTGGTGGTGGTGAATCTCTACCCGTTCAGCCAGACGGTGGCGCGGCCGGAGTGCACCTTGGCCGAGGCGATCGAGAACATCGATATCGGCGGGCCGACGATGGTGCGCGCGGCTGCCAAGAATTGCGCACACGTCGCGGTGGTGACCGATCCGGGCGACTACGAACCGATCGTCCGGGAGATGGCTTCCGCGAACGGTGCGGTCGGCGCGGAGACGCGTTTTCGTCTCGCGCAGAAAGCCTTTTCGCACACGGCCGCCTATGATGGCGCGATCAGCAATTACCTGACCGCGCTGGATGCTGCCGGACAGCGCGGCGCGTTTCCGTCCCAGCTCAACCTGCATTATCAGCTCGCGCAGAAATTGCGTTACGGTGAAAACCCGCACCAGGATGCAGCGTTCTACCGGGAGCCCACGCCCTTGCCCGGCAGCATCGGCAACTACGTCCAGCATCAGGGCAAGGAGTTGTCGTACAACAACATCGCCGACGCGGACGCGGCCTGGGAATGCGTCAAGACGTTTACCCAGCCGGCCTGCGTCATCGTGAAACACGCCAATCCGTGCGGCGTGGCCGTGGGAACGGATCCCGCCGACGCCTATCGCAAGGCCTTCGCGACCGATCCGACGTCGGCATTCGGCGGGATCATCGCCTTCAACCAGAACGTCGATGCTGCGGCAGCAGAAGCCGTTTCGCAGCAATTTGTCGAAGTGCTGATCGCGCCCCACATCACGGACGACGCGCACGCCCTCCTCGCGCGCAAGGCCGGCACCCGGACCCTGACCATGCCGATCGCCGCGGACGCCAATCATTACGACTTCAAGCGGGTGGGCGGCGGCCTGCTGGTGCAGACCCCGGATACCGCGAACATCGGGCGGGACAGTCTGCGCATAGCGACCCGCGTGCACCCCACCGGGCAGCAGTTCGATGATCTGCTCTTCGCGTGGCGGGTGGCGAAGTTCGTGAAGTCCAACGCCATCGTCTTCTGCGGCAATGGCCGCACGCTGGGCATCGGCGCAGGCCAGATGAGCCGCGTGGATTCGGCCCGCATCGCATCGATCAAGGCCGAGAGCGCAGGGCTCACGCTGTCCGGCGCCGTGGTCGCCTCGGACGCTTTCTTTCCGTTCCGCGACGGCGTGGACGTGGTCGCGCGGGCGGGTGCGCGAGCCATCATCCAGCCGGGAGGCAGCCTCCGCGATGAAGAGGTGATCGCGGCGGCGGACGAACATGGAATCGCGATGGTGTTCACCGGCATCCGGCACTTCCGTCATTAGGGCAACGTCATGAAAGTACTCGTCATCGGCGGCGGCGGACGGGAGCACGCGCTCGCGTGGAAGCTTGCCCGCGCACCGCGCGTCTCGCGCGTCTACGTGGCGCCCGGCAACGCCGGTACTGGAATGGAAGAGGGCGTCGAGAACATCGCCGCCACGTCAGTTTCGGAACTCGTCGATTTCGTGCGCAGGGAGAGCGTCGCGCTCACCGTCGTCGGGCCGGAAGCGCCGCTGGCTGCGGGCATCGTCGATCGCTTCCAGGCCGAGGGGCTCAGGATATTCGGACCGACGCAAAGCGCGGCGCGGCTCGAGAGTTCCAAGGATTTCGCCAAGGCGTTCATGGTACGGCACGGGATTCCAACCGCCGCCTATGCGACGTTCAGCGACGTCGCTGCGGCGCACGCCTACATCGATCGTCAGCGCGCGCCGATCGTGGTCAAGGCAGACGGGCTGGCGGCAGGCAAGGGTGTGGTGGTCGCCATGAGCTTGCAGGATGCGCATGCCGCGGCGGACATGATGCTGGTCGAGCACGGCATGGGCAGTGCCGGCGCCCGCATCGTCATCGAGGAATTCCTGCAGGGCGAGGAGGCGAGTTTCATCGTAATCTGCGACGGCCGCCATGCGCTCTCCCTGTCGAGCAGTCAGGACCACAAGCGTCTGCGCGACAATGACGAAGGCCCCAATACCGGC
>JBQTJV010000308.1:0-20721 GCA_052386775.1 Betaproteobacteria bacterium
CTACGACCATACGTGGCCCATCTGGACGCATCAGGAACAGCTGCCGCCCGCCAAATTCGTGTTCGACGACGATGAGCGGCGCGGCACGGCAGTGCATTCGCTGGTATCGGGCGGGTGCATCGTGAGCGGCGGAACCGTGCGGCACTCGCTGCTCTTTTCCGGCGTGCGGGTGAACGAGCACAGCCTGGTGGAAGATTCGGTGATCCTGCCCGGCGTGGAAATCGGTCGCAACGCGGTCATCCGCCGGGCGGTGATAGACCGCGGCTGCAGGATTGCCGAGGACATGCAGATCGGCGTGGACCCGGTCGCGGACCGGCGCCGGTTTCACGTCTCCGAACAAGGGATCACCCTCGTGACGCCGGCCATGCTCGGCCAGCCGGTTTTTACCGTTCGCTAGCTAGGGCGCATAGCATATTGTCACTGTAGCGGGTCGCTATGCGAACTTCCCTCGCGTAGTGTTGCTAAGCGCGATGCTCTTTGGGGGGGGCCATGACTCGAAGGAGAATTAATCAGGCAAAGTTTTGTGCGACAATTCCGGGGACAGGGGGGCCATTGCCACACCGGGCTCAAGCCCGGGTGGTGCTGGCATACAGAAATCAGAAAGAATGGCCAAGCCGACGGACAATCGCGCTGACGCGGACATACCGGCGGGCGGGCTGCTGCGGCAAGCCAGCGAGCAACGGGTGGCCGAGCTTCTAGATGAACTCTACGCGTTAGAACAATTCCGGCGCGAACAGCTCATCCTTCGCAGACTCGGCGGCTATCTCAAGTCAACTTTGACCCGGCGGGAGGTGTACGCCGCCATCGAGTCGTTTGGTCCTCAACTCTGGCCGGACGCAACAGGCGGGGTGTATTTTCTTCATGCGGGTGGGGAATACCTGGAACGAGTCGCAGGCTGGGGTGGCACCTCGCTCATGGAAGCGTCGCTCGCTGCGCGCGATTGTTGGGCGATGCGGCGGACGCGATCGCATTACGTCCAGGAAGGCGATATTGAGCTGGTTTGCGGACACGTGTCTGCCGGGGCGCTGCCCTCCCTTTGTGTTCCGCTCACCGCGCAGGGGCAGATGCTCGGATTACTGCACCTGCAGCGTCTGCGGAAGGAAACGAAGACTGCGGTAAGCTCTGAGACTGAACACTCCGCCGTGAACCTCGCCGAAATGGCGGCGGAAGATCTCGGCATAGCGCTTTCCAACATATCGCTGCGGGAATCGCTGCGTGAACAGTCCATCCGTGACTCGCTGACGGGACTGTTCAACCGGCGGTTTTTCGAGGAGTTCCTTTTTCGCGAACTGGCTCGGGCGGAGCGCAAGACCCAGCGGCTTTCCGTGGTTGTATTGGATATAGACCACTTCAAGCGCATCAACGACACGTTCGGTCACAGCGCCGGCGACATGGTGCTGCGGCGAGTGGGACCCATCCTGCAGAAGCACGTTCGCGAGAGCGACATTGCCTGCCGCATCGGCGGCGAGGAGTTCCTTCTGCTGCTGTCGGAGCTGACTCTGCCCGTAGCGGTTGACCGCGCCGAGGAAATCCGGAAAGCCCTGTCGCAGTTGTCTTTGACATACGAGGAAAAGCCGCTCGGTGCGATCACGGACCTCGTTCGGCGCAGCCGCGTATCCCGACCATGGGCGCACTGTAGACGCGCTCTTCCGGGCGGCGGATGACGCATTGCTTGACGCGAAACGCACCGGCCGCAACCGGGTTGTATCGGCGCCATTGCGTGCCTGACTCAAGCGCTCGCGGGCACGGAGATCGCCGCGCGCGCGGCGCCCGACGGCTGCACCTTTATGAATTCGGCGGGCGGGGTTCCACCCGCTGCCAGGGGCTCGCGCACTCCTTGACATACGGGTAGTAGGTCTTGGTGTCGGGACAGTAGTACCAGTACGACGACGCCGGACGCTCGGTGGACGCGTCATTTCGTTCGATGTACACCGGCGGTGCCGCGGGCACGGTGACAACGGGCGGGTAGTAATAGGGCGGATAATAATAGTAGGGCGGCGGATGAAACCAGAACGCGGCACCGCCAATCGCAACGCCGAACCGGACGTGACCGCCGTGGGCCAGCACGGGAGCGGCCGGCATCACGCCTGACAATATGAAGCACAACGTAACGGCTGCTCTGGTCGGGTTCATGATGGCGCTCCGCGCGTCGTTTATACCCAGAACGTTGTTCCGGACTCGGTACCGAGCATCACGTCATGCAGGCTTTGCAGATTCATGAGCACGCTGAAGGGGAATCCCTGGCGCCCGCCGCGACTGTCGTTCAGCAACGATTGGAAGTAAGCCTCCAGCTTGGGACGGTCGTAGCGCAGCTCGACGATCGTGTTTGCGATCCGCGGGTACTGATCGACCAGTGCCTGGGGATATTCATCTCCCGGCAGCGTGCGAAAAAAGTCATCGGCTTCTGGTGACAGCTCGGCTTCGTCGGCCATACTCGTTTCCTCTCTGATACGCAATGGACTTCTGGAGTGAGCATGAAAGTGTAGACCACGCGTGTCGCGCTCGCAACGATGTGAGCACAGAACAGAAAAAGTCCGGTATTATCCGGCAGTCACAGGGGTTGTTCGGGGGCGTTGGGAGGATCCGGAACTGCCGGATTCGGCGCCCGGCACGGGGAGGGTATGGGGGTATTCTCGGTTCGCGGCGCGCGCGTGCTCGTGCTCCTCGCCGCGTTTGCGGCTGTCGCGCTGGCCGCCGAGCTGATCGTCATCACCGATGCGCAGATAGCCAAACTCGCGCAACAGTTCGGCCCCGTCGCCAAGACCCGCCTCAGCGCATGGAGGGACATCCTCACCAGCCCGCGCTACAAGAAACTTCCGGAGGATGAAAAGCTGCGGCTTGTGAACGACTTCATGAACCAGACACCGTTCCTGAGCGACCGCGAGCACTGGGGAAAGGAAGACTACTGGGCCACGCCGATCGAATTCCTCTCCACCAATGGCGGCGACTGCGAAGACTACTCCATCGCGAAGTACTTCACGCTGAGAGCGCTGGGCGTTCCGGACGACAAGCTGCGCATCACCTACGTCAAGGAACTGGTCATCTACAACGAAGCCCATATGGTGCTCGCCTATTTCCCGACGCCTGATTCGGAGCCGCTGGTGCTCGACAATATCAACAAGACGATACAGCCGGCCTCGAACCGTAACGATCTGCTCCCGGTATACAGCTTCAACGGCTCGGGGCTGTGGCTCGCGAAAGAGCAGACCGGCCGCGCGCAGTCCGTCGGCGGCTCGGATCGCATCGGTCACTGGCGCGACCTGCAGTCGCGGCTGCGGGCGGCAATGTGAGCATCTGATGCAAAACCAAGAACGAACCATCGAAGAGCAGGGGGCGCGATGAAACTTTCACGACTGTTGGTGGGACTGATTTCGCTGATGTGGGTGCTGGTCTTCTTCGCCACGCTCGCGATCGTGGTCAACAGCACCAAGGACTACCTGCAGAAGTCGATGGAGTCGCACGCGCAGGACACCGCGACCTCGCTGGGCCTTTCCATCACCCATAGCGGGCGCGTCAAGGATGCGCAGACCGTGGAACGGATGACGGCTGCGATCTTCGACCGCGGTTATTACACCGAGATTCTGGTCAAGAGCATGGACGGCAAGGAGCTTGTCGCGAAACGCGTCGACCAGGCGGTGAAGGACGTGCCGGCGTGGTTCATCGACAATTTTCCGCTTGCAACCCCGCGCATGAGCGCGATCGTGATGGACGGCTGGCGGCAGGCGGCGACGATCGACGTCGTGAGCCACCCCGGGCACGCCTACGCCGAGCTGTGGCGCGTGACCGTGCGTTCGTTCTGGGTGCTGTTCGTGACGGCCATCATTTCACTCGTCGTCGTATTGGTGGTGCTGCGGCTCGCCCTGCGGCCTCTCGACGACATGGAGGCGCAGGCGATCAACATTTCGAAGCGCCAGTTCACCATTTTGCCGAAGCTGCCGTGGGCGCGCGAGCTGCACCGCGTCGCCACCGCGATGAACAACATGTGCCTGGCGGTGGAGCGCATGCTGACCGAGCAGAGCGACCTTGCGGAGAAGATGCGCAAGAAAGCCTACGTGGATCCGGTGACCGGGCTCATGAACCGCAACGATTTCAGCGAGCAGGTCACGCACCTGATCGGGGCGCCGACGAAGTTTCCCTCCGGCGCGCTTGCGGTGGTGCGGGTACGCGGCTTCATGGGGTACAACGAGAAAAACGGTCGCGTTGAAGGCGACGCCCTGCTCAAGCGCGTGGCGCTGCTGCTGAGCAAGGTACTGGAGAGCTATCCGCGCTCGATCCTGGCCAAGCTCGACGGCCCGGAATTCGGCATGCTGATTCCCGACATCGCGCAGTCCGAGCTGCCCAAGCTGGGCGACGAGCTGATCGCCGGCCTCGCCGAGATCGAGGAGTTCCCCCACTCCGAAACGAGTGTCATGGCGCATGCGGGCATCGCCCACTACCGCCACCACGAGGGGGCGTCGTTCGGAAAGCTGATGGCCACCGTCAGTTCGGCGCTGGCGATAGCGCAGGCGCGCGGCGTGCCCGCCTGGCACGTCCAGGAGGCGGAAAAGGCTTCGGAAGATCAGGCGCTCTACATCGAGATCAACGGCATGTTCCGCGTCGGGCTTCCCAGCGAGCGCGTGGTGCTGCAATACCAGCCGGTGCGCCCGTGCCGGGTCGCCGAGTCGGAGTGGGGCTATCGCAGCGAGGCGTGCGTTCGCATCCTCGGTGCGGACGGCTCGCTCATCCGCGCCGGGCTCTTCATCGCCACGGCGAAGCGCCTGGGCGCGCTGCAACTCCTGGATCGCGTGGTGGTGGACAAGGTCCTGCACCAGATCGCCGCGCAAGGCCCCATCCGCGGCGGCGGCACCGCGATCAACGTATCGCTGGAGTCGATCATCGACGCGCCGTTCGTGGAGTGGCTGTACAGCAGGCTCAATACGCAACGGGAAGTGGCGAAGCACGTCATCATCGAGATCGCGGAGCACACCATCATCGGCCATTTCGAGGCCATCAAGGCCGCCTTCAGCCGGCTGCGCGAGACGGGCGCGCGGCTGTCGATCGACCGTTTCGGCCAGAGCACCGCGTCGGTGGGTTTCCTGCGCAGCCTCGAGGTCGATTACATCAAGCTCGACGGCGGTTACACGCGCGGCCTGACCGATTCCACGGACCGGCAGTTTTTCGTGCAGGCGCTGGTCGGCATTGCGCACGGACTCGGCATTCAGGTGCTCACCGAATACATCGAAAGCGAGCGCGACTTCGACATGGTGAAGAGCCTGCTCGTCGATGGCGCGCAAGGCTATTTCATCGGCAAGCCGGAGTGACGAACGGCAGGGGCGGATAGGCGCGGCGTGGGGTAAAATCCGGCCGCGTGTGCTGACAACAATCGGAACTGGAGTGGCAGTGGGAGAAAGCGTTGCGACGGCGGCATGGGAGGTGTCTGGGCGGGAAGGGGTATCGAGCCACGACCCGTTGTTGAAATGCCTGGTGTTACTCACGCGTCACTTCAACCGGCCCTTTTCTGAAGAGACCCTTTCGGCCGGCCTGCCGCTGGTCGATAACTGGCTGACGCCGGAGCTGTTCGAGCGGGCGGCGGACCGCGCCGGGCTGACCGCGAAGGTGATCAAGCGCGGCCTCGGCACCATTTCACCGTTGACGCTGCCGGCGGTGTTGCTGCTCGAAAACCGCCGCGCCTGCCTGCTCAATGCGGTTGCGGCCGACGGATCGTGCGAAATCGTCGATCCGGACACGGGCGGCGCAACCAGGACGAAGCTTGCCGAAGTCGAGCGTGAGTACACCGGCCACGCCATACTGGTGCGCGAACAGCTCCACTTCGATTCCCGAACCGAACACAGCGCGGTGCCGCGCGTGCAGCACTGGTTCTGGGGGGTGGTGCGTGATGCGTGGCCGCTCTACGGAGAGGTGCTGCTCGCCTCGCTGCTCGTCAATCTGTTCGCGCTGGTCATGCCGCTCTTCATCATGAACGTGTATGACCGCGTCGTCCCGAACGACACCACAGAAACGTTGTGGGCGCTTGCAGCGGGCGTGCTGATCGTGCTCGGCTTCGATTTCGTCATGCGCATGTTGCGAGCGTATCTGGTGGACATTGCAGGCAAGCGCATCGACGTCATCCTGTCGGCCAATATCTTCGAGAAATCGATGGGCGTGCGGATGGAGGCACGGCCCGCCTCCGTGGGTTCATTTGCCAGCAATATCCACGAATTCGAGTCGTTCCGGGAGTTCATCACCTCGGCCACCATCACGGCGCTGGTGGATCTCCCCTTCGTGGTTCTGTTCATCGCGGTGATGTTCTGGATCGGCGGCCCGGTGGGCGTGGTGCCGTTGCTGGCTGTGCCGCTCATCATCCTGGTCGGGGTAATGCTGCAACGCTCGCTGGGCGAGATCATCCAGACGAGTTTCCGCTGCGCGGCGCAGAAACAGGGGCTGTTGATCGAGAGCCTGAGCACGATCGAGACGGTCAAGGCGATTTCGGCGGAAGGGGTGCTCCAGCGACGCTGGGAGCAACTGGTCGGGACGGTAGCGCGGCTGGGTATCAGGGCGCGCACGCTGTCCTCTGCCATCGTCAATATCTCGGTGACGGTGCAGCAGCTGGCGAGCGTCGGCGTGATCGTGGTCGGCGTTTACCTCATCGCCGAGCGCGAGCTTACGATCGGCGCGTTGGTCGCGTGCACCATCCTGACCAGCCGCGCGCTTGCGCCGCTGGGACAGGTGGCGGGACTCATGACGCGCTACCACCAGTCGAAATCGGCGCTCGCCACGCTGAACAACATCATGCAGCTCCCGGTGGAGCGGCCGCCGGCGAAGAGCTTCGTTCACCGGCCCAAGATCCGCGGCGAGATCGAGTTTCGTAACGTCACCTTTTCCTATCCGGGCCAGCAGAATCCGGCTTTGTCCAACGTTTCGTTCCGGCTTGCCGCCGGCGAACGGGTCGGGCTGATCGGACGCATCGGTTCCGGCAAGTCGACGGTCGAGAAGCTCGTGCTCGGTCTTTACAAGCCGACCTCGGGTTCGATACTGATCGACGGCGTGGACATCAACCAGATCGATCCGGCAGTGCTCCGGCGCAACATCGGTTACGTGCCCCAGGATGTCGTGCTGTTCTACGGCACGGTGAAGGAAAACATCATGTTTTCCGCGCCGTACGCGGACGATGCTGCCATGCTGCGCGCCGCGGAGATCGCCGGCGTCACCGAGTTCGTCCACCCCTCGGCGCAGGGATTTGACCTGCGCATCGGCGAGCGCGGCGAGGGCCTTTCAGGCGGGCAGCGTCAGACCGTGGCGGTGGCGCGTGCGCTGCTGCTCGATCCGCCCGTCCTCATCATGGACGAGCCGACCAACGCGCTGGACAATCGGTCGGAGGAGACCTTCAAGGGCAAGCTCGAGAAGACGCTTCCCGGCAAGACGTTCCTGCTGGTGACGCACCGGGCTTCGCTGCTGTCGCTCGTTCCGCGCCTCATGGTGCTGGACGGCGGGCGGATCGTCGCAGACGGGCCGAAGGAGCAGGTGATGCAGGCGCTGTCCGGCGGCAAGATCAGTGTCGCGAAACGCTAACATGCGCGGTCTGGGTGATCGTGCTTCGACAAGCTCAGCACGAACGGTTATTTGCAGACAGCCGTTCGTGGTGAGCCTGTCGAACCATGAACGGCGCATACTGTTGTGGAAAGGTGATGGAAAGACATGACGGCTAAAGCGCTCAACCAGCGCGAAGACATCGACTTCATGAGCGAAACGGCGGCCGCCGCGATGCAGGGGCCGCCCGCCTATTCGCATGCGATAGTATGGATGACGTTCGTTTTCATTGCCGCCTTTTTCGTCTGGGCGGCGTTCGCCAACATCGGCGAGACGACGGTGGGCGAAGGCAAGGTCATTCCTTCGAGCCAGATCCAGGTGATTCAAAACCTGGAAGGCGGGATCGTATCCGACATCAAGATCAAAGTAGGCGACGTGTTTCATAAAAACCAGGTGCTGATGCTGATCGACGATACCCGCTACGCCTCTTCATTCCAGGAAAACAAGGCCAAGAACGACGCCCTGACAGCGAAGATCGCCCGCCTGAACGCCGAAGTGTCCGGACAGCCGTTCGATCTGCCTGCCAGATTCCGCAAGGACAACCCGGATCTTGCGGAGCGCGAACTCACGCTCTTTCGCTCGCGGCAGGCCGAATTCAACGCCAACACCGCCGTGTTCCGGCAGCAGATCGACCAGCGTACCCAGGAGCTCAAGGAAAAGCGCTCGCGGCTGGGACAGATCAACACGAGCCTGGAGTTTCTCAACAGGGAGCTCACGATGTCGCGCCCGCTGGTCAAGCAGGGCGCGATGTCGGAAGTGGAGCTGCTGCGGCTGGAGCGGCAGGCGAACGATCTCAAAGGCGAGCTGGAGTCGACCAAGATCACGATCCCCCGCCTCGAGTCCGCGGTCTCCGAGGCCAAGAACAAGCTCGACAGTTATGTCGCGAAGTTCCGGGCCGACGCCTTGTCGGAACTCAACCAGGTGCGCGCCGAGCAGGAAGGCACGGCGGCGACCGGCGTTGCCCTGAAGGACCGCGTGGAGCGGGCGGTGGTGCGTTCCCCGGTCACCGGTACCGTCAAATCGGTGAAGGTGACCACGATCGGCGGCGTCGTTCAGCCGGGCTCCGAGTTGCTCGAGCTCGTGCCGCTCGAAGACAATCTTCTGGTGGAGGCGCGCGTCAAACCGCGGGACATCGCGTATCTGCGGCCGGGCCAGGAAGCGCTCGTGAAAATAACCGCGTACGACTTTTCGATCTATGGCGGTTTTCCCGCGACGCTCGAATATATCAGCGCCGACTCGATCACGGACGAGAAGAAAAACGAGAGCTACTATCTGGTGCGCGTGCGCACGACGAGCAGCACGCCTGCGCGCAGCGAGAAGCCGCTCGCCATCATCCCCGGCATGACCGCCACGGTCCACATACAGACCGGCGAGAAGACGTTCTTGCATTACCTGCTGAAGCCCATCATCAAGACCAAAGAGATGGCGTTTCGCGAACGGTGATGTCCTTCGACAAGCTGCCTTCAACAGACTCCGGGCCGAGCGTCCGGGTCGACAAGGGCCCTTCGACAAGCTCAGGGCGAGCGGTTGCCTTTATAGCCGTTCGTGGTGAGCGCCGTCGAACCACGAGCGGCGCATTCTTGCCAACCATATGTCGATATTGCTGGCGACCCGCGATCCCGAACTGATCAGCCGCTGTCGCCGAGCGGTGAGCGCGGAGCATCCCCTCGAAGTGGTGGACAGCGTCGCCCATCTGCTGGGCAGGGCCAGAGGCGCGTTGCCGGAGGTGATTCTGCTGGACGCAGACATGCTCGATACGCCGATCGACCGGCAGGCCTCGGAAATCGTCGCGGCTGTTTCCGGAACCCGGGTCATCGTGATGACGGCGGCATTTAACGAGGACGAGGAAATCGCGCTGCTGAAAGCGGGCGTCAAGGGCTGTTGCCGGCGCGGCATCGATGCGGAGTCCCTGGAACAAGTGCTGAGCGTCACTTACGGCGGCGGTGTGTGGGTGACAAGGAGCCTGCTGCCGCGCCTGGTTACGGAGCTGCGGCGTTACGCCGAGGCGCAGCATCCGGCGCCGGCAGCGCATAAGCCGGGTGCTCCGGACAAGCTTTCCGGCCTGACGCCTCGCGAGAAGGAAATTGTCAGGCTGATCGTCGGGGGCGCGAGCAACAAGCAGGTCGCCTCTGCGCTGGACATCTCGGAGCGCACGGTGAAGGGGCATTTATCCAATGTATTTCAAAAACTTGGTGTTTCCGATCGGCTTCGGCTCGTGCTTTACGTCACCGATGGAAAGCCGGTCGCCGCTGCTGCGGTGCGAAAATGATTCTGCGACGGGCTGAAGAACCGGGCAAAACGCAGACATTGTCATATGACAGAAGCGCTTATCTGCTACCATTCACCACGGCAAGGCAGAGCCTGTTGTCTGGCTGCAACAAGCCCTGTGCAATCGGCTAGAACAGAAGATTATTCATTTACATGCAGTCGCTTAGGGTGATAAGCTCACTCGGCGCTGTAGCTGGTTCCGGACCGCTGCTTGGGGCGGTTCGATTGTTGAACAAGGGGTCAATAATGGTGAAATTCTGGGCGAGGGGTGTGATGGCGGGCGGCATTGTGCTCGCCTTCGGTAGCGCTGCGACGGCGGAAACACTGAAGGAAGTCGTAACGTATGCGATCGATACGAATCCACAGGTCGTAAGCGTTGCCAAACGCAGGGACGCTGCGGATTTTGCGATCAACGCTGCGCGGGGCGGCTACTTTCCGCGGGCGGACTTTCTTTATGGCGCGGGGCGCGAGCGCAGCCAGAATCCGACTACGATCGCGGACAACCCGAACGACTCGTGGGTAAGCCTTAACCGCAAGCAGGAAGCGCTGATCGTCAACCAGATGATTTTCGATGGGTTCGGCGTGAAAGGGGAGGTTGATCGCCGCCGCGCCATCTCCGAGTCCACCGCACATCGGGTCTATGGCACCGCAGAGGAGATCGCACTGCAGGCGATCGAAGCCTACCTCGACGTGCTGAAGAACCGCGAACTGGTCGGTTTTGCCAAGGAAAATCTGGCGGCGCACCAGAAGACTTTCAATCAGGTCAAGCTGCGCTCCGATAAGGGCGTAGGCCGGCGCGCGGATCTCGACCAGATTGACGCGCGTCTCGCGCTCGCCGTGTCCAACATGGCGTCCGCGGAAAGCAACCTGCGCGATGCGGAAATCGCCTATCTGAAAGTCGTGGGCAAGCCGCCGATCAGTCTTACGACGCCCCCGATTCCGCAAAACATCCCCCGCTCCGTGGACGAGGCGGTGAAGATCGGGCAGGAGAACCACCCCATATTGCGTTCGGCGCAGGCGGACGTCGATGCGGCCCAGGCGCAGCGCGAGATCGCCCGGTCGTTCATCTCCCCGCGCGTGGAAGTCGAAGCGAGCTATTCGAACAACCGCAATATCGATGGGCTTGAAGGGCCCAATCGCGATCGCATGATCATGTTGTGGCTGAAGTGGAACGCTTTCCGCGGCGGGTTCGATTATTACCGGCTGAAAGAGACGGGCCTGCAGATCAACGAAGCGTCCGAAATCGCCCGCAACACCAATCGGCAGGTAGAGG
Source organism: Betaproteobacteria bacterium (assembly GCA_052386775.1). GTDB lineage: Bacteria > Pseudomonadota > Gammaproteobacteria > Burkholderiales > SG8-41 > DSOT01. Next base: position 11,108 of record JBQTJV010000308.1, read on the forward strand.
CGGCAGTGAGGCTGGCGTACAACGCGTTTGCGACCGCGCGCGACCGGCTGCCTTCGCTGGAGCGCTACGTCAAATCGAGCGATACGACCCGCGTTGCGTACGCGAGCCAGTTCGACATCGGGCAACGGACCCTGCTCGATTTGCTCGACAGCGAAAACGAATATTTCACCGCGCGCAGCACCTATACCAACGGCAAATTCATCGAGATGGGCGCGCGCTATCGCATCCTGAACGCGATGGGCCAATTGCTGACCGCGCTCGACGTTGCGCCGCCGGAACAGGCCATGGTGCCGACGCGCTAGGCGGCTTCATCACCTGGATTTTCAATCGACGGGACGCGTAAGCGTCCCGTTTTTCTTGTACACTCGGCTGGCGATTTCTCGCAGCGCAAACGAGTAATGGAGGGAGGGCAAGCTCGCATGCCTTATGTTTGTCGGGATGATTCCGGGCGCATCACCGGAGTTTTTGACCACGCGGAAGTGGGCGTTACCGAGGAGGTGAGGGCGGACGACCCCGATCTCGCGCAGTTTCTGGCCGACCAGGGCCTTTCCTCCCCGGAGGCCATAAGACAGTTGCTCTCCCAGAGCGATCTGCGGATGGTGCGTCTGGTGGACGATCTGATCGATCTCCTGATCGAAAAAACAATCATCAAATTCACCGATTTGCCGGCGGCGGCGGGCGAGAAGTATCTGCAGCGGCAGATCGCCCGGAAACGGCTCCAGGGCAATCTCATCGTGGACGAAAAGGACATTCTGTAGGCGGTTCAAAGCGCCTGACTTCCGTTCATTCGGCATGGCGGAACATGAACGGAGCTTGTGCGACGATGAACCGGCTTCCTGCAAGTGCCCTCCGACGGCGTTCCGGGCGCACCGCCGTTTCGATCATGGCTTCTTCACAACCACAACGAGCAGTGCGTTCCGGGCGAGGCAGAGCGCTCAGGCGCGCCGTGCTGGTGCTGCTCACCGTCTTTTACACCCTCCCCGGACATGCCGAGGCACCGCAGCGACCGGGCCAGCCGCTGATCGAAGTCGTATCGTTCGGCGTGGCCCCGGTGCGTGGCGTTGGCGATGACGCCGACTTGCGACCCAAGACAGCGGACCTCGTCTACCGTGCCACGCCCCCTGCGGCCGGCCCGGGAGACGAAATCGAGACGCGGGTCCTTTTCGGGGAAACGTGGGCCGGCCTTTTGGCGCGCGTGGCGGGGAGGCTGAGTCCGGACCTTTTCGCAGAAGGCGCCGTCCCGTTGCGGATCGAATTATTGCCGCTGCTCGAGGCCGGCAAGTACGTGCGCATGCGCGCCGCGCCCGGGGGCAGTGCCCTCGAGGTGGACTATGTGGTGCGGCCCGACCAGGCCTATTCGATCACGCTTGCTCACGACGGCATCCAGGTCCGGCCCCGGGCGAGCGACCCGCGTATCGCCGAGAAAATGCGTGCCGACCCCGCCAAGGCCTCGCTTTTCACGGCCACCGACGCCATCGGGCTGCCCGACCGGATAGTCCTCGAGCTGGCCGAAATCTTTGCCGACGAGGTGGACTTCCACCGTGAACTGCACCTCGGCTACCGCTGCACCCTGGTCTATGAAGTCCTCTATCGCGACGGTCACATCGATCGCCCGGGGCGGATCCTCGCCGCCGAGTTTGTCATCCGCAACCGCCGGCTCGCGGTCTATTACTTCAGCGATGGCCGGGGCCGGGAGGGCTACTACACCGAGACCGGCAAAAGCATGAAAAAGGCCTTCCGCAGGTCGCCGGTGGAGTTCTCGCGCATTACGTCGGATTACACGCTGGCCCGTTTTCACCCCGTTCTGGGGCTGTGGCGCGCACATCGGGGCATCGACTACGCCGCGCCCGCGGGCAGCAAAGTGATGGCTACGGCCGAGGGGGTGGTGGAGTTTATGGGCGACCGGCGCGAGCTGGGAAACCTGGTCGTTCTGCGACACTACGGCAAGTTTCTGACCTACTACGGGCACCTCAGCGGATTCGCGCCCAACCTCGGCGTGGGCAGCAAGGTCGAAAAAGGCCAGCTCATCGGCTTTGTCGGCATGACCGGGTTGGCCACCGGGCCGCATGTTCACTACGAGTTTCGCATCGACGATGGATCGGCCAACGGACTTGGCATCCCGGTTCCGCCGCCGGAAGCCCTCGAGGAGCCCCCGATTCAATCGGAGGATTTTTTCAGGGCAGTACAGGGGTTTCGCGACAAGTTCCAGGCCGTGCAGCAGGCGCATGTCGTCGTTCTGGACTGAGCTCTCCCCCACCCGTACCAAGGTATCGATACCCATAGCCCTGTCGCCCCGGCGAATACTCGGCAACAATAAATCCCTCTCACAACCGTTCGCCCTGAGCCCCTTCGGCGTTGCTCAGGGCAGCGGTTGCGCCATTCGCACGCGGAACGGGCCAGAGGTAAGCGCATATGAAAACGCCAGCGTCGAGCGGTACGCCCGCGGGGACGGTCAAATTCGTCTCGGGCGAAGTCAAGGCGGTGGCGCTCGACGGATCCATGCGGATCCTGCAGGCGGGTGACCGCGTTTTCATGGGAGAAGTCGTCACGACCACGGCGAATGCCGTCGCCCAGATTCACCTTGAGAACGGCCGCCTCTTCGATCTCCAGGCCGATGCCGCCTTGGTCGTCGACGACATCACAGGGGGCGCCGGCGAGGTTTCCCGCCCGGTAGTCACGCCTGTCCTGGAAGACATCATTCAGGCAGAGGGCGATGCCGGCCCGGGCCTGGATTTCGGGCAGCTTGCCAGCGCGCAGTCCGCGGAGCGCAGCAGCAGCGAATCACCGGGCAGCGACCACGCGACCGTCATCGTCGAGCAAGCGAACACGAGCGTGCGCTTGGTCGCCGCAGCGCCCGGCGACGCTAGCCAGGCTAGCGCCTCGGCGATGCCGGGACATGACAGTTCGTTGCAGGCGGATGCGTCCTTTCTCGTGCGGGACAGTAGCCTCCTGCAATATCCGGGTGGGGTGGCACATGTCCAAGGGGCAGTTCAGGCGGGGGGCAGCGATGACAATGACAAAAGCCCGCAGACGATGGCGGCTTTGGACACGTCAAGTCAGCCCGCAGAGAGCGTCGCCGCCGCTCCCGCACCCGATATGCTTGCGGCAGGCGAGGTACTGCAGCAGCAAGCTGACGATCCCGCCATCCATCTGGGCTTGACGTAAGACGCACAAACCCATTCCTCCACCGTCAATGTTCAGCCGGCAGACGGAAGTGGGGCAGGGCACCAGATCGCGCTCGCGGGCGTAGATCTCACCTTTGGCGGAACGCTGAACACCGACACCGTCATTCAGCAACTCCTTACCGCTTCCAAGCTTCATACCGACGCCTGAGCGTTTTCGGGCGCCGGACGCCTCAAATCCGGCAAGCCCCCCGATTCGTGACTTTGGGCCGCTGCAGTGCGTGATATACCGCACAACCGGTACCAAGGTATTGATACCTATAGACCTGCCCCCGAGGGCTACAAACCCGGAGAATTCACTCATCGGTCAAGGCGATAAGCGCGACCAAAAGTCAACGAGACGGAGGGTAAGAAGATGGCAACGAGCACCAAGGTTCTGGGTACGGTTACTTCGACAGTCGGCGAAGTCAAGGCGACGGCCTCTGACGGGACCGTGCGCATACTGCAGGTCGGCGACAAAGTCTTCAGCGACGAAGTCATCAGCACCTCCGTCAATGGCGACGTGAAAATCGCCCTGGAAGGCGCCGGCGGCCGAACCCTGGAGTGCGGCAACGATACGACGCTGGCGCTCACCGAAGGCCTGCTCGGGATTGGTACCGCCGTGGCGGCGCAAACCAGCCCGGTCGTTGCTCCCTCCGTTGCGGCAACACAGGAAGCGGCTACACCGCCGGCCGGCAAGCCGCCCGCCGGCCCGACAGACGTCGCCGCGTTGCAAGCCGCGATTGCGGCCGGTGCCGACCCGTCGCAGGTTGCCGAAGCGACGGCGGCAGGTGGCGCACCCGGCGCCGGTGGTGCCGATGGGGGTGGCGGCCATCAGCCGGTGGTTATCGAGCAGGGCAACACCTCCGGCGTTGTCACCTCGGGTTTCAACACCCAGGGCGGGTCGATAGAATTTCCAACTCCCGTCTTCGAAGAGTTCCCCGTCCAGCCCGGAGTCTCGGTATCGGTGGATATCGGAATACAGCCGGGCGTGGTAGAGGCCTCGGGCCGGGCCGCAAGTCTCATCGAAGGCACCAATGGGGGCGAGTCCAGATTCGTCAACTTCGTCATCACGCTGGACAAGGTGTTTGATGTCGATGTTCTCATCACCTACACGATCGTGCCCGTCACCGCGGCGAACCCTTCCGACTTCTTCGACGGTCCGCTTACGCAGACGGTGCTGATCGAAGCCGGTCAGACGGAAATCATCGTCACGATCCAGATAGTGCAGGATCATTTCGTGGAGTCGAATGAGACGTTCAACATCGTGTTGACCGATGCGGTGAACGCGACCATCAATCCGAACGCCAATACGGCGGTTGTGACGATCATCGACGATGATGCGCTTCCGGTCGCCAACCCGGACACCAACTGGGTCCAGGAAGACGTGGTCGCCGAAGGAGACGAGGCGCCGACGGCCCGTGGCAACGTCCTGCAGTCCGATTCGCACACCGGTGCACCCTCGGGCAGCTTTGCCGACGCCGCTGATACCGACCACGAGCCGCTGACCGTCACGAATCCTGACACGTACGTCGGGACGTATGGCACGCTGGTGTTGAATGCGGACGGAACCTACGAGTACACGCTTAATAACAGCGACGCCCAGGTGCAGGCGCTCGACGACGGCCAAACGCTTACCGATACGTTTGAGTATTCGGTCACGGACGGATTTAATGCACCGGACTCCTCCACGTTGACCATCACGATCTTCGGTTCGAACGACGGCCCGGAAATCAAAGTTCGCACGGGGAATGAAGGCCCATTTGCCGACTCGGCGCAGGGCACCGTAAATGAGGCCGCGCTGGCGATCGGTTCGAATCCCGAGAGCGGCGGTGAATTCATATCGGGGAGCTTCCTGTTGTCCGATCCGAATGGTCTCGCGGACATCGAGAGCGTAACCATCAATAACCAGACCGTTTCCATCGGCGAACTCGTCGGCGCGAGCTTCGACGGCGATCACGGGGAGCTGACCGTCACGTCGTTCACCAATGGCATCGCAAACTTCACGTATGAATTGAAGAAAGCGGTCACGGATGTCGCCGATGTCACCGAAACCGATGTGTTCACGTTGACGACCTCGGATGGCGACGCCGATTCCGCTCCCGCCACCATCACGATCAACATCCTCGATGACCAGCCCATCGCACGAAACGACAGCGGAGCCGTTGCTGAAGACGGCGCTCAGGTTGCGTCGGACAACGTCCTTACGAACGATGATGGCTTTGCCGATCAGCCGAAGAGCTTCGTGAGCTGGGACAGCCCGGCGATCGCGAGCTTCGGAACGGTTCAGCTCAATTCCAACGGCAGCTACACCTACACGCTGAACAACGCTGCGGTGCAGTTCCTCAACGAGGGCGAAACCCGCACCGAAAGCTACAATTACACGATGAAGGACGCGGATGGCGACATCAAGTCCGCGACTTTGACCATTACGATCACCGGCACTGACGACGGGGTCACGATCACGGATCTGACACCGGCCGGCGAGGGCGGCGAGGCGACGGTATCCGATGCGAACCTCTCCGACGGCACTGCACCGAACGCCGCGGCGCTTACCAAGTCTGGAGACTTTACGGTCAGCGCGCCGGACGGCATCGCGAGTTTGACCGTCGGCGGTGTAACGGTCATTACAAATGGCGTGTTCAGCGCCGCCACCGTTACGACCGGCCTCGGAAACAAGCTCGACATCACTGGTTACGATGCGAGCACCGGCAAGGTCACTTACAGCTACACACTGCTTGACAACGAGGCGCACAGCCAGCCGGCGAACGACGCGAGCGTTCTCGATAGCGTCTCGGTCGTGCTGACCGACGATGATGGGGACACGGATAGCGACACGCTGGCGATCACTGTTCTCGACGATGTGCCCTCGATCGACATTACGGGTGGCAGCGCCTCGGTGGTCGAAGGGCAGAACATCACCAATGGTACTTGGACGAGGGACGGTGGTGCAGATGCGCCGGCCTCGGTCAAGGTGGTATTGGGCGAGAGCGAGTTCAACCTTGATACGCCGATCAACACGGGCAAGGGCACGTTGACGGTCAACAGCAACGGCACGTGGACGTTTGCGGCGGCCAATGGTCTGGACCAGGATGTGCCGCAGAGCGTGAGCTTCACGGTGAAGATTACCGACACCGATGGCGACGTGGACGAAGACAGCCACACGGTGAGCATCACCGACGGTGCGGGTCCTGGGGATGCGCAAGGTGTTGCGCTGACGGTGCAGGAAGCCGAGATTACGGATTCGGCGAATGCGGCGATGAGTTTCACGCTGGGTTCGGATGCGCTGGCTTCGATCGGGTTCAGCGGCAACGTGGGCAGCATCACGGGTGATTACGCTGATCTGACGATCAACTGGGTGCTCTCGGGTGACAAGCAGACGTTGAGCGGGACGGTCTCGGGCGAGCCGGGTGCGACGATTGTGCTGACGCTCACCGGGGTGAATCTTGCCACGGGTGCGGCGACGGTCAACGTGCAGATCTCGGATGAGTTCAAGCATGTGGCGCCGGCCGAAGGTGCGGACAACAACGACTTCACGATCACGGGTATCGAAGTGGTGGCGACCGACATCGACGGCACGCAAGCCGAAGGTCTGGCGAGCGTCACCGTGGTCGACGATGTGCCCTCGATCGACATTACGGGCGGCAGCGCCTCGGTGGTGGAAGGTCAAAGTATCACCAATGGCACATGGACGCGTTCCGCAGGAGCCGATGCGCCTGCTACAACGAAGGTTGTAGTGGGAGATGCCGAATTCGATCTGGACACCGCCATCAACACCGGGACAGGTATTTTGACCGTCAATAGCGATGGCACCTGGACGTTCGCTTCTGCGCTGGATCAGAACAATCCACAGAACCTGAATTTCACCATCCGGATCGACGACCAGGATGGCGACTCCGCCTCGGATAGTCACACGATTACTATCAACGATGGCGGGAATCCGGAGGTCAGTGGCGGCCAGACGATGACTGTGAACGAAGCCGCCCTTCTAAGTGGCTCCAATCCGTCGAGCACTGCTGAGAGTGATGTTGCATCTCTCGTCTTTACCTCTGGGTCGGACGCAATCGCGTCGATAAGGTTTGGATCGACTGCTGGCATTGCGGTCAACGCCGGATTGGACGATACCCAAACGATCACTTGGGCGATAAGTGAAGACGGTCGCACGCTCACCGGTTCCATCAACAGTGTAAACGTCATCCAGGTGGTCCTCTCTGGCGCTACATCAGTCGCTGCGGGCGGCAATACCGGCAACGTTACCGTGACGGCGACCCTTTTGGACGACATGCTGCATCAGAACGATCCGGATGCGGACAGCCTCGTGATCAGCGGAATCCAAGTCGTTGGCCAGGATACGGACGGCGATACTGCGACACACACGTTGACGGGGGTTACAGTCGTCGATGACGCGCCATCGTTCACGATCATTAACGATGGTAACGATCCTGGGACTACGGTCACCATTTCCGCGCCCAACCCGGACGCAAATCAGACGTTCAACTCGCAGTTTGCGGACTGGCAGTACGGGGCGGACTCGTCTCTAGGTACTCCGACCCTGACGGGCGTGTCGGGTAACGTCACGGTCAGTGGCGCCAGCAATCCGAACAGCCTGATTCTCGAACTCAAGGACGCGGGCGGCGCGATTATCGGTACCTTGACACTGAACGCGGACGGCACGGATACGCTCGCGGTGATCCATCGTGAGGCCGCATTTGACACCGACGTGCTCCTGACGAGCGACGTGACCGCAGGAGGCCCGTCACTCACCAAGACGATCAATAGCACGCTTGGTCTCACGGTTACGGTCACTGGCAGCGATGGCGACGGCAATCCTACTGAGCCCACCGATGAGGTCAACCCCAGCACGCAGGGTTGGGCCGTCAAGGACAACCAGGTAGATCTGGGCGAGTCGATCAAGTTCTCCTTCAGCGAAGGTATCGACCTTTTCAGCTTCGCAGCGACTGGATACACCGGCGGTGCGGACTTGATCGGGATTACCGTGACAGTTACCTACGAAGGAGGCGCCACCGAGAATTTCTTGATCGATGTAACTGAAGGCCAGACTATCCAGGTCGCGACCTTGCCCGGATTCAACGTTGGAACTCAGTTCACGTCGGTGAATGTTCTGAGCGACGGCTCGGCCGACAGCGGCGGCTTCCGGCTGAACAACGTGACGATCTCCCAGGTGTCCGAGACCCCGCCGTCCGACCTCGACTACACCTTCACGGTCAACGTAGTGGATAAGGACGGGGATCTGGTTGCGCAGACCTTCAACGTCCATCTGGACGGCGAGAACACCGGTGGTCTGGTTGTCGAGGCGATTGCGGGTACATCGGCAGCCGATACACTCGTCAGCGCCTCGGGCAATGACATACTCATCGGGGGGGATGGCAGCGATACCTTCGACTACAATGCCATGACCGACGCTGCCGATACCATAAAAGACTTTAACCTTGCATCGGTTGCTGGCGCGGACGACGTGCTGCACCTCGGAGATGTTCTTCCCGCTGCAACACAGGGGGCGACGGTTGCCTCACAGCTCTCGGGGTATGTGACTCTGGTCGAGGTCGCGGGTAACACCCAAGTGCAGGTCGATCCGACTGGTGCGGGCAACTACCAGACCTTGGTCACGCTAGAAGGTGTAACAGGTGTGACGCTGCAGCAGCTTCTCACAAACAACCAGATCATCACGTAAGGCGCACCATCCAGGGAGTTGTAGGGCAGGGGCGGGGAGCGATCCCCGCCCTTTCTTTTTCCGGCGAGACGATCGACCGGAATGCCGCAGCGGTCCATGCTTTTCCTCAACCGGCCATGGGTTTCGCTCATGGTGGCCCGAGCTTGCACTCTGAAGCGCCGGCCATCCGTGCCGTAGAGGCCGGAATACGGCCTCTTGCTTACCGGCACCAAGGTACTAGTACCTATGGCCCTGACGCCCTGCCGGCAAAGCGCCTACAGTAAGCCCCCTCAGGCCGTGGGTTCGCACGGCACCATCTTCCAAGGGAAGCAGCTATGGCATCCGAAAGCGCGAATTCCAGCGAGGGCGCCCCCACCGCCGGGGGAGCTGATGTGCTGCGGGTGAACGACGTCCTGTCCGGCATCCCGCTCGAAGGCGCCGATGCCGCCGGTGCATGCATCACTTTCGAGACCATCGGAACGAGCACGGTCGTCAGCATCGATCCCGATGGCGCGGGTCCTGCCACACCGATCGCCGTGCTGACGCTCGCGAACGTTACCGGAAAAACGCTCCAGGATGTGTTGAACGAGATTCCAGCGAGCATGTGAAACAGTGTGCCGCATCACGGGGGGGATTTAATCGGTGCAGTCGCCTCAAGTAAACAGGTCACACGCGGCAAAGCGCGTGTATCGCGCGCGTGTGACAAAAATCACAGTAGGCACCAAGGTATCGATACCAAGAGACCTGACACAAGATTGTAGAAGCGGCAAGAATTCACGCTA
>JBQTJV010000309.1:0-16893 GCA_052386775.1 Betaproteobacteria bacterium
ACCCGCAGGTTGGCCAGATTGCGGAAGGTGTAGAGCATCGCATTGAGTCCCAGCCCTACCAGCAGGAACGTGAGGACGAAGCCCAGGCTGAGTGCGTAGTTGATGGAGCCGACCAGCATCAGGGCCAGCACGCCCGCGAAAAGGAGCCCCTGCCGCGTGGGCAGGATGAATACGCGCCGTTGCACCAGCACCAGCGGCCCGACCTGCGGACCGCGGATCTGGAACAGCCAGTTATAGATATGGTTTCGAACTGTGGCGTACACGATGGTGCTCAGCAGGACTCGCTAGGGGATGGGCACCTGCTCCAGGAGATGGTGGGCGATATGGGTCCCGTCAAGACGCGTGAGTTGTCCCGCCGCAGTGAGCCGGTGGCCGATCACGCCGGGCATTACCGCCTGCACGTCTTCGGGCAACACGTGCTCGCGTCCACCCATCAGCGCCCACGCCCGTGCCGCGTGCAGGAGCGCCAGTGCGGCGCGCGGGGAAAGTCCGTTGGTGAACTGTGCGGAGCGCCGGGTGTACTGGACGACCGCCTGGACGTAGTCGAGCAATGCGCTCGAGGTGTGAACGGTGCGTGCCTGCCCTTGCAGGTCCACGAGCGTTTTTACGTCCATGCAGGGGCTGAGCGTTTCCAGCAGATCGCGGCGGTCCTGTCCCATGAGCAGCGCACGTTCCGCGTCGGCATCCGGGTAGCCGAGTTCGATGCGCATGAGAAAACGATCGAGCTGGGATTCCGGCAGCGGAAAAGTGCCTACCTGGCTTGACGGATTTTGCGTGGCGATCACGAAGAACGGCTGCGGAAGGCGGCGCGTTTCGCCCTCGGTGGTGACCTGGTGCTCTTCCATCGCTTCGAGCAGCGCGCTCTGGGCCTTGGGGGTGGCGCGGTTCACTTCGTCGGCCAGCACCACCTGCGTGAAAATCGGCCCCGGGTGAAACTGAAAGCCGTGTGCATCGCGGTTGTAGATCGCCACGCCGAGGATGTCGGCCGGCAGCAGATCGCTCGTAAACTGGATGCGCTGAAAGCCCAGTCCCAGCGATGACGCCAGCGCGTGCGCCAGCATGGTCTTGCCCACGCCGGGAATGTCCTCGATGAGGAGGTGCCCGCGCGCGATCAGGCAGGCGAGCGCAAGGCGGATCTGGTGTTCCTTGCCCAGGACGATGCGGCCTACCTGCGCCACGACCTGATCGATGTGATTTGTCATGAAAGGGACGCTGTGGTTCGGCGGCGAGTTTGCCACATTTCGTCCGGTATCGGGCACGGCACGTCCTTTCTAGAGATCGGCTTCGACACGCACCACGCGCGTATCCGCGGGATTGTGCACTACGCGAAATCCCAGCCGCCGCATAAGGTCGAGCATCTTGTGGTTGCTCGCAAGCACTTCGCCGTACATCAGCCTGAGTCCGCGGCCGCGTGCCGCATCCATCAGCGCGCCCATCAGCAGCGTGCCGACGCCGCGGCGCTGCCACGCATCCGCGACCACGATGGCGAACTCGCAGCCCCGGTCGTCCGGCCCGACGACGTAACGGGCTACGGCGACTTCCGTCTCCCTCGGCGCGAGGACCACCGCCACCAGCGCCATGTGACGGTCATAATCCACGCTCGTGAAGTGAGACAGCATCGGAGGCGAGAGTTCGCGCAGCGCGTCCATGAATCGGAAATAGCGCGACTCCACTGACAGGTTGCGTACGAACTCCTGCTCTATTGCCGCGTCCGCCGGCCTGATCGGCCGGATGACCAGGCTCGCGCCGTCGGCCAGGGTGGCGCTGCGCACCAGGTGCGCGGGATAAGGCCGCATGGATTCCGGTGACAAATGCGGGCGCGCCGTGGTCAGTTTGCTGTGCGCATTATAAGATGGCAGCGGTATTTCCGGACGAACGCGCGTGACCACGGCATTTTTGAGCCATCGGGATTGCCTGCTTCATGATATGGGTGCCGGGCATCCCGAGCAACCGGCGCGGCTGCAGGCGGTGGAGGACCAACTGATCGCGTCAGGATTGATCGATCACCTGATGCATGCCGAGGCACCGCGCGCGCAGCGCACCGAGCTTGCGCGCATCCATACCGCACGCCATATCGATGCGATCGAAAATGCCTCGCCTTCCTCGGGGCTGGTGCACCTCGACCCCGATACGGCGATGAATCGCCATTCGCTCGCTGCGGCGCTCCGGGCGGCCGGCGCCGGGATTCGTGCGACCGACATGGTGCTTGCGGGAGAGGCGACGAATGCCTTCTGCAACGTGCGCCCACCCGGCCACCACGCTGGTCCGGAACGCGCCATGGGCTTTTGCCTGTTCAACAACGTCGCCGTGGCGGCTGCGCATGCGCTTGAGCGGCATGGCCTCGAGCGTGTCGCCATCGTGGACTTTGACGTGCACCACGGAAACGGCACCGAGGAAATATTCCGGGACGACCGCCGCGTGCTGATGGTCTCCACATTCCAGCATCCTTTTTACCCCTACAGCGGCGTGGAGGGGCGGTCCGATCGCATGGTCAACATACCGCTCGCCGCCTACAGCGGGGGCGCGGAATTCCGCTACGCGGTCCAGCAGTACTGGCTGCCTGTGCTCGACGCGTTCTGCCCGGAGATGGTTTTTATCTCGGCTGGCTTCGACGCGCACCGCGACGACGACATGGCGATGCTGCGGCTGGTGGAGGCTGATTACGCCTGGGTGACGACGGTCGTAAGGGAAGTCGCCGAACGCCATGCCCGGGGGCGAATCGTCTCGTTGCTGGAGGGGGGCTACGATCTGCATGCGCTGGGACGCAGCGCAATGAACCATATCAAGGCACTGAGCGATCTTTAGAGTGCCCGGGAATTCCAGGATCTGTTGCATTGTTGTGCACTCCGCCGCAGCGTCAAGCGGCAAGCGATGTCATAATGAACAGTACCTGGGCCCAGGTGCAGAACCGGGTCTGACACGCTGAGAGCGGGGAGCCCTGCGAGGGAGGGGGAGTGCCGATGGAAAAAAAAGCCAAGGCGAGGCGTGCCTCAGGGGCCGGTGCGCGAACGGCCAAGAGGCCAGCCCGTCACCGGGCGAAACAAGCCCCCTCGCGAGCGGGCCATAGCACCCTGCCGAAAATCGGGAGCGTCGATCTCGGTGCCGCGCGAGCCATGGAGCATCTGCCGGTCGGCATCGCGTACATCGGACTGGATGGGCGTTATCTGCATGTGAATCCTGCGTTATGCGCGTTGCTCGGCTACTCGGAAAAGGAGTTGCTTTCCCGGACCGTCTTCGACGTGACCTTGCCCGAGGACCGGGCGGAAGGCGAGTCACTGCAGCGTGACCTCATCACGGGCGCGATCGGGTCCTTCACGCGCGAAAAGCGTTACCGTTGCAAGGACGGCACGGTGCGCTGGTGCAGCGTGGCAGTGCGGCTGGTGCGCGGCCGGCATCGCCGGCCCGAATATTTCATATCCGTCATCGACGACATTTCCCGGCGCAAGGAAGCCGAAAGCCGCTTCGAGGCGACCTTCAACCAGGCCGCGGTAGGTATCGCGCACACCAGCGAAGACGGCAGGATCGTCGAGGTAAACAACAAGCTGTGCGAGATCCTGGGGTACACGCGCGAGGAGCTTGCCCGATCCACGACGCGCGATTTGACCCATCCCGACGATCGTGACCGGCAGGACGTGCTGCGTCTGGAACTGCTGTCCGGCGACCGGCGGTTTTTCAACAGCGAGAAGCGCTACCTGCGCAAGGATGGCAGCACCATCTGGGTGAACCGCACTGTTACGCTGGCCCACCGAGAGTCCACGGGCGAGCGTTATCTGATTCAGGTGATCGAGGACATATCGGAACGCAAGACCACCGAGGTCAGGCTGGCGCGCGTCACGCGGGCGCGCCGCGTGACGGCCGAGTGCAGCCACGTCCTGGTGCATGGCACGGAGGAGCACGCCATGCTCGCCGACATGTGCCGCATCGTGGTGCAGTCGGGCGGATACAAGCTGGCGTGGGTAGGGCTGGTCACGGGCGACCCCCGACGCCCGGTCCATCCTGCGGCGCATGCCGGCTTCGGCAGCGATGCACCCATGACGGATCCCATCGGCTGGAGTCCCGACGGTCGTTACCAGGGATTCATGATGGAGGCCATCACCAGCGGCGAGCCGTATATCGCGCGACACATCATGAGTGATCCGGCCCATGTGCGACGGCGCAAGCGGGCCGTCCAGCACGGATTCCAGGCTTCGATTGCGCTGCCTCTCAAGAACCAGGGCACGGTACTCGGTGCGCTCGCGATCTATGCTACGGAACCGGATGCTTTCGGCAGCGATGAACTGGGCTTGCTCAGGGAACTGGCGGATGACATCGCGTTCGGGATCACCGGGTTGAGAACCACGGCAGCGCGCCGGGAAGCCGAATCGGCCCTGCGGGAAAGTGACCGGCGATTCCGCGATATCTTCGACCAGGCAGCGGTGGGCATCACGCGGGTGGATCTCCAGGGCGTGCTGGTGGACGCGAACCAGAAATTCTGCGACTTGCTGGGTTATGCGCGGGGCGACTTGATCGGCATGGCGATCAAGGACATCACCCACCCGGACGACTACGGAAGGGGCGCCCGCTATCGCGAGCAGCTAACCGGCGGCACGATGCGCTCGGTTGCGGGAGAAAAACGATTCGTGCGCCGCGACGGTTCGACGATCTGGACGCGCCGCACGATGTCCACCGCATGCGACGAGATGGGCAATCCTCAGTACGTCATCAGCGTCGTCGAGGACATCACCGAGCGCAAGAAAGCGGAGGAGGCGCTGCGTGCGAGCGAGCAGCTGCTCACGGCAACGTTCAGCCAGGCGGGGGTAGGCATCTTCGTGACGTCGCTCGAGTCGCATTACCTGCAGGTGAACGACAAATACTGCGCAATGCTCGGGTACAGCCGGCCGGAGCTGCTCGGGATGTCGATAGCGGAAGTCAATACCACTGACGACATTGAAGACGTACTGGCGAACCGCGCGCGGATGATCTCGGGCGAGTGGACCCACTCGAGCCGCCAGCGGCAGGTGCGGCGGCGCGACGGCTCGCTGTTCTGGGTTGCCCACTCCACGACGCTCATCCGCGACGAAGACGGCAAGCCCCGGCATTTCATCACCGTGGCGGAGGATATTTCGGATCGCAAGCGCGCCGAGGAACGGTTGGCGAGCGAGCGCACGCTGCTGCGCGCCGTGGTGGACGCAATGCCGGAGCGCATCTACGTGAAGGATCGCGAGGGACGGTTCCTGCTGCAGAACGCCACCAACCTCAGGATTCGCGGCATCACCAACCACGATGAGATCGTCGGCAAGACCGTATTCGATATCTTCCCCCCCGACATAGCGGAGAAGCTGGAAACTGAAGATCGCGCGGTGATGGAGAGCGGGATGCCGCTGCTCGACCGCGAGGGCCAGACTTTCTTCAGCCGATCCACGGATGGCGCTCGGGAGGCAAGATGGCACGTGACGTCCAAGGTGCCCTTGCGCGACGAGTCGGGCAATGTATTCGGCCTGGTCGGAGTCAACCGCGACATCACCGATCGCAAACGCATGGAGGAAGCGCTGCGGGAAAGCGAAGACCGCTATCGCAATCTGTTCGAATTGGCGCCGTTGCCGCTCATCGTGATTGATGATTCGAGCCTGAAGATCCTCGCCGCGAACCGGCCAGCCGAAGAGAAATACGGCTACACCCGCGATGAGCTGCTTTCCATGAAGATCCTCGACCTTCAGCTGGAGGCCGACCGGGAGGGGGTGGCGCAGCAATTGGGTAAAAGCGATGCCGCAAGCCCGGTGCTGGCCCGGCACCGGCACGTCACCAAGGGCGGGCAGGTGATCCACGCCGAAGTGACCGCACGGCCGCTCGCCTTTCACGGCCGCGATTCGAGGATACTGCTGATCAACGATGTTTCGGAGCGCTTGCGCGCCGAAGAGGCGCTGCGGGAGAGCGAGGAGCGCTTTCGCGCGACCTTCGAGCAGGCCTCGGTGGGCATGGCCCTGCGCGGGGTGGACCCGCGCAATCCGCGCTGGCTGCGGGTGAACCAGAAACTCTGCGACATCCTGGGGTACACCCGCGAAGAACTGCTGCGCCTCACCTCGGTGGACGTCACGCCGCCCGGGGACCGGGACGTGGCGATCGACCGCAACGAGCAGCTCCTGAGCGGGCAAATCGCCGCCTATTCGCGCGAAAAGCGTTACATGCGCAAGGACGGCCAGATCATCTGGGTCAACATTTCGCTGACGGCGGTGCGCAGTGCGGACGGCAGGCCCACTCATGTCATATCGATCATCCAGGACATCACCGACCGCAGGCGCGCCGAGGAGGCGCTGCGCGAAAGCGAGGAGCAGTTCCATCAGCTCGCCAACAACATCCCGCAGGTCTTCTGGATCTGCGATGCCCTGCAGAAGGAAATGATCTACGTAAGCCCCGCGTACGAGCGGATCACCGGGCAGTCGATCGCGCAATTGCGCGCCGATGCGCGCACCTGGCTCAGCTCGGTCCATGAGGAGGACCGGGAGCGCGTCAAGACGGCGCGAATTTCAGCCGTGAATGGAGACTACGATGAAGTGTTTCGCGTCGTGCGAAGCGACGGTACCGTGCGCTGGGTGCGCGACCGTGCTTTTCCGATCCGCGACGCCCAGGGCAAGGTATACCGGATCGCCGGTATTGCGGAAGACATCACCGACATCCGCGAATCGGAGGAGCGGCTGCTGTATCTCGCGCATTACGATAATCTCACCAGCCTCCCCAACCGCGTGCTGTTTTACGACCGGCTGAAGCAAGCGCTGTCCCAGGCCCGTCGCAACGAATGGATTACGGCTGTGATGTTCCTCGACCTGGACCGCTTCAAGAACGTGAACGATACTCTGGGCCACGGGGCGGGAGACCTGCTGCTGCGGCAGGTTTCGGAAAGGCTCTCGGCGTGCGTGCGTGCCGGCGATGCCGTGGGCAGGCTGAGCGGAGACGAGTTCGCGATCGTGTGCTCCAACCTGACCGGTCCCGACGACGCGAGCCTGGTGGCCCAGAAAATCATGGGGACGTTTGTCAAGCCGTTCAACCTCTACGGAAAGGAAGTGTTCGTCAGCACCAGCATAGGCATCACCCTGTTCCCGACGGACAGCCAGGACCAGGATACCCTCATCCAGAACGCCGATACGGCCATGTACCGCGCGAAGGAGCTGGGGCGCAACAGCTTCCGGTTCTACACGCCCGAGATGAATGCGCGGGCGCTGGAGAAGCTGAGCATGGAAAGCTCGCTGCGCCGGGCGCTGGAGCGCCAGGAATTTCTGCTCTACTATCAGCCGAAAGCGAGCCTCACGACGGGGGAAGTGGTCGGCGTGGAAGCGCTGCTGCGCTGGCGCCATCCCGAGCTGGGGCTGGTCTCCCCGGTGGAGTTCATGCCCATGCTGGAAGAGACCGGACTGATCGTTGCGGCCGGCGAGTGGGTCATCCGCACCGCATGCGCGCAGATCAAGGCCTGGCAGGAGGCGGGGCTGCCGTCGATCCCGATCGCGGTCAATCTGTCCGCACGCCAGTTCCAGGTGAAGGATCTCGGGATGACCATCTCGCGCATCCTGCAGGCGGAAGGCATACGCCACGATCTGCTCGAGCTGGAGATTACGGAGGGATCGCTTACCACGGATGCGGAAGAGGCCACCGATACGCTGGGCTATCTCAACTCGCTCGGCGTGCGGGTCGCAATCGATGACTTCGGAACCTGCTATTCAAGCCTGAGCCGCCTCAAGCGCTTTCCGCTGGACGCACTGAAGATCGACGGCTCGTTCGTCCGGGACATCACCACGGATGCGGACGATGCGGCGATCACGCGCGCCATCATCACCATGGCGCACAGTCTCGGCCTTGCCGTCGTAGCCGAGGGAGTGGAAACGGAAGAACAGCTTGCGTTCCTCGATGCCAACGGCTGTGATCAGATCCAGGGCTACTACTTTTCCGTGCCCTTGCCGGCAGAGCAATTCACCCTTTTTATCGCCGGCAGCCGGCGCCTGCAGCGCCCCGCCCAGCGCTCATCGGAGGACGCGCTCGTTTCTTCGGCGGACGCTGCGCGCCGGTGCCAGCCATAACCGCTCACGCATGATTACGGCGCCACCATTCCTCATTCGATGAGGATCGCCGCCAGCACGCGTCTTCCTTCGGCCATCAGCACGTTATAGGTGCGACAGGCCGCCTTGCTGTCCATCACTTCCAGCCCGATGCCGGCGGCCGCGAGGCGGCGCGCAAGCTCGGAGTGTGGAAAGCGCAAGACGGCGCCGGTTCCGAGGACGACGAGCTCCGGTTCTTGCGCCATGAACTGCCCGGCGACCTCGGCGGTCACTGACTCGAACCCGCCAATCTGCCACGGCATTACACGCTCGGCGGTCACCAGCAGGTGCGTTTCGTGCCTGGTGCCGTTGATGGCGATGAAACCCTCGCCGTAGCCGGTAACGACATTGCGGCCCGAGGTCTGTGCGATGTGGAGCTTCACGTACTGAGACGGCGAACGAAGCCGCTGAAGGGGGAGAGCTGGGGTAGAATTATACGCTTTTTATCCCGAGGCTCGGGTTGCCGGCTGTCATGGAAGAATTTTCTCGCATCAGACGTCTGCCGCCATACGTGTTCAACGTGACTGGCGAGCTCAAGCTCGCGGCGCGGCGGCGGGGCGAGGACGTCATCGACTTCAGCATGGGCAATCCCGACCAGCCCACGCCCCGGCACATCGTCGACAAGCTGATCGAGGCGGTGCAGCGGCCCGACACCCACCGCTACTCGGTTTCCAAGGGCATCTACCGGCTGCGCAAGGCCATATGCAACTGGTACGGGACGCGCTACGGCGTCGAGCTCGATCCCGACTCGGAGGCGATCGTCACCATAGGGTCGAAGGAGGGCATCGCCCATCTTGCTCTGGCGACCCTCGACACCGGCGATATCGTGCTGGTGCCGAATCCGAGCTACCCGATACACATCTACGGCCCCGTGATAGCCGGCGCGGACATCCGCCATGTGCCGATGCATGCCGGCATCGATTTCTTCGACTCGCTCGCCCAGGCGATCAAGGATTCGTATCCCAAGCCGAAGATGCTGATCGTGAATTTCCCCAGCAACCCGACGACGCAGTGCGTAGACCTCGCTTTTTTCGAGCGGCTCGTGGGGATGGCGCGCGAACACGACATTTACGTGGTGCACGATCTCGCCTATGCGGACATCGTATTCGACGGCTACAGGGCCCCCTCCATTCTTCAGGTGCCCGGCGCCCGCGAAGTGGCCGTCGAATTCTTTACCATGTCGAAGAGCTACAACATGGCCGGCTGGCGCGTGGGGTTCATGGTCGGGAACCGGGAGCTGGTCACCGCGCTCGGGCGCATGAAGAGTTACCACGACTACGGCACCTTCACGCCGATCCAGGTCGCGTCGATCATTGCGCTGGAAGGTCCGCAGGAATGCGTGGATACCGTGCGCGCGCTCTATCAGGGGCGGCGCGATGTGCTGTGCACCGGGCTCAACGGGCTCGGCTGGGAAGTGCCGAAGCCGCGGGCGACCATGTACGTCTGGGCGCCGATCCCGGAGCGCTACCGCGGCATGGGCTCGCTCGAGTTTTCCAAGAAGCTGCTGGCGGACGCCCACGTGGCCGTGGCGCCGGGCACCGGGTTCGGCCATTACGGCGACGACCACGTGCGCTTCGCCCTCATCGAGAACGAGGCACGCACGCGCCAGGCGCTGCGCGGCATACGGGACATGTTCCGCAAGGACGGGCTGCTATGAGAGCGATCAACGTCGGCCTGCTGGGGATAGGCACGGTAGGCAGCGGCACGTTTGCTGTCCTGAGGCGCAACCGCGAAGAGATCGCCCGCCGTGCGGGATGCACGATCGCCATGAAAATGGTGGCCGACAAGGACTTGAAGCGCGCCCGTGCGCTGGTCGATGACCAGGCCATCGTGACCGGGGACGCCAACGACGTGGTCGACAGCCCCGACATCGATATCGTGGTCGAACTGATCGGCGGAACCGCCATCGCAAAGCAACTCGTGCTCAAGGCGATCGCCAATGGCAAGCACGTGGTGACCGCCAACAAGGCGCTGCTCGCCCAGCATGGCAACGAGATTTTCGCGGCGGCCCAGAAGCAGGACGTCATGGTCGCGTTCGAAGGGGCGGTGGGCGGCGGCATTCCGATCATCAAGTCGCTGCGCGAGGGGCTCACCGCCAACCGCATCGAGTGGATCGCGGGCATCATCAACGGCACCAGCAACTTCATCCTGTCCGAAATGCGCGAAAAGGGGGCGGGCTTCCAGGACGTGCTGAAGGAAGCCCAGCGCCTGGGCTACGCCGAAGCCGATCCGACTTTCGACATCGAAGGCGTCGACGCCGCGCACAAGCTCACCATCATGGCCGCAATAGGCTTCGGCATCCCGACCCAGTTTCCGGCGGTCTACATCGAAGGCATATCCAGACTCACGCAGGAAGATATTCAGTACGCGGAGCAGCTGGGCTACCGCATCAAGCTGCTCGGAATCGCGAAACGCAAGCCCGGCGGGATCGAGCTGCGGGTGCATCCGACGCTGATTCCGGCCCGCCGTCTCATCGCCAACGTGGAAGGCGTGATGAACGCCATCCTGGTGCAGGGCGACGTGGTGGGCCAGACCATGTACTACGGCGCGGGCGCCGGCTCGGAGCCGACCGCCTCGGCGGTGATCGCGGATCTCGTCGACGTCGCGCGCATGTTGACCGCGGACCCCGAGCACCGGGTGCCGCACCTCGCCTTCCAGCCGGACCAGCTGTCCAACGTCCCGATCCTTCCGATAGGGGAAGTCGAAACCGCTTACTACCTGCGCCTGCGCGTTCTCGACCGTACCGGGGTGCTGGCCGATATCACCCGCATCCTGGCCGATCTCGACATTTCCATCGACGCCATGGTGCAGAAGGAGCCGCATGCCGGCGAGGAAGAGGTCGATATCATCATGCTGACCCACCAGACGGTGGAAAAACGGGTAAATGCCGCCATCGCGAAAATTGAAGCGCTGCCGGTGGTGTCCGGCAAAGTGACGCGCATCCGCCTCGAGCAGCTCGATGGCCGCGGCTGACGCCGGCATGGACCCGGGGCGCCGCTACACCGGACTGATCGACAAGTATCGCGATCGGCTGCCGGTGTCGCGGGATACGCCGGTCATCTCGCTCAACGAAGGCGCAACGCCGCTGATCGAGCTGAAGAGCGTGCCGCGTCTCGCGCGCAGGAACATAAGGTTGTTCGCCAAGTTCGAAGGCCTCAATCCCACCGGGTCTTTCAAGGACCGCGGGATGACGATGGCGGTCAGCAAGGCGGTCGAGGCGGGTGCGCGCGCCATCATCTGTGCCTCCACCGGCAATACCTCGGCAGCGGCGGCCGCCTATGCCGCGCGCGCCGGAATCGCCTGCTTCGTGTTGATCCCGGAAGGCAAGATCGCGCTGGGCAAGCTCTCGCAGGCCATGATGCACGGCTCGGTCGTGATCCAGATCCGCGGCAATTTCGACGATGGCATGCGCCTGGTGCAGGAGCTGGCGCGTACCATGCCGGTCAACATCGTCAACTCCATCAATCCCTACCGGCTGCAGGGACAGAAGACGATTGCGTTCGAAATCATCGAAGCGCTCGGCGATGCACCGGACTATCACGCGCTGCCGGTCGGCAACGCCGGAAACATTACCGCGCACTGGATCGGTTACTCGGAAGCGGTCTGTGAGAACACTGCGGCTTGCGGGTTCTGCAGCGGGAACTGCGCCTACCGACACGACCGGATGGCAACGCGCCGACCGGTCATGCTGGGCTACCAGGCGGCGGGAGCGGCGCCGATACTGCGCG
Organism: Betaproteobacteria bacterium; assembly: GCA_052386775.1. Taxonomy (GTDB): domain Bacteria; phylum Pseudomonadota; class Gammaproteobacteria; order Burkholderiales; family SG8-41; genus DSOT01. The sequence continues at coordinate 11,792 of JBQTJV010000309.1, forward strand.
GGCGCCCCGTGGAGAATCCGGAAACGATCGCAACGGCGATACGCATCGGCAACCCGGTCTCATGGCAGCCGGCGGTTGCTGCACAGAAGGAATCGGGCGGGTGGTTTGGCGAATGCACCGACGAGGAGATACTGCGTGCACAGAAGCTCCTCGCAGATGCGGAAGGGGTATTCTGCGAGCCGGCGTCGGCGACGGCGCTGGCGGGACTGATGAAAGACCTCGAAGCCGGCCGTATCCGGGACGGCAGCACAGTGGTGTGCACGCTTACCGGGCACGGCCTGAAAGATCCCGATATTGCGATTGCGCAGAGCGTAAAACCGCTCAGCGTGGAGGCGGAGCTGCCGGCAATCGAGCGGGTTATCCGCCAGTCTCTCCCCGGGGATTGAAACGCATCGAAAGGTCGGCTGCTGTTACATCCTTGGTGAGGCTGCCGATGGAAATGCGGTCCACCCCCGTTTCGGCCACCGCCCGCACATTGTCCAGGGTCACGCCGCCGGAAGCTTCGAGTTCTGCGCGACCCGCGGTGATCTTCACCGCCTGACGCAGCGCCGCGGTATCCATGTTGTCGAGCAGGATCTTGCGCGCGCCGGCGTCGAGCGCCGCACGCAACTGGTCCAGATCCTCGACTTCGATCTGAATCCAGATTTGGGGTGGCGCGACGCTGCGGGCCGCGCTCAGGGCGGCCGCGACGCCACCGGCCGCTGCGATATGGTTCTCCTTGATGAGAACGCCATCGTAGAGGCCGAGCCGGTGGTTCACGCCGCCGCCCACCCTGACCGCGTACTTCTGCGCCAGACGCAAGCCGGGGAGCGTCTTGCGGGTGTCCACGATGGCCGCCCCCGTCCCGGCGACCGCGTTCACGTAACGTCGCGTAGCGGTCGCCACGCCGGAAAGCAATTGCAGGAAATTGAGAGCCGTACGCTCGCCGGTCAGCAGCGCCCGCACCGGGCCCGTCAGGCTGCAGACTTGAGCGCCGGGCGTCGCCATTTCTCCTTCCTCGACCTGCCAGTGCACTTTGACGCGCGTGTCGAGCTGCCCGTAGCAGGCCTCAAACCAGGCACGCCCGCACACGATGACGTCGCCGCGCGAAATCACGCTGGCGCAGATCCGGCTGTCGGCAGCGGTGAGCCGCGCCGTGACATCGCCGGTGCCCACGTCTTCGGCCAGTGCCACGGCGACATTGCGTGCGATTTCGGATGCCAAATCCATGGATTTACTCTATATTTCGAGGGCCATTCTAACGCCAAACACCGGGAGGAGGCGTATGGACGGGATGCTGACTGTAGTCTCGTACGGCGTAGGCACGGTGCTGGGATTCCTGCTCATCGGGTGGCTCATTACGGCGATCATCCATGACGTCACCCAGAAGAAGCATACGGTCCTGCGTAATTATCCCGTCATCGGCAGGCTGCGTTTTTTCTTCGAGGATCTCGGCGAATATTTCCGCCAGTACTTCTTTGCCGGCGACCGCGACGAGATGCCATTCAATCGTGCCACGCGCAGCTGGGTCTACAAGGAGGCGAAGAACGAGGGCGGCATCATCGGCTTCGGCTCGACGAACGACTTGCGCGAGCCCGGCTCCATACTGTTCGTCAACCATCCCTTCCCGGTACTGGAGGAAGACCGCTTGCCGACGCCTTCGATGCTGATCGGCGAAGGTTATTGCCGGCATCCGTTCGAAGCGCGCTCGGTCGTGAACATCAGCGGCATGAGCTTTGGGGCGATTTCCGAGCCTGCGGTACGCGCGCTCTCGCGCGGCGCCGCGGAAACCGGCTGCTGGATGGATACCGGAGAGGGCGGGCTTTCGCCCTACCATCTTGAAGGCGGCTGCGACATCATCATGCAGATCGGGACGGCGAAATACGGCATACGCAATCTGGATGGGACTTTTTCGCGCGAGAAAGCCAGCGAGCTGGCCCAGGTCGTGAAGGCGTTCGAGATCAAGCTGTCGCAGGGCGCAAAACCGGGCAAGGGCGGGGTGCTGCCCGGCAGCAAGGTCACCGAAGAGATAGCGCGCATCCGCGGCATACCGGCGGGGCAGGACTCGATCAGCCCGAACCGCCACCGCGATATCGCCAACGTAGCGCAGCTGCTGGACCAGGTGGCGTACATTCGCGACCTGACGGGCAGACCCGTCGGCGTCAAGACCGCGATCGGCGGCTGGGAATTCATCAACGATCTGTGCGATGCGATTCTGCGGCGCGGGCGCGAGTACGCCCCCGATTTCCTGGCGATCGATGGCGCCGAGGGGGGAAGCGGCGCTGCGCCGCAGACGCTCATGGATCACATGGCATTGCCGATCGCGGAGGCGTTGCCGCGGGTGATCGATTCGCTTATCCAGTCGGATCTGCGGTCACGCGTTCGCGTCATCGCGGCGGGGCGACTGGTGACCTCGGCGCGCGCCGCATGGGCGCTGTGCGTGGGCGCGGATTTCGTCAATACCGCGCGCGGGTTCATGCTGGCGCTGGGCTGTATCCAGGCCTTGCGCTGCCATACCAATACCTGTCCGACCGGGGTCACCACGCACAACAAGCGGTTGCAGCGGGGGCTCGTGGTCGAGGAAAAATACCTGCGCGTCGCGAACTACTGTCGGAACATGAACAAGGAAATCGACATGCTCGCGCACTCCTGCGGCTGCCGGCACGCGCGCGAACTGAAGCGCGAGCACGTGCGCATTGTCCAGTCGGCGAATCACAGCATTGCGCTCAACATGCTGTATCCCTATCCTGCCATCGGATCGGGGCAATCGTCCGCGCCGGGAAAAGCGAGTGCTGCCGCCTGACGCGATCAGCTGCTGCGTTCCGCCCAGTAGATCGCCATGACCAATGCGAGCAGCGCGATCTCGGCCACGGTGACCAGCAGGATGATATAGGTGATCCGGCGCGCGGCAGGCTTCATCGGAACCCAAACGCGCCGCATGTACCAGCGCCACGCGCGCCACCGGCCCCAGCGCGCCTCGCGCTCCAGGTATTCGCGGAGGGCGCTGCCCCAGGCGTGCAGGCTGCGGTCCACCTCGCCAAGGTCGGGACGCGGCCCGGAGGCGTAAACGTCGGTGATCACGAGATGCGAGCCGCGAACATGCGGCTCAATCCGGAAGCGCGTTTCCCGTTTGATGCCGCGGTCATAGCGGACAGCGAACTCGAATTCCGCAAGCGGAACGAACGTAAGCGTTGCTTCGAAGTCGCGACCGTTACTCAGATTCCTGAATGCGACCTCGGCGCCCCCTGCCGTGGCATGCCATCTGCGGAATTCGAGGTAGGGATTGATGCGGTAGAGCCGCTCAACGTCGCGGCAGAACTGCGCGAGGCGCGAAGGCGGGAGCGGCGCGTCGATTGCGACCCACGCCGCATCCTGTTCTGCGCCGCCCGGGACGGTCATGTACCGGGCGGGGGATAGGGCACGATCAGGAGCGGTATCGGCAGGCAATCGAGCAATCTTTCCACGCTGAGGCGCGACCGCAGTCCCGGCATCCCGCGCGGCCTGCGCGACCCCATCACGACAAGATCAGGCTCGACGGCCGCAGCGTATTGCAACAGGCAGTCGGTGGGCGCGCCCAGTGTCACTTGCGCTCGATAGGACGCGCCGCGCGCTGCAATTTGGGGCTCGAGAGACTGCCGGTGCCGGGCGATTTCCTGATTCAGCTCCGACTCGAGGTGCTTGCAGTAGGTATCCCGGGTCGCCACGTTGTTGAGCCAGTCGTCCCCCATCATTCCCCGCCAGAGGTCCGGTACCACCGTGAGGTGGAACAGCTGCACGCCCGAGCTGCGGCACAGGTCGAGCGCGGCCTTGTCCGCGGCACGCGCGCCTGCCGTGCCATGGCTGGCAAGGAGGATCCTATCCGCCTTCATGCGGGGCGACCGGCCAACCGCGCTTCAGTACCTCACACCAGCAGGTAGACGAGGAGCGCGATGGCGAGCGCCAGCGCCAGCGCGACCAAATCCTCGGCACGGTCGTTCTTGAAGATGGTGAGCGCGGAACCGCGATCGAATTTCTCTTCCATGATCCTGTCTCCTAGATGGTTTCGCTGACGAACAGCAGCACGATGATGAGCGAGCCCACGGCCTTGATGACGCCTACGATGGAGCCGATGACGAGCGGCTGCCCGCCGGCCTGGCGTATGGATGCCATGGTGATCTGCATGCCGAGTCCCACCAGGCCGAAAGTGAAGAACCAGGCGATCAAGTCGCGAAACTTGGCGATCTTAGGCGCCGTGTGGCGTACCGCGCGGTGGGCGCGGTTGAGCGCGGCAGCGGACTCCTTGGATACCGTCTTGGAATTGATCACGCCGCGCACGACGGCATCGTCCTCCTCCGACATGATCTTTTTGCCTTCGATCACGCGCTGTATGGCCGCGCGCTGATCGTCGCGTTTCAGTTTCTCGAGATCCTTTCTCAACGCCGCGATTTCGGGATCGCGCAGGTAGTGGCTGACCTCCTTGCCGCTTCGATCCTTGCGGACCATCACTTTCTCGCTGTTGTCGAAGTACGCACCCTGATAATGGCGCGCCGGCGCGAAGATGCCGGTGGACGAAAGCAGGAACATCAGGATGAACCCCAGCACAAAGACCGGAAACTTGCTCATGATGACCGCGCCGACGTCGACCTTTTCCACGTGGCGTGCGGCCGCTTCTTCCCGGCGCACGTACCACACGGCGAGCCACACCACGATGATGGGGAGGAACAAGACCCGGGTGATGTTGAAGATCTCGGCAACCTTGAGCGTTTCGATGCCGGTGGGCTGGAATGCGAGCGCGGCGCCCGCGACCTGCGCCGAGTTGAGAATGCCGGTGCCCGCCCACGCGCCGAACTGGATGTAGCCCATGCCCAGCGCTTTGCCGACGATCGGGAAGATGAACATGCATACCACGCCAAAGAGGAGGACGGTGCCGATGGTGTAGGCGATTTCCAGCGACTTCGCCTGGACCACGGGCGCTGCAGCGACCGATGCGGACACGCCGCATACGCCTATGCCGGACGACATGACGCCGGTCATGGAATTCGGCAGGTTACGGCGGACCCCGATCAACAACACCAGCCACACCGAGCCCAATACGAAGACGCCGATCATCACCACCGACAGCTTTCCGAGTTGCGCCAGCTCGG
>JBQTJV010000310.1:0-31977 GCA_052386775.1 Betaproteobacteria bacterium
GCGCCGCCGCCACCGACAGGCAGGGCTGCTGATCCCATTCGCGCGTGCCCCATTTGCTTCCCCAGCCGGTATCGATCGCCACGATATCGCCGGCCTCGACTCGGTTCGAAGCGTGTTCCAGATCCGCGGGCTCGATCACGCCGTACGCCGCTTTTTCGATATGCAGCACCACGCCGCGCCCCATCATTCTTTCGAGCGGAATCGCTTCCATCGAAGGGCCGTCGAGAAAAAAATGCCGCGGCGCGTCCAGGTGCGTTCCCATGTGGACGATCGTGTCCATGCGCGTCACGTTCAAGGGCTGCGCCGCCGGCATTTCGGCGATGCGCGTGAAGGTCGGCGCCGCAAACGATGCGACGCGCGGCACGTCACGCGAAAAGGGATAGGTGAGATCGACCCAATCGCCGCGGGCCTTGTCGATGCGCGTCACCGGAAGCGGCGACCAGCCGCGCCATCCCCTGTAGCCGCTCTTCGCAGGGCTATCGCACATCGGCCCTAGACCGCACGCACCAGCGGTTCGACCTGATGCCCTTTTTCCACCAGGGGATGAACAGGCTGCCGCGGAAGAATCGGAAGCTCCAGCAATTCCGGGCCCAGCTCGGCGACATCGCGCACCCCGATCAGCGCCATCACCCGGCTCACTTCCTCGCGCAGAATTGCAATGGCGCGCGCCGCACCGGCTTCGCCGGCCGCCGCCGTACCGTAGAGCGTCGCCCGCCCGATCAGCACCGCCTGCGCGCCCAGCGCGAGCGCCTTCACCACATCGGCGCCGCGCCGCACGCCGCTGTCCATCATGACGGTGATGCGCTTGCCGACCGCCTCCACGATCTCGGGCAGCACCTCAATGGGCGCCATCGAGCTGTCCAGCATGCGTCCGCCATGATTCGAGACAATAACGGCGTCCGCCCCGCACTCGGCGGCGCGCACCGCGTCGTGCGGATGAAGGATGCCCTTCACCATCAGCACGCCCGGCCAGAGCTTGCGCAGTGTGCGGATATCGTCCCACGTCAGGCTGTCGTTCTTGAGGAACGAGCTTTTGAGCGTGCGCGCGGTGAGCCGATCCATGACGTCCGGCGGATAGTTCTCGAACTTCGGAACGCCGCTCGTCGCCGCGTAGCGCAGCAGCACGTTGATGAGCCAGCCGGGGCGAGCCAGCACGCCGCCGACATTGCGCCGGTTGAAGCGAAACGGCATCTCGAATCCGTTGCGGTGACCGTATTCGCGGTTGGCGCGCACCGCGCCGTCGACGGTGACGATCAGCGCCTCGAATCCGGCTTCCTTCGCGCGGACGACGATCTGATGGGACAGCGCGCGCTCGGACCACATGTAGAGCTGGAACCACAGCCGGCCGCCGGCCTGCTCGGCGATCGTCTCCATCGAGGTCATGGAGTTGATGGCGACCGTGAACGGAATGCCCGCAGCGGCGGCCGCTTTCGCAAGACCGACTTCGCCCTGATACCACAACAGACCTGCCGTTCCGGTCGGCCCCACCGCAATGGGCAGCGGCGATTTGCGGCCGAACAGCGTGATCTCCTGGCTGCGCGCCGAGACGTCGACCAGCGTGCGCGGACGAAACCTGATGCGCTCGAACGCCGCGCGGTTGTTGCGCAGCGCAACTTCGTCCTCGGTGCCGCGGTCGACGAACTCGAATATGCCACGCGGAAGGCGGCATCGCGCCATCTCGCGCAGATCCGCGATGTTGTAAGCGCCGAGCGTGTTGTCACTCACGATGAGTCCTCTCCAGAACCTGTCCCAATCGGCAATCTTAAAGCAGCCGGACACCGGGTCGGACGTGTCCGCTCAGGCATGATACAGCCGGACTACAATAGGCGGGCCATTTGACGTGACTGCGACGCCGGCAGGCCCGGCGCATGGTAAGAGCGACAGGCCTCCGACAAGATTCAGACCGACGATTCTCGGTCTTTTACAGTCAGGACTGGCAAACTTCGAATCGACCACCCGGTTCGGGCATGCTTGCGCCCGCCGTGCCATCGATTCGTCGACCGAAAACAGGGACAGCAATGGCCGTGCCACGACAATACTATTCGCCCGACCCGCGGGCAACCGAACGTGCCTATTCACGCGCCGTGATCACCGCCGGCGGCAGGACCATCTGGCTCGCAGGGCAGACGGCGTCCGGTTCAACTTCTGACTTCGATGCGCAAGTGCGGGAGATTTTCGCGAAGCTTGATGAGACCATCCGGGGCGCCGGCGGCGCGGGCTTGCACGACATGGTCACCATGACGGTTTTCATCAAGGATGCCCGCTACGGCGATCGTTTTGTGGAACTGCGCAAGGAAATATTCCAGAGAGACTTCCCGGCCAGCGCACTCATCACCGTGGCCGGTTTCGCCCGGCCCGAAATCCTGATCGAGGTGCAGGGCGTCGCAGTGAGCGATTCCTAAAGCGAGCGCCGGAATCGCTACTCCCGCTTCCTACTCGAACTGCGATTTAATGATTGGAATACGATCCGCAGGCGGTATCATTACAAGAAACGTCGCACGACCAGTACAGGAAAGGCAGGATATGAAACGCAGACGGGAGGGATTCACACTTGTTGAATTGATGGTCGTGGTGTCCATCATCGGCATTCTGTCCGCAGTAGCGCTTCCTCTTTACATGGATTACACGAAGCGCACCCGCATGTCCGAAGTGGTGCTGGCAGTCAGTGCCTGCCGGACGCCCGTTGCGGACGTGTACCAGACACAAAACAGCGCGCCCACGCCTGGCAACTGGGGCTGCGAAGTCTCCGCACCGGCAAGCAAATACGTTCTGTCCATTACCACGGACGCGAATGGAAAAATCATGGCCACGGCGAACAACTTCAGCGACAGCGACATAGACGGCAAGATCATCACGCTGGTGCCGCTGATCGGCAATGCCGCCGCCGTGGCCGCCTCCGATATGGGCAAGGCCGTTACCGCCTGGCGCTGTGGCGACCCCGGCGACGGCACAAGCATACCGTCGAAATATCTGCCCAATTCATGCCGAGGGTCCTGAACGGAGCCGGCCCGATTTGCGGCGCACGGGTGCCTCACCGATGGGGCCGGCTGGCTGATCCATATCACAGAGGGTATAACGATGGCGGACCAAAAACAGCAAAGGCGCAACAGGAATGTGTTCATCCTGCCCGATTTTCAGGGAAGGATGATTCTATTCGTGCTTCTCACGGGCTTCATTTGCATGACGCTGAACAGTTATCTTTATTATCAATACGTCGTGGACAGCTACGACTTCATACTCAGGCACTCGAGCCTCTCTCCGGATCTCAAGGACCAGCGGTATAGCGATCTGTTGGTCTTTGGAATCTCGCTCGGCGTCGCCACGCTGGTTGCAACGCTCGCGGTCGCAATCTGGGCGCTCTTTGCCAGCCACCGCGCAGCAGGCTCCATATATCACCTGAAGAGAGTCATCGACGAAATCAAATCCGGAAACGTCAACGAGCGCGTCCATCTCAGGGAAAAGGACCAGTTTCAGGACCTCGCCCGCTCGTTCAACGAAATGATGGACCAGATGCGAAAGCAGTGACCCCCTTGAAACCGGATTTTTAATGCGCGGTCAGTGCTATTCGCTTTGCGACCGGGAATCCCAGCACGCCGTTGTGCGCGAAGATGTAGACGCTGTTGCGCGTGAGATCGCCCGTCACCACGATCATGAAGTGCTCCGGCTCCCATACCAGCGGCACCTTGCGCTGCGGGTCGTCCGACTCGTGGTAAATCGCCGGGATGCGGCCCGCCTTCGCCTCCTCGGCGAGATTCCAGATCGGCTTCTGCGTCCAGTCGCGCAGGATGCGCTCGAACTCGCGCGCCGGAATGCGGGCATGCTCGAAGAGATGCCGCTTCAGGTCCTGCTTCGACCAGCCCCAGCCGGCAATCGTTTCGGCGATGATCGGCGACACCAGCATCAGCGGACGCAGCGTGCCCATGCCCTGCCCGACCGTGAACATGAGCTGCCACGAGTACTGCCGCACCATCGCGTCGCATAAGTAAGGCATCATTTCTTCGGGCGTGCTGCCCGACACCGACGAAATGTGATTGCCGCCGGTGTAGCGCGCGATCGTCACGGTGTTGTCGCCGGCGGAATAACCCATGTCGACGCTATTGGGCGTCCATCCTGTTTTGCGCACGACCTCTTCGTTCTCGGCGACGACGACGCGCCAAGTGTTGCCGAAGGTGGCCTTATCGTTCTTGTGCGGCAGGAATCCGGCGACGTTGCGCAGGTAGAGCCGCCAGAAGCGGCCGATCGACGTGTTCGGCCGGAAACCGTCGCGCATCACGCCCTGCGTATAGTTGAATCCAAGCTCGTGGATGATCGGGCCGTTCAACACGATCAGCGTTTCGCCGCCGGGCGTGTTGCCGCTGTGCTCCACGCCGTACGCCGGATCCGCCATCGCCTCGACCAGCGCGATCAGCACCGGCATGTACTCGGGGCGGCAGCCTGCCATGACGCCGTTCACCGCGACGCTCCATACCGTGGCCGCCCGGCTGTCGGGGAGCAGCGTGCCGAGCGACTCGTCGGCATCGCGGTCGGCATGGCGAAGAAACTGCTCGACGCGCCGCGCCGTCGGCGGCACGATGGGCAGGCCGTCCGAAAGGCCGTTCGCATAGAAGTGTTCGTTTATCTCCTCCAGCGTACCGCGGGCCACCACCTCGCGCGGCCCCGGCTCGCCACCCGATTTCGACTCAGCGGGCGCCTGCAGCAGATTCGCGATTACATGATCGAGCGTGACGTCGAGTGTGTTCTTGCGCAGCGTCTCGCGGCTTTGCACGCCCGGATGGCCGAGAACCCGCGCCACCGGGAGATCGGGCAGGCCGAGCCCCACTGACGCGGCGTTGGCGAGTCCGAGAAACCCTTCGCAGACCAGCGTCGAGGACGGCACCCCTGCGCTTTCGCTCGCCGCACTCGCCCGCAACACGGCAGGCGTGCAGCTTCCTCAACACCCCATGCCGGAGATGACCGCATCCACGCCCATCCGGCGAAGCCGCTCGGGCAACGCGGCTATCACCTGGCGCTCATCGCTGCCGTGCGTGTTGCCGAACTCGCGCCAGCTCACGAACCGCACGCCGGGGAAACGCGCGGCGAGACCCTGCTCGAGAAACTCGAATACCTCATCCCCGCGAAAAACGTAGTCCCAGAGCTGGGCCACCGCCTTGCCTTCGAGCGTCGCGAGGCGCGGGGCCAGCCTTTGTCGCTTCGCCTGCCGCGGGCTGCGCGGCCACAGGGCTTCGTAGTAACCGTCATTGGAATCGTTCATAAGAGTCCTTGCGCGAACGGCGTACCGCCATCGTCCCGAGGATACCGCACGTCCCTGTTCGACGCACCATACACGGCGCGCCGGCTTCATGCTACGCTCGCAGCGCTTATCCAAGGAGGAGAACTGTTCCGGTGGACGTGCAGTTCTGGGTGATACAGGCTTTCAACGGGCTGTCGTACGGCGCGCTGCTCTTCCTGCTGGCAAGCGGACTCACTCTCATCTTCGGGGTCATGCGCATCGTCAATCTGGCGCACGGCTCCTATTTTCTGCTTGGCGGTTACGTCGCCCTGTCCGTCATCTGGGCCACCGGCTCATGGCTGCTCGCGCTCCCGGTCGCGGCATTGACGCTCGCCGTGGTCGGCATGCTGATGGAGCGCGTGTTTCTGCGCCCGCTCGGATTCGACCCGCTGCGGCAGGTATTGCTGACCATCGGCTTCGCTTTCCTGTTCCAGCAGCTCGCGCTCGACATCTGGGGCGGCGACCATCTCGACATCACGCCTCCCGATGTGCTGAAAGACAGCGTCGTCATCTCCGGGCTGTATTTTCCGGTATACCGCATCTTCATGATCGCCATGGCGGCAGCGATCGGGCTCGCGCTCTGGCTCGCGATGGACAAGACCCGCATGGGCGCGATCGTGCGCGCCGCGGTGGACGACGCCGAAATGGCGCGCGGCGTCGGCATCGATACCTCGCGCGTATCGATGTTCATCTTCGCGTTGGGCGCTTTCCTCGCCGCGCTGGGCGGCGTCATCGGCGGCGCGTTTCTGGGCATCTACCCGGGACTCGATTTCGTCATCCTGCCGATCGCCTTCGCGGTGGTGATCATCGGCGGCATGGGCAGCCTCGGCGGCGCCGCCATCGGCAGCCTGATCGTCGGACTCGCGGACAATTTCGGCAAGGCGCTGTTTCCCGAGATCTCGTATTTCACGCTCTATGCGCCGATGGTGCTGATCCTCGCGCTCAAGCCGACCGGGCTCTTCGGAAGGGACTGAAGGTCCGGGCATGCGAAACCGTCGCCTGCTGTTCGCCGTCATCGCCATCCTGGCAGCGCTCGCCGTGGCGGCCCCTTTCGCGGGCTCGTACGTGATCATCCTCATCACGCACGCGCTGATCTTCGCGATCCTGGCGATGAGCGTCGATCTGCTGCTCGGCTATACCGGGCTGCCGTCGTTGGGACAGGCGGCGTATCTCGGCGTCGGCGCCTATCTCACTGCGATACTGGCCACCCAGTTTCAGTTCGGGCTCGACGGGACGTTCTGGATCGTCGTATTGCTGGGATTGCTGGTGGGCGCCGCAACCGCCGCTTTCTTCGGCCTCTTTGCCATCCGGGCGACCGGCGTCTATTTCCTGATGATCACCCTGGCGCTCGGAATGTGCGTATGGGGGCTCGCCTACCGCTGGAACTCCGTCACCGGCGGCGACAACGGGATCGTGCTGCCGCCGCGCCCCAAGTTCGGGATCGACCTCTCCGACGATCTCGCCTACTTCTATCTGGTGTTCGCTTTCTTCGTCGCCGCCCTGATCGCGCTCTCCGCCGTGGTTCGCTCGCCTTTCGGGCGCAGCCTGGTGGGCATCCGCGAAAACGAACTGCGCATGCGCATCCTGGGCTACAACACCTGGCTGCATAAATACGTCGCGTTCGTCATCGCCGGCGGCTTTGGCGGCGTGGCGGGCGTGTTGTGGGCGCACTCGCACGGTCTGGTCAGTCCCGAGGACGTCATACTCGCCACGTCGGTCGACGCGCTGCTGATGGTCGTCCTCGGCGGGCCGGGCACGCTGGTGGGCGGGGCGATCGGGGCTGCCGTCGTCGTATTCCTGCGCGAGTACCTGAGCACACTCGTGACGTGGTGGCAGTACGTTCTCGGCGCCATTTATGTGCTGACCATACTATATTTACCCGGTGGCTTGATGGGGTTGCCGGAACGGGTGCGCCGCTGGCGCACCGCAGCGGGGAAACCGGACGAAGCGAAGGGGTTGCAATCCGTGTCTCACTAAGGAGGAGCTATGTTTACCAGTCATATACGGGGATCGGGATCGCGGTGGGCATTGGTCTGTGCTTTGGCGGCAGCCGGCGGCGCTACATCGTCTGCCAAGGCGGCCGAGGAGCTGCGCATCGGGTTTCTCGCGCCGATGACCGGCGCCTTCGCGCAGATCGGGCGCGACATGGCCAACGGCTTTCAACTGTATCTCGACGAAATGGGCGGCAGTTTCGCCGGCACCAAAGTGACGTTCATTCTGGAAGATGACGAAGGCAAGCCGCCGGTGGGCGTGCGCAAGGCGGAAAAACTGATCCGCCAGGACAAAGTGCAGGTCTTCGTGGGCGGGCTGCTGGCCTCCACCGGCTACGCGCTCGCGCCGATCAGCACCCGGCTCAAGGTTACCTATATTCCCTCGGTCGCCGCCGCGGACGATCTTACCCAGCGCGACAGCGCCAAGTATCCGTACGTCATGCGCACCGGCTGGACCAGCTCCCAGCCCAGCCACCCGTTTGGGGAGTGGGCCTGCGAGCAGGGCTACAAGCGCATCGCGATAGTGGCGGCGGATTACGCGTTCGGCTACGAGGTCGCGGGGGGATTCCAGAAAGCGTTCGAAGACTGCGGGGGCCGCGTCGTTCAGAAGATCTGGCCGCCGCTCGGCACCAACGATTTCGGCCCGTATATTCCCACGATCAAGAAGGACGTCGATGCCATCTTCACGGTCATGGTGGGACCGATGGCGCTGCAGTTTCCCAAGCAATTGGCGGCGGCCGGCATCAAAAAGCCGGTGATCGGCGGCGGCACGAGTTATGACGAGTTCGTGTTGCCCTCCATGGGCGACGAGGTCATCGGGCACGTGTCGGCGCTGCAGTACAGCGCGGCGATCGACACGCCGAAAAACGCGGCGTTCGTCAAGAAGTACCGCGAGAAGTACGGCAAGGTCCCGTCGTACTATTCCGAGACCAACTACACCACTGCCGAGATGATCCACGAGGTGCTGAAGAGAACCAAGGGCAAGTGGCCGGGACAGGAAAAATTCATCAAGACGCTGTCGAGCCTGAAACTGGACACGGTACGCGGCCCGGTGCAGTTCGACGAACTGCGCAATCCCATCCAGAACATCTATGTCAAGAAGGTCGAGAAAAAGAAAATGCACGGGTTCGACAAGGACGAGCTGTGGAATACGGTCATCAAGACCTATCCCAACGTAAGCCAGTTCTACAAGTACGGGAAGGAGAAGTTCCTCAAGCAGCCGGTCTACAGTCGCGATTTTCCGCCGTGCAAGCACTGCGAGTAATGCGCACCGCTCCTCTGCCGCGCCATGGCGGAGGGGCGTCGCAGCGGGACGGCCGGGCATGACGGCGGCGGTCCTCGAACTGCGGCGCCTGTCGAAGAGCTTCGACGGCCTCGATGCCGTCCAGTCCGTCGATCTCGCGCTGCACGCCGGCGATCGCAAGGCCATCATCGGCCCGAACGGCGCCGGAAAGACCACCCTTTTCAACCTCATCACCGGCGTGCTGCCCGTGACGACCGGGAATGTGCTGCTGTTCGGGGAAGACGTCACGCGCTGGCCCAGCCACCGCCGGACGGCGCTCGGCATGGCGAGGACCTTTCAGGTGACGAGCCTGTTTCCCAAGCTCACCGTGCTGGAGAACGTGCTGCTCGCCATCGGCGGATTGCGCCCGATCAAGTTCGTGATGTGGCGAGCGCTGTCGTCCTACGCCGAATTGCACGACAAGGCGCGGCGCCTGCTCGAGGATGCGGGATACTGGGACCGCCGGGACGCGCAGGTCAGCAACCTGTCGCACGGCGAGCGGCGCCAGGTCGAGATCGTGCTTGCCCTGGCGAGCGATCCCAAGGTGCTGCTGCTGGACGAGCCGGCGGCGGGGCTCGCCTCCGGAGAATCGCGCGAGATGGCCGCGTTCCTGAAGCGCCTCGATCCGGCGCTGGCGATCCTTCTGATCGAGCACGATATGGATGTCGTTTTCGATGTCGTCGACCACATCTCCGTGCTCCATTTCGGACGGCTCGTGGAGCAAGGCGCAACCGGAGAGATCCGCCGCAGCGCAAAAGTGCAGGAAATCTATCTCGGCACCGGGTAAAGCATGGCCATACTCGAAGTCGACGACATCCATACCTACTACGGCGACGCTTACGTGCTGCAGGGCCTGTCGCTGCGTCTGGAGCAGGGCCAGATTCTGGGGCTGCTCGGTCGCAACGGCGTCGGCAAGACGACGCTCGTCAACTCCGTCGTCGGCTTCAATCCGCCCCGGCGCGGTCGAATACGTTTCAAGGGCAAAGACATCGCCGGCGCGTCGTCGTACGAGACCGTGCGACTCGGCATGGGCCTTGTTCCCCAGGGCCGCCGCGTCTTCCCGTCGCTCAGCGTCGAAGAGAATCTTCTGGTCGCGGAGCGCGGCGCAGGGCGGCACGGCTGGCGGCTCGACAGCGTCTACGCCCTGTTCCCGCGGCTCGAGGAACGGCGGAAACAGCGGGCGCGCACGCTCTCGGGAGGGGAGCAGCAAATGCTGGCGATCGGCCGCGGGCTCATGACCAATCCCGACTGCCTCATCATGGACGAGCCCTCGGAGGGTCTGGCGCCGATCATCATTCAGGGGGTATGGGACGCCATCCGCAAGCTCAAGGCGGCGGGCCTGTCGATACTGCTGGTAGAACAGAACACCGCGCTTGCGCTGAAGCTCGTCGATTACGTCCACGTCATGAGCAAGGGCCGCGTCGTTTACTCCGCGGATCCGCAGGCGCTGTGGGCCAACGAGGAAGTCAAGGCCAACTACCTCGGCATCTGACCTCGCGGTCAGCAGGCGCCACAGCCCCGCATGGCGTTCATGCAGGTGTTCTGTCCCCGAGAAACTGCAGGCGCGCAAGATGCGCGTACAGGCCGTCCGCCCGCAACAAATCTTCGTGCGTGCCCATGGCGTGAATCCGCCCCTGATCGAGCACGATGATGCGGCTCGCGTTGCGCACCGTTGCGAGCCGGTGCGCGATCACCAGCGTGGTGCGGCCCCGTGCCAGGCGGGCGATGGCGGCGCTTACCTGCCGCTCGCTTTCCGCATCGAGCGAACTCGTCGCTTCGTCCAGCAGCAGGATCGGCCTGTCGGCGAGTATGGCGCGCGCGATGGAAATGCGCTGGCGCTGCCCGCCGGAAAGCTTCACGCCGCGCTCTCCCAGGTCGGTATCGAATCCCTGGGGCAAGCGGTCGATGAATTCAAGCGCATTTGCCGCAGCGCAGGCTTCGCGCACCTCGTGGAACGAGGCATCCGGACGGCCAAAGCGCACGTTCTCCGTAACGCTCGCGGCGAAGATAACGGGATCCTGTGGCACCAGTGCAATCGCGCGCCGCACCTCGCGCGGCTCGCAGTGGCGGATATCCGCGCCGTCGATCAATATGCGGCCCGAGCGCGGGTCGTAAAAGCGAAGGATCAGCGCGAAGATCGTCGACTTCCCCGCGCCCGACGGCCCGACCAGTGCGACGCGTTCGCCGGGATCCACGCTGAAGGACACCGGCCCGAGCGCGGCAACCTCAGACCGGGTGGGATAGGCGAACACCACCTCGTCATAGCGTATGGCCCCGCTCACGCGGGCCGGCAGGCGGATGACCGGCGGCGTGACCGCCAACGCGGGCCGGGTATCGAGCAGTTCCATCAACCGCTCGGTTGCCCCGGCGGCGCGCTGGATCTCGCCCCACACTTCCGATACGGTCCCCGCGCCGCTCGCGACGATCGCCGCATAGAACACGAACGCGGAAAGTTGCCCTGCCGTCATTCGTCCGGCGATGACGTCGTGGCCGCCGAACCACAGGATCACGCCGACGGCGCAGAACGCGATCAGCATGACGAGCGATATCAGCCATGCCTTGACGCGCACGCGGTGCAACCCCGCCGCGCACGCCGCGGCTGCCGCCTGTGCGAAGTGCTCGCGCGCCCGCTCCTCGTGCCGGTAAGCCTGGACGGTCCGGATCTCGTGCAGCGATTCGTCGAGATAAGCCGATACGTCGCCGACGCGGTCCTGGTTCAAACGCGAAAGACGCCGCACTCGCCGGCCCATGAGCAGGATGGGAATGAGCGTCGCCGGGACCACGAGCACGATCAGGGCGGCCAGCTTGGCGCTCGTGGCGAAGAGCAGTCCGAGCGCGCCGACCATCATCAGGCCATTGCGCAGGAACATCGAGAGCCCGAAGCCGATCACCTGCCTGATCTGTTCGCTGTCGTTGGTGAGTCGCGATGCCAGGTCGCCGGTACGCGCGGTATCGAAGAATGCGGGCGACAGCGTCAGCACGTGGCCGTACACCGTGCGCCGCAGGTCTGCGATCACGCGCTCCCCCACGCTCATCATGAAGTAGAAGCGCAGCCACGTCGCAAAGGACAGGATCACCGCGATCGCCACCACCCCCGCGAGCGCGGCATTCAGCAGCCGCGGATCGCCGCTTCCGAAACCGGCATCCACGACATGGCGCAGCCCCTGTCCCAGCGCCAGCACGCAGCCCGCCGCCACCACGAGCGCCGTCAGCGCAAGTGCAATGTTGCGACGGTACGGGATGAGGAAACGACCGAGCCGCGCGAGTTGCGCCAGGTCGCCCTTGGGCGGCGGCACGAAAGACGGGGACATCGCCATCCCGCGTATGCTACACGCTCAAGGCGCGGAACAGCGGGCAGAAAACGGTCTCAGCGCTTCAGCACGGCCGGCCAGTTCGCCTCGGCCTTGCGAATATGGCCGGGAATGTCCCTGCTCCAGTTCTCGCGTACGCTCAGGCTGTAATTGAGATACAGCTTACCGTCGACTATGGACCACGCCGCCGGATCGATCGCGACGGCATAGCCCTGCGCGACCCCGTATGCGCAATAGCCGCCATACTGCGGCGCGAATTTTTCCGGCGTGGCGGCGAACTTGTCGCGGCTTTCCGCATTGGCGAAATGCCACGTCGCACCCCGCCATTGATGGCTGAATTGAGACGAACCCCGGACCGGACGCCCGGCAGTGAAATAGCCCACCGGATCGTAGCCCCGGATGGCAACGCTGCGCTCCGCGTAAACCTCGGCCTTCTGGGCGAGCGCAGGCGTCGGGAGCAGCAGTATGGCAAGCAACAAGGTCAGGCGCAGCATGATGACTCCTCTGTGCAATATGACGCTTTCCTCAGTCGATCTGCCGGCGGATTGCTTACAGACACTGCCACCCCGGGCGATGCTTTAACATTGCGGATGATTCAACAATCAGGCCTTGAAGGACACACCATGCAAAACGACGGTTCCGGCCCCGCGCTCGTCCCCGGCGGCGGACGCGATCTTGCCGCATTGAAGGAGGAAGTTCAAAGACGGGTAGACCGCAACATGCCGCCGCTCAGCGGCATCGGTTCTGAAGATGCGCAAGAGGCGCTTTCCCGGATCGACAGCCTGGACCGTGAGGCCTGGGCGGCCGCGTGGTTCGCCATCGGCGAGCGGCGCTGGGAACGGGCCCGGTCCCTGGATGCCAGAAACCTGGCGGAGGTCCGCGATGAATACTGGCGGGCGTGGCGGCTGTTCCATTTCGCGCGCTGGCCGACGGAGAACGCCCCCACGCGGCAACGCGCAAAGCACCGCGCGCTCCAGGCGTTCCAGGCGTATGCGCGCCTGCTCGATCCGCCCATGGAGATCGTTCGCATTCCGTTCGAAGGCAAGCAGATCGTCGGCTATCTGCGCCTGCCGCTCAAGCCGCGTCCCGCTCCCCTCGTCTTCGCCATTGCCGGCCTCGATTCGCGCAAAGAGGACTTCGCGGCGCACTCCGACAGTTATCTGCAGCGCGGAATCAGCCTTTTTGCGATCGACCTGCCCGGCACCGGCGAATCGCCGCTCGCCGTGGCGGAAACCAACGCCGACCGGATTTTTTCCGAAGTTCTGGACTATCTCGAGAAGCGACCGGAAGTCGACGCGGAACGCATCGTCGTCCAGGGACGCAGCTGGAGCGGTTACTGGGCGGCCAAGCTGGCGATCAAAGAGCGCACGCGCCTGCGCGGCACGGTGATGCACGGAGGGCCGGTGCATCACTATTTCCAGCCTGAAAAGCTCCGCGCATCGCTCGCCACGGGCGAATATCTCTACGATTATCTTGCAGCCAAGTCGGCGCTTGTCGGCGCGACGAACGCGGAGGAAATGGTGGAGCGAATGGGGCGCTTTTCGCTGCTCGATACGGGGATACTCGATGAGGCGTCTGCGCCGATGCTCTGTGTCAATGGGGCACGCGATTCGCAGGTTCCGATCGCCGATATTTACCTGCTGCTGGAGCATGGGGACCCCAAGGAGGCGTGGATCAATCCCGCGGGGGGCCACATGGGCCGCTCACCGGAGTGGCCCAGCGCTGCGATCGCCGACAAGGTCGTGCTGCCGTGGATCGCCCGCCGTTTCGAGCGGCGACAGTGAGACCCCTCCGGTGGTCGAAGCCATTTCTGCAGCATCCTGATTTGTCTGAAACCCTCCGGGCGTTTATGCTATACGCCCTTCGATTCTAACAATGCGAGGAGACAACGTATGAGTTCCGCCAGGTACCTGATCTTGACGGCGGTGGTGACGCTTGCCGGCGCCATGCCTGCCGTCGCCGCCGAGTCGGCGAAAGATTATCCAAACCGGCCGCTGCGACTGATCGTGCCAAACGCACCGGGCAGCGCTGTGGACACCCTGAGCCGCATCGTGGGCAACAAGATGGGAGAAGTTCTGGGACAGCAGGTGGTGATGGACAATCGCGCTGGCGCCGGCGGCATCATCGGTATGGAAATCGCCAAGGATGCCAATCCGGACGGTTACACGTTGATCAGCGCCACGACGGCGGCCTCCACCATTGCGCGCCTCCTGCAGAAAAACGCCCGCTTCCACCCTGTGAACGACTATGACTACGTTGCCCAGTACGCAGTAACGCTCAACGTGCTGGTGGTGAACCCCTCGCTGCCGATCAAGTCGACCAAGGACCTCATCGCTTACGCCAAGAGCGGGAAGAAACCGTTCAACATGGCGTCCGCCGGCGCCGGTTCGCAGAGCCATCTTGCCGGTGCATACTTCCAGCAGCGCGCCGGAATCGAGTCCCTTCACGTTCCTTACAAGGGCGGCGGTCCATCGAGCGCCTCCGTCGTCGCGGGCGAATCGCAGTGGACGCTGATTCCAGCACCTGCGGCCATGACGCATGTCAACGCCGGCCGGATGCGGGCGCTCGCCCATACGTTGCCCAAACCCACGCCATTGCTGCCGAACGTGCCGCCTATTGCAGAGACGATACCGGGCTTCGACTACAGCGGCTGGATGGGATTCTTTGTACCCAAGGGAACCCCCAAACCGGTTATCGACAAGTTGAACCAGGCCCTTGCGAAGACCATGGATACGCCGGAAGTGAAGAAGGCCATGGCGTTCCAGGCGACGGAGATTTCGATCCTCGGCGCGGCACAGTTTCGTAAAGTGGTTCAGCAGTCGATGGTGGAAAACGAAAAGCTGGTACGGTCGCTCGGGCTCACGGCCAATTGAGCGCGCGTTAGGAGTGCGACAAGAAAGGGCAGTCCAAGCTGCCCTTTCTTTTTGGGATGATCCGCCGCATCGACCCGGAGTTGAGCGCACGTTTCGGGAGATTGCTTTCTGGTCTGCTTGACGGCATTGCTCCTTTTTTCTAATGTTGCGCCTTCCTTCCCATGCCTGCCTGAATAAAGGATTCCCCGATGTTGCTGGATGAAATGGTCGAGCGCGGCCTGCCCGAAGAGACGCGCATGATGCGGGACGTCACCCGCAAGTTTGCCAACGAGGTCGTCATTCCGTTCACGCGCAAGAACTGGCAGCGCGAGTGGAACATGAATCCCGACGACCGTCTGCCGCGCAACATCCTGGAGGTTGCGAACGAGATCGGCATCCGCACCCTGGGCATCCCCGAGGAGTTTGGCGGCACGCCGCTCGATCCGAAGACCGAAGTGCAAACGTTCGCCGTCATCTCGGAGGAGATTTCGCGCGGCGACTGCGGCCTGTCGGAAAAGCTGGTGCAGATCTGGAAGGTCTCGGTGCTGCTCAGGAACGTCGCGCCGCGGCATCTGCAGGAACGCTGGTTTCCGGAAGTCGTGAAGGACCCGACCTTTCTGCTTTCGCACTGCCTCACCGAGCCGCGCGGCGCATCCGACCGCTGGCTGCCTTACGACGTACCCGAGGCGATGATGCATACGCGCGCCGAGCTGAAAGGCGACAAGTGGGTCATCAACGGCCGCAAGCAGTTCATCACCAACGCCTGGGACGCAAAACTCTACGTGGTGTACGCGACCACCAAACCGGGCGCCGGCATGACGAAGGGGACTTCCTGCTTCCTCGTGCCGCGGGATACGCCGGGGCTCAGCGTCGCGCGCTGCAACGAGACGCTCGGCGGCCGCTACATGAACAACGGCGAAATCGTGCTCGAGGACTGCGCGGTACCGAAGGATCACCTGCTGGTTCAGGATGTCGCGCTCGCGCGCGCGGGAGTTTACTTCCGCCCGGGCAAGATCATCCAGGGATCGAAGAACCTCGGCGTGGCGGTGCGCGCGTTCGAGGAAACCGCCCGCTACGTCCAGGACTACGTACAGGGCGGAAGAGTGCTCATCAAGCATCAGGCAACGGCGCTCCGGCTGGCGGAGATGGCGACCAAGATCTGCGCGGTGCGCGGCCTGCTGCGCGAGGCCTCGCGTGCGGTGGACGAGCAGACACCGGAAGCTGAAATGTTGTGCAACATGGTGAAGCTTTTCGCCTCGGAGGCGGTGCTCGATGTGTGCCGCCACGCCATGGAATTGCACGGCGGCAACGGCACGATGCTCGATTTCGGCATCGAAAAACTCTACCGCGACGCCTCCATGTACCTGCATATGGACGGCACGGTCGATGTGACCAAGTTCAAGATCGTGAAGAATCTGTTTCCGGACACCGCCGGCAAGTACGCCGGCCCGGAACACTGAGTATGCCGCGGCGGGTGCGCTGAAGTTGTGCCCGGCAACGGGCGGCGCTATGCTCTCTCCGCTTCGCCGGGGTCGGGAGGGCCGCAGGCGCCCCGGCCGGGTTACCGGCATTCAGGTTTTTCAGGTCATATAACGAAGGAGGAGTCATGCGTTGGATCAATGCAGCACTCGCGTCAGCAGTCGCCGCCGTCCACTTGTGGTATGCCGGTCCGGTGGCGGCCCAGTCCGCCAAGGACTATCCGAACCGCCCGATCCGCCTCGTCATACCGCAGACCGCGGGTTCGTCGACCGACACGATGAGCCGCGTCCTGGCGACCAAACTCGGTGAACTCATGGGCCAGCAGATCGTGGTGGACAACCGTACCGGCGCGGGCGGCGTCATTGGCGCTTCCATTGTTGCCACCTCCGAGCCGGACGGTTACACGCTGCTGTGCGCGGCGACGCCATCGCAGGTGATCGGGCCGCAACTCTACAAGAATGCCACCAAGTACGATCCGTTCAAGGCCTTTACCCCGGTCGGCAAGTTTGCCGTAACGCAGAACGTTCTCATCGCCAACCAGAAGGCACCCTTCAACAACGTCAAGGAGCTGATCGGCTACGCCAGGGCCAATCCCGGAAAGCTGAACTGGGGGAACGCCGGCATCGGTTTCCAGAGCCATCTCGCGGGCGTGCTCTTCACACACATGGCGAAGATCAACGTGCTGCACGTGGCCTACAAGGGCGCGGGGCCGATGGTCACGGGCGTCATCTCGGGCGAATCTCAACTGACGCTGGGACCGGCGCCGGCATGGATGACCCACGTTCAGGCCGGGCGCGTTCGCGCCCTTGCCATGGCCGGCGAAAAACGCTCGATACTGTGGCCGGACCTTCCCACCATCACCGAGTCGGGTCTTCCCGGGTTCGCCTCGGACGGCTGGGCCGGTCTGATGGGACCCGGAAACCTGCCCAAGCCCATACTCGACAAACTGCATGCGATGCTGATCAAGGCGGTAAATGACCCCGCGACCAACGAAGCGCTCAAGCGGGTGGGTGCCGAGCCCAGCACCACCACGCCCGGCGAGTTCTCCGCGCTTATCCAGAAAGACTGGAAAACCTACGGCGAAGCGATACGCATCGCGAATGTAAAAGTGGAATAGAACGGGCCAAGAACCCACTACCGAGGAGGAAAGAGCATGCTTATCAGGTCTGCAGCGTTCGCCGTGCTGATCGCAAGCACGGTATCCAGCGGCGTCGCCACCGCGGCTGATGCCGCGAAGGATTATCCCAACCGGCCGATCCGCTTCATCATCGGCCAGACGCCCGGTTCTTCGATCGACACCATGGGTCGCGTGGTAGCGACGAAACTGGGAGAACTGCTCGGGCAGCAACTCGTCGTGGACAACCGGACGGGCGCGGGTGGCACGATCGCCGGAAACATCGTCGCGCATGCCGAGGGAGATGGCTATACGTTGATGTGCGCAGCGGTCGCCTCCCAGGTGATAGGCCCGCAGTTGTACAAGAAACTCACCAACTACGACGTGTTCAAGGACTTCACGCCGATCTCCCAGTTTGCAGTGACGCAGAACGTGCTGGTGGTCAATCCCAAGGCGCCGTTCAAGGGCGTGAAGGACCTGCTCGCCTACGCCAAAGCCAATCCGGGCAAGGTCAACTGGGGCAATGCCGGCACCGGCTTCCAAAGCCATCTCGCCAGCGTGCTGTTCACCCACATGGCCAAGATCGACGTGCTGCACGTCCCGTACAAGGGTGCCGGCCCGCTCGCGACCGCCATCCTGTCCGGTGAGTCGCAAGTCACCATCGGTCCGGCCCCGGCGTGGATGGCCCATTCGCAGGCCGGGCGCGTGCGCATCCTGGCGATGGGCGGCGAAAAACGCTCCGTGCTGTGGCCCGATCTGCCGACCATTCAGGAATCCGGTCTGCCCGGCTACAAGTCGGACGGCTGGGCCGGCCTGATGGGGCCCAAAAACCTGCCCAAGCCGATTGTCGAAAAAGTGCGGGCGGCGCTGATCAGGGCGCTGAACGATTCGGCGACGAACGAGGGACTCAAGAAGGTGGGGGCCGAGCCGGTGACCAGCACGCCGGCTGAATTTGCGCAACTCATTGCGAAGGACTGGAAGAGCTTCGGCGAAGCGATACGCGTCGCGAACCTGCGGACGGACTGAAGTCCGCTTCAGGCGGTCCGCGCCGCGCCGTGTGCTCCACGGCTCGCGGTCAGCAGGCGCATCACCTCGGCCGCCGCGCGGCTTGCTTCCTCGCGCGTGATCCGCTCGGCCGCGTCGGGGTCGCGTTTGCGTATGGCGGCAAGCATGGCCCGCAGATTGCGCATGCTTTCCTTCGAACGCTGCGCTGATCGATCGGGATGCGACAGGCCCAAAGCCCGCCAGCGCCAGATACGGGCGTGCAGGCTGTTCAGCATCGAAGAAAGCGTGTCGCTGCCTGCGCCCTCGAACAGCGCTTCGTAAAAACCGTTCTTGGTTTCCAGCACCTTCTGGGCATCGCCGCCCGCGTAGGCCTGCACCACCACGTCGAGCGCGGCCGCGAGCCGCTTCAGTTGTTCGTCACTGGCATGCTCGGTAAAAAGGCGTGCCGCCAACCCTTCGAGCACTGCGCGTATCTGGTAGAGATCCTTCGCTTCGGGGAGCGTCAGTTCGCGCACCACCGGCCCCTTGTTCGGAATGATCGCGATCAATCCCTCGGATTCCAGTTGTCGCAGGGCCTCGCGGATGACCGTCCTTGAAACCTGCATCATTTCCGTAAGCTCGCGTTCGGTCAGGCGGGCCGCCGGCGCCAGCCGGCCATCGATGATGGCTTGGCGCAACGCGTCCACGACCTGCTGCCGGAGCGGCGCGGCGAACCTCTGTACCTCCACGGCGGGCGTCGGTTCCATGGGCGTTGACCTCAAGGCGTAATACTGTAATACAATATTACGATTTGCCGTATCCCGCAACCGCTTAGTTCGAGGAGCCCCATGAACAGTCCCGTGAAAGTCGGCATCGTCGGCCTCGGCCGCTGGGCCAAGGTCCTGACCCGCGCAGCAGCCCAGTCGGATCGCTTGAAAATCGTCGCCGGTTACAGCCGCAGCGCAGAAAAACGCCAGGCGTTCCAGCAGGAACTGGGGGTGCCCGCCGCCGCCGATTTGAAAGCCATGCTGGCCGACCCCGAGATCAAAGGGGTGATCCTGACCGTGCCCAACGAGCAGCATTTCCCGCTCGCCGAGGAAGTCGCGAAGGCGCGCAAGCACGTCTACACCGAGAAGCCGATTGCCCAGACGCTCGAAGACGGTCTCAAAATCGAGGCGCTGGAGAAGCGCTATGGCGTCACGGTGACGGTCGGCCACAGCGCGCGGCTGCTCGCCGGCATCCGCCTCATCAAGGAAAAAATCGACCGGGGCGAGCTGGGACGCGTCGCCTTTATCGAAGCCAATTTCTCCAACGAGCGGGCGCTCGAACTCACGCCGAACACCTGGCGCTGGTACAAGGACCGCGCACCCGGCGGGCCGCTGTCCCAGCTTGCCATCCATCAATTCGACGTCCTGCACCTGCTGGGCGGCGAAATCAGCGAAGTCGCATCGATGGCCTCGAAGCTTTCTCCGGTGGGCGCCGAGGTGGACGATCAATCGATGACGCTCCTGCGCTTCGCCGACGGGAAAGTGGGATACGTCGGTTCGTGCTGGACTTCCCCGGGAATATTCAGCGTGCGGGTCTTCGGGCAGAAAGGACTCATGCACTACGAGATCGATTTCGGCACCTGGGATACGCCGCATCTGATCCACAAGACCTCTACGCTCTATATCCAGCGCGGCAAGGACGGCTATGGAAAACGCGAGGAGATCAAGCAGCCGGAAAGCGACATGTTCCGTGCCGAGCTGGAGCTGTTCGCGGAAAGCTGCACGCGCGGGACGCCCAATGAACTCACTGCGCACAACGGCAACGTGGCCGTGGCAGTGGTCTACGCCGCGCTCAGGTCGATCGAGCGCAAAGGACAGTGCGTGAAGCTCTCCGAGGTGATGGCGGAAAGCCGCGCGCGCATCGAAACGCAGGCCCGCGCCGCCTGAACGGAGACACCATGTCGCAGCTCCCGACGCGTTACTTCATCGATCTCACACAGCCTGAAATCGCCGCCCAGTTGAAGCGCAATCCGCTGGTGATCCTTCCCGCCGGAAGCGTGGAGCAGCACGGTCCGCATCTGCCTGCCGGCACCGACATCTACGCCTCTAATGTCATCGGCCATGCCGTTGCCGAGCGCATGGACGGCCTGGTGCTGCCCGGCGGACCGCTCGGCGTGACACCGATGCACATGCCGTTCGAAGGCACCATTACCCTCACGCCCGATACTTACCAGCGGGTCGTGATCGAGACCTGCGTTTCCACCGCGAAGCACGGGGCGAAGTATCTCCTCATCCTCAACTGGCACGAGGGCAACATCCCTTCGCTCGCCATCGCTGCGGAATCGCTGCATCGCGATCACGGCATGACGGTGCTGACGGTGCAGGCGTGCTATGTCGCGGCAGAGCTCTATGGACACGAGTGCGGCGGCCTTACGCACGGCGGCGAAATCGAGGCGCTTGCCGTGCTCGCCTATCGCCCGGATCTCGTGCATCTCGATCGCATCGATTATTCGTCGGACCACACCCACGGCCGCAAGTGGGACAAGCTGCGCCGCACCCGCAGTTACCAGCCGGTATTGCGCGACATCCGGACCATTGCCACAACGGGATGGTACGGCGCGCCGGAGCACGCGACCGTGGACAAGGGCCTGCGCATGCTGAACGACATCGCCGAGGCGATCGCGAAGGAGGCGACAGACATCTTTCGCATGCTCGACGAGGCCGAGGGCGGCACCGCGGAAATCAAGCATCTCAAGATGGCAAGCTGACCGCCGCGATGCCGTTCGATGTCATCTGCCTGCGGCCGCAGGCGGACTTCCAGCGCGTGGGCGCGCTGCCGCCGCCCGGTTTCACCATAACGTATCGCGCACCGGACGATGCCGAGGTGCCGGCGCTCATGAAAGAGGCGCGGGCATTGGTGATTCCGGCTGTGGGACCGAAACTGCCGCCCGCTCTCTTCGCAGCGACGCCGGTAAAGCTGGTGCAGGTGACGGGCGCCGGTGTGGACCGGCTGGACAAGCCGGCCCTCGAAAAACTCGGCATCGCCGTGGCCAATGTGCCGGGCGGGAGCAACAGCTCGGTTGCCGAGTATGCCGTTTCCTGCGCTTCTACCCTGTTGCGACGCCTGGCCTGGGCGAGCGCGGAGCTGCATGCGGGGCGCTATGAAGAATTTCGCAAGCGCATGCTGGCGGACAACCTCGCCGGCATCGAGGGTTTGCTGGTCGGCGTGGTCGGGTTCGGTGTCATCGGCGCGGCCGTCGCCCGGGCGTTTCACGCGCTCGGCGCGCGCCTCTGCTACTACGATCCGGCGCCGCGTGACCCGAAAGCGGCGGCGAGGCTCGGCGCACAGTCAGTCCCGCTCGATGAGCTGCTCCGGACCGCCGATGTCGTCACCCTGCATGTGCCGCTTCTCGCCGCCACCAAAGGACTGATCGGAGAGCGTCAACTTGCGGCCATGAAAACCGGCGCCGTCCTCATCAACGCGGCGCGCGGTGGTGTCGTGGACGAATCTGCGCTCGCCGCCCATATCGCCTCAGGCCATCTCGGCGGTGCAGCCGTCGACGTTTATTCGACCGAGCCGCCCGCGCCGGACAATCCGCTCTTCAGCATGACGGGCGACGCGGCGAGCCGCCTGCTGCTCACGCCGCACATCGCCGGCGTTACGCGCCAGTCCTTCGCCAGCCTGTTTCGCGCGGCGTGGCAGAACGTGGAACGGGTGCTGCGCGGCGAACCGCCCTTGAATCGCGTTTACTAGGAGCCCCGAATGAAAGAACTTGGCGTAGCGGTGGTGGGCGCGGGACGCATCGGCACCCTGCGGGCCCGTCTCTCGGCGAAACACCCGGCGGTCAGCTTTATCGCCGTGTCCGACCGCGATCCCGCTCGCGCCCGCCATCTTGCCGAGCAGGCGGGGGCACAGTTTCACTCCGGGGACAATCTCGAAGTCATCGAGCGCCCCGAGGTCAACGCGGTGTTCGTGTCGACCCCGGAAGGCGAGCACGCCGCTCCAGTGCGCCGCGCGCTGGAGCTCGGCAAACCGGTGCTGGTAGAAAAGCCCCTTGCGCTCAGCCTTCAGGACGCGGATGCGATTCTGGAGACCGTGCGGAAAACGAACGGCAAGCTGCGTGTCGGCTACAGCCGCCGCTTCAAGGAGTGTTTTCTGCGCGCGAAAGAGCAGATGGTGCAGGGTCGGCTCGGCAAAGTCGTCGGCGCCACGGCGCGCGTCTACAACTCACGGGCACAGGCGTTCGCCATATTGAAGCGTGATCCGCACGCAACGCCGGTACTCGACGTGCTGACCTACTATGTCGATCTCATGTGCTGGTTCATGGAAGGCAATCCGCCGGTCGAGGTGATCGCACGGGGACAGAGCGGTATCTTCAAGGAAGCCGGCTACACCGCGCACGATGTCACCTGGGCCATCGTCACGCTCGCCGACGGTGCGGTGATCAACCTCGGCGTGAGCTACGCGCTCCCCGCGAAGTATCCGACGCAGGGCCAGTCGGATCGCGTCGAACTGCTCGGCACCGAAGGCACCCTGATGGTCGATGACGATCACATGGATCAGCTGTTGTACACGGAGAAGGGCATCCCCCACCCTTACGTGCCCGATCACCCGCTCAACCTGGCATTCCTGGGCAGCAACACCACCGGCGATTGGGCGGTAGGCGACTTCTGGGGGCCCCTCGGCAATGAAACCCGCGCCTGGCTCGATCATCTCCTCACCGGCAACCCCACTGTCCATACCACGCCCGAACAGGCGCGCATCAATCTGGAGACGACAATCGCGATCGAACGTGCCGTGGCGACCGGCAAATCGGTCCG
The DNA here is from genome assembly GCA_052386775.1 of Betaproteobacteria bacterium. GTDB lineage: Bacteria > Pseudomonadota > Gammaproteobacteria > Burkholderiales > SG8-41 > DSOT01. Next base: position 23,091 of record JBQTJV010000310.1, read on the forward strand.
GCTGCCGCTCGAGACCTGAAAAGGCAGGAACGAAGACCCGCCTCAATAGAAACGAGGCTTAGCCTGGCGGCCACCGGAACGCACGCCCGGCAAGCAGATGCAGGTGCAGGTGGAACACGCTCTGTCCGGCGCCTGCCCCGTTGTTCACTACCAGCCGAAACGCATCCTCCACGCCGAGCTGGCGCGCGATATTACCTGCGGCCAGCATGAGGTGGCCGAGCAGGTCGCGGTCACCGGATGCCGCGTCAGCCAGCTTGGGGAGTTCGCGCTTGGGAATCAGCAGAACGTGGGTGGGCGCCTGCGGATTGACATCGCGAAAGGCAAGACACAGTTCGTCCTCGTAGACGATGTCTGCCGGGATCTCTCGGGCGATGATCTTGCTGAACAGCGTAGCCATATATCCTCCTGTTTTCCAAAGCCTTTGCATCCTAGCCCGGCCGCCCCGGCGGGTCAAAGCCCGAAAGCGGCCTCTATTGCATTGCAATATATATATTTTGTCCGGGGCTTGACTTCCTCGTGGGGGGCCCTATAATTCTGATTGTGCAGTGCAGCAAATAAGCGCCGCCGCCCACGGTTAAATACCTATTTTTGAAAGGAGATTTCAATGTATCAAGCCCCCGAACAACTGATCGCACTGAATAAGGCCAACCTCGAAGCCGCCGCCCGTTTCGCGGGTGTTGCGCTGCAGGGTGCCGAGCGTATCGTCGACCTGCAGTTCAAGGCTGCCAAGGACGCGTTTGCGGAAAGCATCGAAAGCGCCAAGGCTCTGGCCGCGGTCAAGGATCCCCAGCAGTACGCCACGCTGAAGGACGCAATCGCGCAGCCGCGGATCGAGAAAGCCACCGCCTACGCCAAGAGCGTCTACGACGTGGCCGCCGCAACGCAGGCGCAGTTCGGCAAGCTGGTTGAAGAACAGGTAGCCGAGTTCAACAAGCAGGTCGTGGCCGCACTCGACCGCATGGTCAAGACGGCGCCCGCCGGCTCCGAACTGGGCATCGCCGCCGTCAAGTCCGCAATCGCCGCGGCGAATTCCGCGTATGACAATATGACCAAGGTTGCCAAGCAGGTTACCGAGGCGACGCAGTCGAACCTCGAAGCGGTCGCCAAGCAAGCCGCTAACGGCGCGAAGAAAGCCCAGAAGTAACCGCAAAAGGGGAACGCAGGCCCGCTCAAAAAGGCGGGGCGAAGCGCCCCGATGTTGCAACGAAAAGCCCCGGGTGTCCGGGGCTTTTTCGTTTGTTGCCGCCGGCTCGCCGGCCGGCTGCGTCAACTGTGTATGTAGGATTCGAGCTGCTTGATCGTCTGCTCCTGCTCGGCTATCACTTCCTTCACCAGATCGCCAATCGATACCAGCCCGACCAGCTTGCCGCCCTCCACCACCGGAAGATGGCGGATGCGTTTGCTGGTCATCAGCGCCATGCATTGATCCACCGTCTGGCTCGGCGTGACGGTAACCACGTTGCAGGTCATGATCTCCCGCACGGGGATGTCGTGGGACGATTTGCCGTGCAGAATGACCTTCCGGGCGTAGTCGCGCTCGGACATGATGCCTGCGAGCGTAGTGCCATCGAGCACCAGCAGCGCGCCGACCTCATTGTCCGCCATCAGCTTGAGCGCATCGAACACGCGCGCTTCCGGCGCGACCGAATGGATTGCGCCGCCTTTCGACTGCAGCAACTGCCTGACCGTTTTCATCGCCGTTCCTCCTAGCGCCTGTTTCCGGCACGCCAGCATTGCGCACTGCGTCCCAGTGTAGCGAATTTCGGGACGGCGATGAAGATCGCGGTCGCCGGAATACCCGCTTGCCGTAGCCGGGGGGTCACAATGAATAGACCACGTAGCGGTTCTTGCCCATTTCCTTCGCCCGATACATGGCGTTGTCGGCGTTGCGCAGCAGGGTCTGGGAATCCTTCCCGTCCTGCGGATAGGCGCTGATGCCCACGCTCGCGGTCACGCGGCATTCCTGGCCGCGAACCAGGACCGGCCGCGCGACGGTATCGATGATCTTCTGCCCGACCAAAGCCAGTCGCTCCGCATCGGGGTACTCCTCGATCAGCACCACGAACTCGTCGCCGCCTATGCGGCCGATGACATCGCCCTCGCGCAGGCACGCGCGCAGCCGCGCGGCAATTTCCTTGAGCAATGCATCGCCCACGTCGTGGCCGTTGGTATCATTTACCTCCTTGAAGCCGTCCAGATCGACGAACAGCACGGCGAGCCGCCGGTTGTAGCGCCGCGCCTGCGCCAGTGCCTGGCTCAACCGCTCCCCGAACATCACCCGGTTGGGCAGCGCGGTGAGCGTGTCGTGCGTCGCCACGAAGCGCAGATCGCTTTCGGCCTGGCGGCGGGCGATGAACTGGCCGATCTGAATGCCGAGCTGCCCCGAGAAATCGATCAGCCCTTCATCGGGAGGCCACACCTCTGGCGCAAAGAATTCCATCACGCCGTAAAACTGGTCTCCGATCATGATCGGGAAGGCGAGTGCCGTACGCAGCCCCGCCTTGCGCGCCGCCTCGCCGCGCTTGAGCGTCCCGTCGGCCAGAATGTCGGTAATCCACAGCGGCTTGCCGCTATCCCACACCCGGCGTGTCACGCCCGCATGGCTGTTGTTCGAAGGCGTGAGCAGCTTGCGCGTCTCGGCAACGAATTCCATGACCGCCGGATCGCCGTTGCCCCACGCTTCGGCGCAGCGCATTGCGGCGATGTCGGAATCCATTACGCGCCGTGACCCGCACACCCAACCCACTCTTTCGCAGAACACCTGGATCACTCGGGTCAACGCCTCCGGAACCGTCGTCCGCGGCTCCGCCAGCAACCCGGTGATGGTGTTCTGCAGGGCTTGCCGGGTTTCGAAGCGCTTGCGGGCCGTGATGTCGGCGACGATGACCATGACGCCTACGGCCATTCCAACGTCGTCCACGATGGGAGCGCCCGAGAGGCTGACCGTCAGCGGTGTCCCGTCCTTGCGCAGCCTCACCGCTTCTACGTTCGAGAAGGGCTCTCCCCGCAGGATGGCGTCGCGGTAAAGGCCGCCCTCTTCCTCCTTGCCCGCCGGATACCAGGGCACGGTGCGGTTGAACACCTCCGGCTCGCTCCAGCCGAACGTCCGCTCGGCCGCCGGATTCCAGCGCTCGATCCTGCCGGCCGCATCGGCCACAATGATCGCGAGCGGCGAAGCATTTACCAGCGCCTGCAATTTCTGCGTCGCCTGGCGCAGGTCCTCTTCGATACGCGTTGAGGCAAGCACGTTGGCGCGCATCTCGGCGGCGAACGCCAGGACGACAACCGTGTAGACCACGACCAGCATGCCCATGACGAGGTGCACTGTCTGCCCCTGCATGAAGAGCGTCATGGTGAGCGGCAGGACCGCGGTAAGGGTGAACCCGTAGAAAATCCGCTTCACTGTGGACAGCACGCCCGCCGCCGACAACACCATGCCGCCGATCACGAAAATGACCAGGAACTGGTGGGGCATGGACTGATGCGGATACAGGGCCGTGCCGAGCACGCCCCACATGCACCCCATCGCCGTGGCGCCGACGAAAAACCGGTTGGCCCATTTTTGCGGCTCGCTGTGAGCCGACGACGCTGCTCCATACGCGCGATAGACGAGATAGCGGCCACCGGTGATCGCCATCACGGCAGTGAACCAAGCCACCAGCAACGCATTGTCGACCACGTTCCACAGCGCGTACGTGATGATGCTGGCGTTCGCCAGCGTGCCGAGATATCCGGCCGGGGAAAGGCGAAAAAGATGCCGCACCTGCTCGGCGTAGCCCGGGCCCGACGTGCGCTCGGGCTCGCTCGACAGCGTGCGAAATACCGCCGGCGTTACCGTGGACACTGCTACCTACCTCCCCGTCACAGGACAGCCCTGAGTGTAGTCGTATTGTAGTACAGCGTTGAAGGCAGGATTAAACGTTCTGCCGCGTAGGCGATCCGGCACACGTGAGCGCGGCGATCGCCTCGGACTTCTTCAACAGGTTCTCCGCCATGCGTATGCTCGCGATGTCGATGAGGCGTCCGTCGAGCTGCACCGCACCGAGCCCTTTGCGCGACGCCTCGTCCATGGCGTTGACGATGCGGCGCGCCCGCTCGATTTCCGCTGAATCCGGGCTGAAGACCTGATTCGCAAGCGCAATCTGTGCGGGATGTATCGCCCATTTGCCTTCGAAGCCGAGCACCGCCGCCCGCCTGGCGGCCGCGATAAAGCCCTCGGCATCCTTGAAATCTCCATACGGCCCATCAATCGGCCGCAGCCCGTTGGCCCGGCACGCCGCGACCACCCGGGTCTGGGCGGCGTGCCACGGATCGCCCTGCAAAAACCGGCGCTCGCCCTTGCCGTTGTCGTCGGTCAACACCCCATAATCCGGATTGAGGCCGCCGATGACCGTGGTTCGCATGCGCAGGGACGCTGCAAAATCGCCCGCCCCGAAGCACATCGCCTCGAGCCGCGGGCTCGCGCGCCCGATGGCTTCGACGTTCGACCAGCCGAGCGCCGTCTCGATGAGCACCTCGAAACCCAGGCGCTTGTCCCGTTTTTTAGCCTGCTCGATCTGCGTCACCAGCATGCCCACCGCGTAGACATCCGCCGGCACGCCGATCTTCGGGATCAGCAGCATGTCCAGCCGGGAACAGTTTTCCACGAGATCGACGACATCGCGGTACATGTAATGCGTGTCGAGACCGTTGATACGCACCGAGAGCGTTTTCAGCCCCCAGTCGATGTCGTTCAGCGCCGCCACCACGTTTTGCCGAGCCTGCGCCTTATCGTCCGGTGCAACCGCGTCCTCGAGATCCAGAAAGATGACGTCCGCTGCCGACTGCGCCGCCTTCTCGAACAGTGAAGGCGTCGAGCCCGGCACCGCCAGCTCCGAGCGGTTGAGCCGCGGAGGCGCCTGCACTATCGTCGTAAAGCTCATCGCTCTCTCGCCCGGCTCATGTCTTCGACGATGCGGATGATCGCCGACAGGTCATTCCGGCCTTCCCCCCTTCCGATGAGCGCGTTGATGCTCTGCATCGTCAGCGCAGCGGCAGGCAGGGCCAGGCCCAGCTCGTGCCCGAGGCTGAGCACGATGTCGAGATCCTTGTAATAGAGCCGCGTATCGATGCCCTTCTCGAAGTCGCGTTCGATCATCCGCCTGCCGAACAGCTCCAGCACCCGGCTCGCCGCAACCCCGCCCATCATCACTTCACGCACCTTCGCCACATCCACGCCTGATTGCCTTGCCAGCGAGAGCGCTTCGGCAACGCCTTGCGCGGTAACCAGCAACGCGAGCTGGTTGCAGGCTTTGGTGGTCTGCCCGGCACCATGATCGCCCACATGCACAATGGTCCTGCCCAGGCGCTCGAAGAGCGGCCTGATGCGCTCGAACACCTGCGCTTTCCCGCCGACCATGATGGAAAGCGCCGCCTGTTGCGCCCCCGCAGGCCCGCCTGACACCGGCGCATCCAGCATCTCGATGCCCTTTTCGGCCAGCGCGCTCGCGACGTTGCGGGCAACGACCGGTGAGATCGTTTCCATGTCAACGACGACGCTGCCGCGCGCGGCGCCGTGGATAAGGCCGTTGCTGCCGAGCACCACCTCTTCCACATCGCTCGAACTGGTCACCATCGTGAACACCGCCTCGGCGTGCGCAGCCACTTCAGCAGGCGTGCGGTAAGCACGCGCGCCGGCCGACACCAGGGGCTCGACGGCGTGCGGGCTGCGTCCATAGACCGCCATCTCGTGACCGCCCTTCATCAGATTGAGCGCCATCGGGCGTCCCATCACGCCCAGGCCAACGAATCCCAGTTTCATCTGTCGCCTTTCGTTCAACCTACCAGGCCCACGGCCATGATGACCGGCAGCGTGAACCAGAACAGTATCGTGCTCCAGCCGATCAACAGCGCGGCTGCGCCGGCGTCCAGCCGAAACCGGTCGGCAAGCAGCAGCGTCGTCACCATCGCCGGTGTCGTGCCCTCCACCACGGCGGCGTACTGCGCCTCTCCCACCGGAATGTACAACAGTTTGGCCGCGCACCAGACGATAACCGGCGCCGCGAGGAGCTTCACCGCGGCGGCCGACAGAATTTCCGGGCGCGGCGTGAGATTGCGCCAGGGGATGGTCATGCCCAGCACGAACAACGTGACCGGTATGGTCGCCTGCCCGATAAAACCCGTGGCAGCGGTCAGCGGCGCGTAGGTCCATCCGAGCTGCTGCGATCCGGTGCCCAGTATGAAGGCCCAGATCGGCGGCATCGACAGCATGACGCGCCACACCGCGGGCCGGTCCGCGTCGCGGTGAGCACCCAGGCGGGTGCAAATCCACACGCCGACGCTCCAGACCAGCGGCATCGTCATCAGCATGTCGTTGAATACGGCATAGCGGGTGGCCGCGGCACCAAAGAAGAAAATCAGCACCGGCACACCAACGTTGAAGGTATTGCCGAACATGCCCCCCACGACCAGCACGGCACGCGTCGTGTCGGGCAGATCCCTTCCCAGCGGGGAGTGATACATCGCGCCATACAGGATGGCCCCACACGTGAGCGACCCGATGCCGACCAGTAGCGGCACCGAAAGCAGATCGGCGGTAATGGGGGTCGTGGAGGCAACCGAAAAAAGTATGCACGGCAAGAACAGATACATGACCATGCGATTCAGCAATGTTCGCGCCGCTTCCACCGGCGTATCCGGGAAAAAACGCGCCCACAGCCCTCCCACTGCCACCAGCAGCGAGAGCGGCAGCATCACCTCGATCATCAGGTTGAAGAGCTGGGTGAAGTAGTTCATGGCTTAACAGCAAACCGACAGAAACACAAAGCGCCCGATCCGTTCCTGCACGTCAAGGGCTCGCGTTCCGCCATATCAGCAGTAGGCTGCCGCTTTACCGAAAGCTGCTCTTACGGGCGCGTTCCAGCACGAGCGCGAACTTACTCTTCCGGGCGGCCTTGTTAGGTTTTCACCTGGGGATTGAGCAGGTTCGGCGGGTTCTGCCCCGTCAAGGCGGCAACCAGGTTCTTTGCGGCTGTCATGGCCATGGCGCGGCGCGTTGCTTCGGTGGAACTGCCGATATGGGGCGCCAACACGACGTTCTTCAATTGGAGGAATCCGGGATTGAGCTTCGGCTCGTTCTCGAACACGTCCAGCCCGGCGCCCCGTATGGTGCCCGCTTTCAGGGCTTCGATCAGCGCCGCGTCGTCAACCACGCCACCGCGGGTGGAGTTGATCAGTATGGCGGTGCGCTTCATCGACTGCAGTTCAGCAGCGCCGATCAGATGATGCGTTTCCGCCGAGTACGGCACCTGCAATATCACGAAATCCGACCGGGTCAGCAGCGCCTTCATGTCCACATGGGTCGCGCTCAGCCTGCGCTCGATGTCCGGCGCGACCCGCGTGCGATTGTGATAGAGCACCTTCATATCGAAGCCGCCGGCCCGTTTTGCAATCGCCTGCCCGATGCGGCCCATGCCGACGATGCCGAGCGTGGCGTGGTGGACGTCTATCCCCAGCCACTGCTTCAGCCGCCAGCCCGTCCACTCGCCCGAGCGGATGTAGTGCTCGACCTCGGTCAAACGCCGCGCCGTCGCCAGCATGAGCGCCCAGGCGAGGTCTGCGGTCGAATCGTCCAGTACGCCCGGCGTGTTGGTTACCATGATTCCGCGCGCGGTACAGGCCGGGACATCGATGTTGTTGTACCCGACTGCAATATTGGCGACGACTTTGAGGTGAGGAGCGGCTCCAAGGAGCGTGCCGTCGACGCGGTCGGTAAGGCAGCACATCAGACCACTCTTGTCGGCAAGCCGCTGCGCCAGCGCGTCCGTGGCGAACGGCACATCCGGCTGGTTGGATTCGACGTCACAGTGCCGCTCGAGGTATTCGAGAGTCTCATCGAACACTTCGCGTGTAACCAGTATTCTGGGTTTCATGATTGAGCCTGCCGGGTGGGAGTCCAGATATTACGACAGCGCGTCTCGCGTATAAACAGCGCGCCGATCAGTCCGCTCAATGCGAACAACATGAGCACGCCCAGGGCGGGGCGGAAGGCGAGCAGCCCCTCTTTCTCCGGCGGACTCAAATCCAGCACCCACCCGACGAGCGGCTGAAGTATGCCGGCCGCGAGGAATCCTCCGGTATTCGCAAGCCCCGTTGCCATTCCTGCGCAGGACGGGTGATTGACTTCCTTGGCGCACGCCCAGGAGAGCGTGAATCCGGTCGCGATGAACCCCATGAGTCCGAACACCGCGTAGGTGGCTGCCGCGGGCACCCATCCCGAGATCCACGCTGCCCAGAAGACGCAGTACAGGACACACGAGCCGAGGATGAGGGGCCGCCGCCGCCGGATGCGGTCGGACCAGGCGCCCACCACGCCCACCGAAACGGCGAAACTCAGGAGCATGACGCTGGTATGCTGGCTTGCTGCGACAGGCGACATGTCGTAGACGCGCGCGAGAAAGGGCACCGCCCACAGGCCGATGAAGCTCATGTAGCTGCCGGAGACGCCGAAGTTCACCCAGAAACAGGGCCACGTCGCGCGGTTGCGCATCACTGCGGCGAGGTGGCGGTACCAGCGCGCCGCCGGGAGCGTCCGGTCTGCCGACGCCGCGGCCGGTGCAGCGGCTGCGCGCCCGATGTCGTCGGGCCGGTCGCGCACGAACAGCCACGTCGCGATCGCAAGCAGTATCGATGCAACGCCGACTGCAATGAATGCGCTGCGCCATGAAAACACCGTGACGAACCATGCAAGCGGCGCGGTGGCGACGAACGCGCCGCTGATGCCGATCACCTGCGCCGCCCCCGAAGCGGTTGCGAAGCGGCGCTCCTCGAACCAGTTGGCACTGAGCTTGAGCAGCGAAATGAAAGCGACCGACACGCCGAGCCCCACCAGCGTGCGTCCCACGGCGGC
>JBQTJV010000311.1:0-1882 GCA_052386775.1 Betaproteobacteria bacterium
GCATGACGGTTTTCGGCACGTCAGCCAAGTACATCGATGCCGCGGCGAAACTGGGGCTCGCGCCGCGCACGACGCACCGGCTGAAATCGCTGAAGACCGTGCTCTCCACCGGCTCGCCCCTGGCCCCGGAAAGCTTCGATTACGTCTACCGGGATATCAAGCACGATGTCCAGCTCTCGTCGATATCGGGCGGCACCGATCTCATCTCGTCCTTCGCCATGGCCAACCCGCTACTGCCGGTGTGGCGCGGCGAGCTCCAATGCCGCGGCCTGGGATTGAAAGTCCAAGTCTACGACGAGGATGGCCGTTCCGTGACCGGAACGAAGGGCGAACTCGTCTGCACCGCGCCTTTTCCCTCGATGCCGATCGCATTCTGGAACGACCCCGACGGCGCCAAATACCGCGCAGCCTACTTCGAAAAATTTCCCGGCGTCTGGTGTCACGGCGATTATGTCGAGCTCACGCCGCGGGGAGGGCTCATCATTTACGGGCGCTCCGATGCGGTGCTCAATCCCGGAGGCGTACGCATCGGCACGGCCGAGATCTACCGGCAGGTGGAGCAACTGGAAGAGGTGGTGGAGAGCCTTGCCATCGGCCAGCAATGGAATAACGACGTGCGGATCGTGCTCTTCGTGCGGCTGCGTGACGGGCTCGCGCTGGACGAAGCGCTCATCGACCGCATCCGCATGCAGATCCGCCGGAACACCACGCCGCGCCACGTGCCGGCGAAAATCGTGCAGGTGCCGGATATCCCGCGCACCAAGAGCGGAAAGATCGTCGAATTGGCGGTTCGCAACGTCGTGCATGGCTTGCCGGTCAAGAACGTGGAGGCATTGGCCAATCCCGAGGCCCTGGCGCATTTCAGCGCGCGTGCCGAGCTTGCGGTTTGAACAATACGCCGCGATCCCGCGCCCCACTCCCGTGCAGGATGTCCGGGCTGACTGCTCCTGACGACGCGCGGCGCGGTGCGGGGGCGCCATGAGCGCGCTAGCCCTGGCTCTGGTGCTGGCGGCCGCGGGGATACACGCCACCTGGAACTACATATTGAAGCGTTCCGGGGGAGGCACGCTGTTCGTCTGGTGGTTCGCAACCGTCTCCGCAGTGATTTACGCTCCGCTCGCGGTCGCGGTGGTATGGTGGACTCAACCCACGCTGGAGTGGATGCACTACGGCTTGATGCTGGCGAGCGCCGTGCTGCACACGGGGTATTACATGCTGCTCGACCGGGGCTACCGCACGGGCGGAGACCTCTCCCTGGTGTATCCGCTGGCGCGGGGCAGCGGCCCCCTCATCACGGTGGTGGTCGCCATCCTTCTCCTGCACGAACGGCCCACCCCCGTGGCGCTGATCGGCGCGTTTGCGATCTGCGCAGGCGCGGTGCTGCTGACGGGGAATCTGCAGAAGCTGCGCGAGCGCGGCAGCCTGCCCGCAGTCGGTTTCGCGTTAATGACGGGAGGAATGATCGCGAGCTATACCCTGGTCGACAAGATCGCGGTAGCCGCCTATCTCGTGCCCCCGCTGCTGCAAGACTGGGCCGCGAACCTGGGTCGCGTTGCGCTGATGACGCCCATGGCGCTCAATGCCCGGAAGGAACTGGTGCCGACCTGGCGGCGATGCCGCAATGCCATCATCGCCGTCGCCATCCTCTGTCCGCTCTCCTACATTCTGGTGCTGAGCGCAATGGTTTTCACGCCGGTCAGCTACATCGCGCCGGCGCGCGAAATCAGCATCCTGGTAGCGACGGCGATGGGAACCCATTTGCTGGCGGAAGGGGAAGCCGCGCGACGGCTGACCGCGGCGCTCGTCATGGTCGCCGGAATCGTGTGCCTTGCCGTGGGTTAAGACGGCGCTACCAGTTCCAGATTCGCCACCAGGGCGTATC
>JBQTJV010000312.1:0-6082 GCA_052386775.1 Betaproteobacteria bacterium
TCCGCCTTGAGAATCGGTCGGGAGGCGTTCGAGATATCCGTCTCGCCGCGGCAGAATTTCTTGAATCCGCCGCCTGTTCCCGAAATGCCGACCGTCACTCTGACCTTGCCTCTTTTCGCTTTCTGAAAATCTTCCGCCACCGCTTCGGTGATCGGGAATACGGTGCTCGATCCATCGACCTTCACGGTCTGAGCGTTTGCCGCGGCCGGCAAACCCAGCGCCGCAGCGGTCGCCAGTGCAATACCTAACGATTTGAAGCGCATCCTGTTCTCCATCGTGGGGCTCCTCTGTCTTGGCTCGGAAATCAGTCGGTTTCCGACTGAGTCCCCGCATGCTAGCCACCGGCTGTTACACCTTTGTGACAGCGTCGAAAATACTGTGTCAGGTAGCGGGAGCGCTCTGCGGACGCGGGGTTGCAGGTACGATGCGGCGGGCAGGGAAGGAGGCGGTAAACCGGCTGCCGCGGCCGGGTTCGCTGTGAATTTCGAGCGTGCTCTGGTGGCGCAAAAGCGCATGCTTGACGATCGCGAGACCGAGCCCGGTGCCGCCGGTTTCCCGCGACCGGCCGCGATCCACGCGATAGAAGCGCTCGGTGAGGCGCGGAATGTGATGCGCTTCGATGCCGATGCCGCTGTCTTCCACCGTGAACTGCGCCCCGTCCGGGGAAGCGCGCCAGATCAACCGCACCTCGCCGCCGGCGGGCGTGTAGCGAATCGCGTTGCTCACGAGATTGCCGAAAGCGCTCGAAAGCTCGCCCTCCGAGCCGGCCAGGTCATAGCCCTCCGCGGCCTCCAGCACGATGCGATGCCGGCCGCCGCTCAGCGCCTCGGCATCTGCCTCGAGCTTGGCCAGCAGGCGTGACATGCCGACGTGCTCGTCGCGCGAGGGCTCGGGCGCGGACTCGATCGTCGACAGCGTCAGCAGATCGTCCACCAGCCGTTGCATGCGCCGTGTCTGCTCCTCCATGAGCTGCAGGTAATCGCGCGTGCGCTGCGGGTCGAGCTTCAATTCGCGCACGGTCTCCAGAAAACCGGAAAGCACGGTAAGCGGCGTGCGCAGCTCGTGAGAGACGTTGGCGACGAAATCCCGGCGCGTGGTCTCCAGCATCTCCAGCTGCGTGATATCGCGCGACAGGAGGAGCTTGCGATCCTCGCCATAGGGAATGAGCTGGACGGCCAGCAGGACGCGTCCGGAATTGCCGGCGCGTATCTGCACCGGCTTCGCGAAATCGCCCGCGCTCGCATAAGCCACGAAATTGGGATGGCGAACGAGGTTCGTGATCGGTTGTCCCACATCGCCACGCGCATTGAGGCCGAAATGCCCCTCGGCCACTTCGTTGCACCACTCGATGCGGTTCTCGTCGTTCAGTATGACGACGCCATCGGGGAGCGCCTGTCCCGCCTGCCGCCAGCGGCCCACTGCGTCGGTGAGCTGGCGTTCCTGCCGCGCCGCCGCTCGCTCGAACCGGTAGAGCAGCGCAAAGATTTCGTCCCATACGCCGTAACCCTCCGGTACCTGACCGGGTTGCGGCTTGGCAAGCCATGCGACGAGCGCATCGATGTGCCGCAGATGGTGAACGAGGAAGCCGAGGAGGGCGGAGCTGAATGCCGCCCAGCCGACGACGGCGCCGAATATGAGCCCGGCTATCGAGGCGACGGCGGCGATCGCCAGGATCATTCCCCCGGTCCGAATCAGCAGGCTGTTCAAGCGAGGTCGCACGTCATGGGACGCGTGAAATTATGTCACGACTCGCGCGCCGGCGTCCCGCCGGGTGCGTTTGCAGTTTCCCGGAAACGGTAACCGCTGCTGCGCACGGTTTCCACCAGGCTGTCATGGCCGGTGGAGGACAACGCCTTGCGCAGGCGGCGGATGTGCACGTCCACGGTCCGTTCTTCGACAAAAACGTGGTCGCCCCAGACCCGGTCCAGCAGCAGCCGCCGGCTGTAAACCCGCTCGGGATGCGTCATGAAGAAGTGAAGCAGTCGAAATTCCGTCGGCCCGAGCACGATTTCCCGGTCGTTGCCGGTGACGCGGTGCGTGCCCGGATCGAGCCGCAGGCCCGCTATCTCCACCGCGTCATCGGTGTGGTGGGGAGCGCGGCGTCTCAGCACCGCCTTGACGCGCGCCAGCAGTTCCCTGGGCGAAAAGGGTTTGGTGATGTAGTCGTCGGCGCCCGCTTCAAGGGCGTCGATCTTGTCGCGCTCTTGGGTGCGCGCCGTCAGCATGATGATCGGAATATGCTGCGTGCGTTCGGCATCGCGCAACTTCCTGGCATAGGCGAACCCCGACATGCCGGGCAGCATCCAGTCGAGCACGATCAAGTCCGGCAACGTGGCCCGCAACAGGCTGTCAGCCTCTTCTGCGCTGCGGGCGCGTTCCACGCGGTAACCGGCATACTCCGCGTTGACGGCTACCAGCTCCTGTATGGCGGGCTCGTCTTCTACCACCAGAATGACGCTGTCCATGGTGCTTACCAGAATACCTTGGTGCCGCGAAATGTACCCCACTCGGCATCAAGCCGGGATCGCTGCGCCATCGCGCGGCCCTCAGCCCAGTCGGCGATCATGCCGGCCGCAAGTCCGAGCTGCGGCGTATCGGAGATGCGGGCGGCGCGGAGGAGTCGTGGCGTGGTCACGCCGTCGTTGATGAGCCCCAGCACGTTCTGCAGGGCGGTCAGACGCGTGCGCACCTCGCGAGCGCGGTGCGCGTTGAAGAGCGGCGCAAAGAATTCCACCGGATAGCGCAGTTTCTTGATCGCTATGCGCAGTTGGTGGAGTTCCTTCGATCGATGCTTGTGCAGTGACTCCCCGCGCTTGCTGACCTTCGCATAACGCCGACGGAGCACCTCCGTTGCGTAACTGCGCAGGTCGACCGGTTCGGAACCGTTGTCCGCGCCGGCATCCACGCCCCGCCAGAGCTCCTGGCGCAATGCCTGGATCAGCGCCCCATAACGCGCGGAAGCCACCGTCCGCTGCGCCATGCGCCATGCGGCTCGGCGCCGGCGCTGAGAGAGCCGGCTGACTTCGTCGAGCCCCGGGACCTCCGGCAGGGATTCGCGCACCTGCGGCAGCGTTTCCAGCATGAACACATCCCAGTCGCGCGCTGCGCTGAGCCGCCCGGAAAGCCAGCGCAACTCGCCAGTGAGGAATGCGGAGTGCTCGGTGCCGGGGAACACCGCGATTGCGGAACGCAGCCGCCGCAGCGCCACCCGCATCTGGTGCAGGAACTCGGGATGGGCGCCGGACAGCACCCCCCGCTCATTGGCCTGCAGGTGAACGAGCGCCGTATGCACGATTGCAGCGCAAGCCTCGGCGACGCTCATCGTCGCGACGATGCCGACGGGCGCCGCCTTCACCGGGCGCAGCGCTGGGCCGTGCAGATTCTCCGCGGGACGGGACTTGGCCATCGCGGGCCGGAGCTGCGGCTACGCGGCGGGCAGGCGATTGCCGGACAGCCGTCGGAGGAGCGTATCCTGAGCGCTCACCGCCTTGCCGTGCATCGAAACGGGACGATAGACGCCATGCGGGTCCATTTCCCACGCGGCGCTGTTGTCCTCCAGGTAGGCGGTCAACGCCTCCGCGATGACGCGTTGCTTGAGCTTCGCGTCCAGCACCGGGAAGCAGACCTCCACGCGACGGAAGAAGTTGCGCTCCATCCAGTCTGCGCTCGCCAGATATACGTCCTGGGCGCCGTCGTTCTCGAAGTAGAAAACCCGCGTGTGTTCGAGGAACCGGCCGACGATGGATCGCACACGGATGTTGTGCGAACGCTCGGGCACGCCGGGAATCAGCGCGCACACGCCACGCACGATCAGCTCGATCTGCACGCCGGCGCGCGAGGCTTCATACAAGGCGTCGATCACCTGGGGCTCCAGCAGCGCGTTCATCTTGGCGATGATGCGCGCCTTCTTTCCGGCTTTCGCATGGGCGGTCTCGGTGCGGATCGCCTGCATGATCTTCTTGTGCAGCGAGAAGGGCGCCTGCCACAGGTGCTTGAGCTTGCTTGCCTTGCCGAGCCCGGTCAACTGGATGAAAACTTCATTTACGTCGGCACCGATTTCTTCATTGGAAGTGAGCAGGCCGAAATCGGTGTAGAGCTTGGTGGTCTGGGTGTGGTAGTTGCCGGTGGAGAGATGTACATATCTGCGCAGCCGGCCTTCCTCGCGACGCACCACCATCAGCATCTTGGCGTGCGTCTTGTAGCCCACCACGCCGTACACGATGTGGGCGCCGGCCTCTTCGAGCCGCTGCGCCCAGGTGATGTTGGCTTCTTCGTCGAAACGCGCGAGCAGCTCCACCACCACGGTGACTTCCTTTCCGCTGCGCGCCGCAGCGAGCAGGATCTCCATCAATTCTGACTGCACTCCGGTCCGATACACCGTCTGTTTGATCGCCACCACGTCAGGGTCGCGTGCAGCCTGGCGCAGGAACTCGACCACGACCTGAAACGACTCGAACGGGTGGTGCAGGAGGACGTCGCCCGTCCGGAGGATGGCGAAGACGTCCTCGTGCAGCGTGCTCAATGCCGGCGTGCCGGGAATGAACGGCGGGTACTTGAGGTCGGTGCGCGCGACCATGTCCGGCACGCTGATGAGGCGCGCGAGATTGACCGGGCCGTTGACCCGATAAAGATCGTCCGGGGTGAGGCCGAACTGCGCCAGGAGGAATTCGGTAAGGGACGCCGGACAGTCGTCCGCCACTTCGAGCCGCACTTCGTCGCCGAACTGACGCTGCGGCAGTTCACCCCGCAGCGCCGCGCGCATGTCCTTGATCTCCTCCTCGTCGAGCAGCAGTTCGCTGTTGCGCGTCACGCGGAACTGGTAGCAGCCCACCACCTTCATTCCGGTGAACAGTTCCGACACGTGCTCGTGAAGAATCGAGGACAGGAACACGAAGTCGTACTCCTTGCTGGCAATGTCCGCCGGCAAGCGGATGATGCGCGGCAGGACGCGGGGCGCCTGCACGATCGCGATGCCGGAGTTGCGCCCGAACGCGTCCTTGCCTTCCAGTTCCACGGCGAAGTTAAGGCTCTTGTTGAGCACTCGCGGAAACGGGTGCGCCGGGTCCAGGCCGATCGGCGTGAGTACCGGCATGGCCTCCCGCACGAAGTAGTCCTTGATCCAGCCTGCCTGGGCCGGCGTGAAATCCGAACGCCTCAGAAAACGGATGCCTTCCCTTTCGAGCGCCGGCAATAACTCTTCGTTGAGCAGCCGGTACTGGTCGGCGACCAGTGCGCGCGCTTCACGCGCGACCTGCTGGAAGACGACTTCCGGCTGCGCCTGATCGGCGCCGACGGGCAGGGCGCCGTTTTCTATCTCGGCGTGAAGCCAGGCAACGCGGATCTCGAAAAACTCATCCAGATTGCTGCTGACTATGCACAGAAATCTCAGTCGCTCGAGCAGCGGGCAATCCTCTGCCTTCGCCTGCGCGAGCACGCGACGGGTGAAGGCGAGTTGCCCCAACTCGCGGTTGAGATAGGCATTGGGTCCGCTGCGGTTCGACGGCGCGATGCTACGCGCCTCGGCAGAAGCGGGCTTCAAAAGCAATGGCGGGATGGTGTCCACCGTTCGGATGGGTTCGGGTCGTTATTGCGCCGGGCTGGAATGCGGTATTCGCGAGACCTCAGGCAGTGTACCGCTGCGTCCTTGCAGCCATTGTAAGACGGTGCTTGCGCATGCTGTAAGCCATGTCTCGACACAAGCCGCAATGCCGATCGTCAGCGTGTCGTCACGGGCTCATGACTTTTACACGACAGCCCGATGCGTCATGAATTGCCGTGGCAATTCAATGGCCTCCATCATACTTCGCGCGAATGGCGATAGGCGGCAATGCGCATGTGACAAGCCGCTCGACGACCGGCGCGGAATCCATAATGCGGTAGAGGCAGCAGCAGCCGACTCGTAAGCGGCCGTTCCAGGGGCGTCGCAGGCTCATTCCGGACTGCGAATCCTGGGGACCTGATGCGTGCTGGTAAAATACCGCCCGGCGCTTGCGGCGTATGCTTCGGGGTGTAGCTCAGCCTGGTAGAGTGCTTGCTTTGGGAGCAAGATGTCGGAGGTTCGAATCCTCTCACCCCGACCAGA
>JBQTJV010000313.1:0-20188 GCA_052386775.1 Betaproteobacteria bacterium
TCCTTCGACTCCGCATCCGCTCCGCTCAGGACGAACGGTGTAGCTGCTTTGCCGGGCGTCGCGTCAGTTGCGCGCCGGCGGTTTGGCGGCGACGGCAGAGCCACGCAGGCACATCCGGCCCCGCGGGTCCTGCCACAGCTTCTCGTCGGCGTGCAGTTTTCCGAGCGCCCGGGTGATCGACTGGAAGTCGAAGTCGGAGAAGCGCTCCGCGACCTCGGAATAGTAAAGCGGCGTTTTTTCGATCAGCGCGCAGATGTTCTGTGCGAGCTGTTCGATCTGCCGGTCCGTTGCGTTGATCACTGCCGGCGACTGGTCGTCCTTCCCGGCGATATAGTCCTCGAGCCTCGCCCGGTCGGCGTGCGCATACGAGATGCGCTCGTAGCGTTCGCGGGGAATGCCTTCGCCAATGGTGGCGTCGATGCCCACTTTCGCGCCGGTCGGCACCGTGCCGGGTGGCACCACCGGCAGGCTGGGATCGAGCGGTTTCGCGCGCGCGCCCGGAATGACGAACACGTCGCGGTCGCCTTGCACGCGGGTGGCGATGGCCCACTCGACGTCCACGGGGTTGTAGACGTCGATGTCGTCGTCGACCACCACGACGTGCTTCATGTCCATGACCGAGAGCGCCGCCAGTGCCGCGTTCTTCCCTTCTCCCGCCTGCTTCTTGACGGAAATAACCGCGTGCCACATGGCGCAGCCGCCGATGGTGACATTGATGTCCTTCACCTGCACTCCCGCCGTTTTCAGCGCAGCGCGGACCGCGGTGTAGCGCGTCGGTACGCCGAGCCAGGTGTTTTCCCACGGCATGTGGAGCGAGTAATAGATCATGTCGCGCCGCTGCGTGATGGCTTTGACGCGGACCAGCGGGTTCCAGTGCAAGCCGCCCATCAACCGCGTGAATTCCCCGAAGCGTCCCTCCGGCCAGACCCAGCCGGTCGGCAGTATTTCCGCCTCCAGCACGATTTCGGCATCGGCAACGCAGGGGACGTCTATGGTTTCGCAGGGCGCGAGTTGCGCCGGCGCGCCACGCAGCCCGCCGGCGAGCCCCATCTCGTCCACGCCGAGCGGCGCGCGGTAGCCGGCGCCCATGATGTCGAAGGGATGCGTGCCGATCGAGATCGAGATGGGGCAAGGCTGCTTGCGCTCCAACGCGCGCTGCGCGAAAAAACGCAGGTTGTTCGGCGTGTTGATGTCGATGCCCGTCAGGTTTTTCTCCTTGACGATAAAGCGGTAGACGCCGGCGTTGAGGCCATACTCCGGGTCACGCGCCATCACCACGCCCGCGGTGATCATCGGCCCGCCGTCATAGACCGAGCAGACCGGCACCGGTATTTTGAACAGATCGACCTCGTCGCCCGCCGCGATGACTTCCTTGTGAGGCGCGGTTTTCACGTAGGCCGGAGAGATCGGCTGCTCGATGGCGCGCTTGAGTTTCTCCTCGATCTCCGAAAACCGGGTGCAGCCCATGGCGAGCGCGGTGCGGCGCTGGTTTCTGAAGATGCCGGACACGACCGGCGTGCTGTAGCCGATGACGTTGTGGAACAGCAGGGCCTTGTCGGACTGGTCCACCAGCGTGGCGATGTGCCGGATATCGACCGCGCGCTTGATGTCCGTCAGTTCCTTTTCGTCGCGCAGCCGCCCCAGGAACTGGCGGAAAGTCTCGTTCTTTGTGTCCATGGTCATGGGCGGAATGCCTTGAGCTGGGGAATGATCTTGTTGGCGATGATCTCGATCTGGCTCATCTCGTACTTGTACGGCACGAAGATGAGCTTCTGCACGCCGACCGCGAGGTGCTCCTTCAATTGCGCGACGCACTCGTCCACCGTGCCGACGATGGCGCTGTCCTTGGTGGAATCGCTCCACGAGGCGTAGTCCCACTCCTTGCCGAGCCACTCCATCATCGGGCCTTCCACTTCGGCGCGCGATTTGCCGATCATGATCGGGAGCTGCGCGCCGTTCATCAGCGCCTCCGGGTCCTTTCCCGCTTCCTTCGCGAAATCCCGCACCTTGGCCCACGACTTGGCGAAGCTTTCCGGCCGGTAGAAATAGGTGAGCCAGCCGTCGCCCGCGGTCGCCGCGCGTTTCAGCACCCGATCCACGTAGCCGCCGATGAGGATCGGCGGGCGCGGCCGCTGCACCGGCTTCGGATACATGACGCCGGCGGGAATCTTGTGATGCGTCCACTCGCCCTTCACCATGTCCTCGGTCCAGAAGCGCTTCAGGATATCCAGGTTCTCGTCCATGATCCTGCCGCGCTGCTCGAACGGGACGCCGACCGCGTCAAACTCGCGCTTGTACCAGCCGGCCGCCATCGCGAGCAGGAGCCGTCCCTCGGAGAGCTGATCCATGCTCGAGAGCTGCTTCGCCAGCACCACCGGGTTGCGCAGCGGCAGGACCAGGATGCCGGTCGAGAGCTTGATCCTCTTCGTGCGCGCGGCAATCGCAGTGAGCAGTGTCAGCGAGTCGATGATGGGAAAGCTCGGCTCCACGCCGAGGAGGATGTGGTCCCACACCCACAGCGAGTCGAAGCCCATCTCCTCCATCTTCACGCCGTACTCGACGAGCGCACGCGCGTCCGGCATCTCGGGATGGGCGGTGAAGTTGCGGGCGGCGATACCGAACGTGTTGTGCAAGCCGGGCATGCAGATCTCCTTGCTACTGCTTTTGAAATTGAGACTAGGCGGTGTAGAGCCGTTCGGGGTCGAGCTTGCGCAGGAACGCGAGCTCGTCGGCCCGCGGCGGCTCGGTCACATCGAGATCGCCGTTGACCGCCATCTCGAAACCGGTGTTCTCCTGCACCTGCGATACCGTCACGCCGGGATGAAGCGCGACGATCTTCATGCGCCTGCTCGTGTCGTCGAATCCGAAGAGGCCAAGATCGGTGACCACGCGGTACATGCCGCCGGCGGCGAGGCCGCTGTCGCGCCGGGAAGTGCCGCCGTTCAGGAAACCGGGGCTGGTGATGAAATCGACGCGCTCCACGAAGCGCCGCTTTTCATGCTTCATCGCGACGATCATCTGCGCGAGGCTCGCGATGTCGTTGCCGCCGCCGGTGCCGGGCAATCGGGTCTTGGGCCGCGCGGGGTCGCCAATGAACGATGAATTGAGGTTGCCGTACTGGTCGATCTGCGCGCCGCCCATGAAACCGATATCGATGTAGCCGCGCTGCAGCAGCAGGAGAACGTCGGTGCTGCTCAACACCATGTTGGCGCGGATGGTGCAGCGCTGCTCGTTGGTGGACGGCGGCAGTTTTCCCGGCTCGATGACGGGACCGATGACGCCGCCTTCGAACAGGATCGTGAGGCCCGGGCAGTGCAGCCCTTGTGCCAGCGTCGCGGCCAGCAGCGGGATGCCCACGCCCGCGAACACGATTTGCCCGTCTTTGAGCAGACGCGAGCTCATCACCGCGAGCAGTTCGCTGGCGGTGTAGCCTTGCTCAGGCATTCGAGACGCTCCGTCCGCCGCGCGCCGCGGCCAGCAAGTGGTCGAGCCCCAGCAAGTTGAGATAGTCGGTCCACGATTTCGGACCGTACACGTAGCGATCGAGATATTCCGTCATGCCCTTGACCGGATCGCCGTTCACGAGCGCGGTGTAGTAGTCCATGTGCCTGAAGAACGGCTCGTAGGTGTTGCTGCATTCATGCGGCGCGCAGCCGAACGGCACTTCCACGACCGCTTCGACCGCAAAGAACGGGATCTTGGTCTGATCGGGCATGCGCCGGATCTGCTCGTTGGAGATGATGCGTTCGGTCGTCAGAATGACGCGGTTGGCCGCCATCGCGAGGTCGATGTCGAGGAACTGCAGACCGTCGATCTGTGCATTGCCGTAGGGATCGCAGCGCTGCACGTGGATCAGCGCGACGTCAGGGTTGAGCGCCGGAACGAGGAGCAGGCGGTCGCCGGTGTAGGGGCAGTCGAGCTCGCGCACTTCCGGTCGCTGGCGCAGCACGTCGGAACCGAGCATCGAGCGCATCGGCAGGAAAGGCACGCCCATGGCGCCGGCGCGAAAGCGCAGGCCCATCGCCATGTGGCTCCACTCGTCGAAGCGGGCAAGCCCGTTCTCGACGTGATGGCGCATCACCTTGGAAATGCCCCACACGATGCCCTGGCTGAACCAGCTCGTTACGACGTGCGAGGAGGCGCCGGAGCCGAGCAGCCAGTCGCCTTCGCTCGAAGTGATGCCGCGCGCAAAGGTAAGGGCTTTGCGGCGGGCGCGGACGAGCGACCAGATCATCGCCATCGGCGTGCGCGACAGCGTGCTGCCGCCGATGCCGATGGTTTCGCCGTCCTTCACAAGCGCGGCCGCCGCGTCGAGCGACATCACTTTTTCATGCAGGCTGCGGTCGCGGCCGGCGAGCCGGCGGCGCAGATCGAGATAGGAATCGCTCACCGTGATTGCCCCGCCTCAACCGGCATGCTGCGCCCCCGTTTCCGCATTGAACTCGGCGATCAGCTTGTCCCAGACCGGAATGGACTCCTGCAGGCGCTTCCAGAACGAAGGGTCCTTGCGCCGATCGAAGTCCTCGACCGAAACACCCTGCTGCTCGACCCAGGTGTAATAGCCCAGGTTGAAAATCCGCTTGCGATCGACGTAGGTCAATTCGATCAAGTGGTCGTCCGCGATCGCCTGCAGAGCGCGCCCGAAAACTTCGCCGGCGTTCACTTCGTCGAACCCGCCCGGGTAATGCCGCTTGAGAAAACCCGACCGCTCGCTGTGATAGAGCGCGGCACTGTCGGTCGCGATGGTGACAATCGCATCGGCCGCGGTGAGGTCGAGGTGCGTTGCAAGCTTGATCGCCGCGACGATGTTCGCGTAGCCCGACAGCCCCATGTGCGCGAACTGATGGAGCGTCGCCGGATCGATCTTCTGGCGTTTCTCGAGATAGTCCTGTCCAACGCGCTCGTTGAACAGCACGTTCAGCGCATCCGAACTGCGGTCCGAGACGCCGATCGCGAAGTCGGTGTTCATGACGTTGTGGATCAGCGGGATATGCTTGTCGCCGATACCCTGGATGTTGTGCTCGCCATAGCCGTTGCAGAGCATCGTCGGGCACTCGATCGCCTCGACCGCCGCGATCCGCGTGCCGTGCCTGGCCTTGAGATAATCGCCCGCGCCGATGGTGCCGGCAGAGCCGGTCGCGGAGACAAACGCGGTCAAGCGCAATGCGGGATCGCGAGTGCGCAGATCATCATAAACTGTGGCAAGCGCGCGTCCGGTGCACAGGTAGTGCACCAGATAATTGCCGAATTCCGAAAACTGATTGACGATCACGTTCTGCGGATCGCGCTCGAGTTCCGCGCACTTGTCGTAGATCTCCTTGACGTTGCTCTCGGTGCCCGGCGTGCGCACGATGTCGGAGGCGTCGCTCACCCAGCGCTCGAGCCAGGCGAAGCGCTCCCGGCTCATGCCGGCGGGCAGCACGGCGACGCCGCGACAGCCGAGCGTGCGCGAGATCGCGACCCCGCCGCGGCAATAATTGCCGGTGGAGGGCCAGATCGCCTTGTCGCTGCCCGGATCGAAGCGTCCGGTGACGAGCCGCGGCACCAGGCAGCCATATGCCGCGAGCACCTTGTGTGCGCCGATCATCGGAAAGCGGTCGCCCAGCGCGACCACGATCTTCGCCTTCACGCCGGTAAGCGCTTCGGGTAGCACGATGTAACCGGGCACGTCGGCGCGCCCGGTGCGCGCCGCGTCGTTGAACCAGTGCACGCGCCACAGGTTTCCGGCGAGCGGCTCGTCGGGATCGATGCCGGAGAGCGTCACCTGCTGGGCCGGCGCGATACGCGAAGGATCGGCGAGTTCCGACAGCGTGGGCAGCGTTACTCTCAGCTCGCGCAGCCGGCGCACCGCATTGTCGCGGACTTTCCGGTCGGCGATTTCCGGGGTGAGGCTGAGATCGCTCATGCGTGTGCGGTATGGCGCTTCATTTTTTGCGGTGCCGGAACGGAGGTGGGCGGCGATCGCCCAGTTATCGAGAAAGGTTCTAACTATAATACCATTGGATAGCTCCACGGCGCGGCCTGTTCGGCGCTCCGGCCGAGCGGATCCCACTCCGCCAGCGTATCCCACACCTGTTCGCCCGCTGCCTGCGCCTGCTCGCGCAGCTTCGCAAAATCCACACCGGGGATGACGCCGTTTTCCATGCAGATCCTGCCGTCGACGATGACGGTATCGACGTCGTCCCCGACGCCGCACTCCACCACGCTCTTCACGGGATCGCGCACCGGGCCATAACGCAGCGTGCCGCGCCCGGTCAGGTCGATGAGGATGATGTCGGCGAGCGCGCCCGGCTCAAGGCGACCGAGGTCATCGCGGCCCACCGAGATCGCGCCGCCCAGCGTGGCTGCACGGAAGACGTCGCCCGCGCTGGCGGCGAAGTAACTGTGGCTCATGAGCTTGCCCATGTATGACGCGGTGCGCATGTTCATCACCATGTCGCGCGGGTAGGTGTCCGAGCCGATCGCCATGTTGACGCCGGCGTCCTCATATTTCTTCCAGTTGTCCAGCGTTCGTGCCCGCCGCACGATGTTGATGTGACAGTGGGAAACCGTAGCACGCGCGCTCCCCATCAAGCTCAGGTCGTGTCCCCCGGAGTAATTGAGGTTGGGATTGTCGGAGATGAAGTTGCCGTGGCCGATGTTGAGCGTGGGGCGCAGCATTCCGAGGTCGCGCAGCAGCTCGATCGGCGTCTTCATGTGCTCGCGCACGATGTCATGGAATTCGAGCACGCTGTACGCGGCGTGCGTGGCCATCGGCAGTTTTCGTTCGTCGGCCGCCGTGCGCGTGCGCTCGAGCAGTTCGATGCTCGAGGTTTCGACTTCGCGCGGCACCAGGATCCCACGCGCGCGCCCCTCGGCCGCCCCATCGTTCTTCTCGATCCAGTCCAGCGCGGTCTCGAGGCCCTTGAGCCCCATGGCATCGTCGCGGACGCGCTTCAGTCGGCCCTGTTCGTCGCCGACCCACCGCCCGCAGTCGTAGCCGGGCGCAAGATAGGCGCGCGTCCCGAGGCGCTTGACCTCAGCGAGCAGCGCATCCTGGACGCGCAATTGGCTGCCGTACTCGATGAAGGTCGTAACGCCGTTGCGCAGCAGCTCGGCCACGGTGAAGGTCGCATTCAACTGAAATGCCGCCTCGGAGCCGGCGTCGCCGTGCTTGAGATAGCGCGGATCGCCTTTGACGATCTTGCCTTCCCTGGGCACGCTGATTTCGAGAAAAGGCTGCCCGTAGTACATCGGGCGGCCGGTGTCCGTAATGAGCCGATGCGACGCGCGGTGCCCGGAGTGGACGTGCGTGTCGATGAAGCCCGGTGCGGCGAGCTTATGCCGGGCATCGATCGTCTTGTCGACGTGGCCCTCGAAGCCTTTCCCCACGTGCAGGATCCTGTTGCCCTCGTAGACCACGACGCCGTCGCAGATGAGCTGATGCTGGCCGTTCGCATGACCGACCACCCAGCTGGCGTTGATTTTGGTTCGCATGTCAGAGCTCCGGAAAGAAAGAACTGCTATTCAGTCGGCGTGCCGGCTGCCTGGGGCGCACGGGAAAGCTTGCGGCGCCAAAACTGGTAGCCCAGCACCAGCGCGATGCCGGTGCCGCCGATCACGTCGGTGACGGGATTCGGATCGATGAGCAGCGGCGAGAGGCAGAACAGTGCTATGCGCACGGGCCACGCCAGCGGTCCGAACAGATAGCCTCCGGTGGCGACCGAAAGACCGGTCACGCCGATCGCGGCGGTGGCGACCACATGCAGGATATGCAGCAGTTCGCCCTGCAGCAAGATGCCCTGGTCGAATACGAAGGCGAACGGTATCAGGAAGCCGGGTATGGCGATCATGAAAGCGACCAGCCCCGTATTCCAGAGATTGGCGCCGCTGATACCGGCGGCCGCGTACGCGGCGAGCGCCACCGGAGGCGTCACCATCGACAGCACTGCGAAATAAAAAATGAAAAGATGCGCCGCCAGCGCCGGGATGCCGAGGCTCTGCAGCGCCGGTCCCACCAGAACAGCGGCGACCAGATACGCCGCGGAGGTGGGCATGCCCATGCCGAATATGAGCGTGAGGAACATGGCGCCGATCAGGGAAATCATCAGGGAATTGCCGGCGAGATTGAGCAGCCAGCGCTCCAGATGCAGCGCCATGCCGGTCTGGATCAGCACGCCGACGATGATGCCGGCGACGGCCGAGGGAATCGCGACCTCGGCCGCGCCGCGCGCGCCGTTCACGATCGCCTCGTAGACCGCGCGCAGGTTGAGCCGCGTCGAGGCGCGCGCCCAGCTCAGGATCACGATCACGACCAGGCTCGCGGCGCCGACGAGCATCAGCGAGTATTGCGCCGTCAGCAGATAGATCATCACGCCGAGCGGCACCAGGATATGCCAGCGTTCTCGCAATCCGGCGAACGACTCGGCGACCGGCAAAACGGGATTGGGTCCCAGCCCCATGCGCCGGCTGTAGCTGTCCACGACGATATACAGCGACAGGTAGTAGAGCACCGCCGGCACGATGGCCGCGAAGGCGACGCTCGCGTAGCTCACGCCCACGATGTCGGCGAGGATGAATGCCGCGGCGCCCATCACCGGCGGCGCGAGCTGTCCTCCCGTGGAGGCGGTCGCTTCGATAGCGCCTGCAAAGGTTCCCTTGAATCCGGTGCGCTTCATCAGCGGAATGGTGATGATGCCGTCCACCAGCACGTTCGCCACGGCGCTTCCGGACACCGTGCCGAAAAGCCCTGATGAAATGACCGAGGCCTTGGCGGCACCGCCCCACGCGCGGCCGGTGACGCAATACGCGAGGTTTACGAACAGTTGGCCGGCACCGGAACGTTCCAGGAATGCGCCCACGATCACGAAATAGAACACCATGTGCGCCGACGCGGAGATCGGCGTGCCGAAGATGCCCTGGGTCGAAAGCACCTGCAGATCGATGAAGCGCATGAAGCTCATGCCGCGGTGCGCGAGGCCGCCCGGGAGATAGGGCCCGAGGAACACGTAGGCGATGAACAGTGCGGTGAGCACCATGAGCACGATACCGGCCACGCGGCGACTCGCTTCCAGCAGCAGCAGCACGAGCAGCGTGCCGAACACCTGGTCCCAGAAAAACACTTCATCGACGCCCTCGATGCGCTCCGAGACACGATGGCCCTGGAAGGCGAAGTACACCGCGCAAGCGAGCGCCAGCACGGCGAGGACCACGTCGACCAGCGGGACAGCCTCGTCCTCCCTGCGTCGTGCTCTGAACCCGATGATCAGGAAGGCGATCGCCGTCGTCGCGCCGACGTGGATGCCGAGAAAGGTGATTTCATACAGCGCGCGCCCGCGGATGAGCGGCGTGAACTCGACCGCCGTCAGGGCGATCGCGATGAAACCGAGGAACAGGCGGGCGTGCGCGGGCGACAGCGCCACCAGCCTGTGCTCCCCGGTTTCCGAACGTCTTCAGCGTTACTTGAGGAGGCCGGCTTCCTTGTAGTACTTGGCCGCGCCCGCATGCAGCGGGCAGTTGCCGTTCAGCGCCGGTTCGGCCGCTTTCTTCGGGTCGAAATCGGCGAGCGCCGCATGGATTTTCGGCAGTTTGTCGGCGTTCTCGATGATGGTCTTGGTGATCGTATAGGCCACGCCATCCGGTACGTCGGAACTCACCAGAATGTTGGACACGGCTTTTACGGTTTTCACCGCTGTCGTCTGACCCTTGAACGTGTTCGCGGGGATCTCGGCCGGCGCCCAGCCGTACTTTTCCACCATGCCCTTGATGACTTTGTCGGGCAGCGGCAGCAGCAGCATGTCGTTCACCGTGACGATCTGCGTTGCCGCCGGATGGCCCTTGGTCACCACGTGCGCCCAGCCGTGAGCCTGTCCGTCGCGGATGGTCTCTGCGGTGCCGGAGCGCTCGGTCGCCTCGACCTGGCCGCCCTTCTTCGCGATATCCTCCTTGCTCGATCCGAGCAGCGAGAGCACCTGGCGCACGCCCTGCTCGCCGGTGCCGCCGGCGCGGGTGGTGAGAAGATGAAACTTGTTCTTCGCCGCCGCAATATCCTCCCAGGACGTAACGCCCGACTTCTTGGTGACGAAGGTGCCGAAGTAATAGATGTCGAGTCCGCCGACCAGCGCTTTTACTTTGACCTGCTTTTCCTTGAAGGCGCCGAAGCCGCCGCAGCCTTCGGCGGAGGTGACGGCAAAACTGATGCCCAATTCCATTTCGTTGGACTGGATGAGCTTGATGTTGCCCACGCCGCCGGCGCGGGGAAGGACGTCGATCGAGGAACCGGCGGGGAGTTGCGGCTTCACCATGTCGGCGATGCCGGCGCCGTAGTTGTACCAGGCAGACCCGAGTCCCACGGTGCCGAAGCGCAGGCTCACCTTTTGTTGTGCAAACGACGGCAGCGCGCTCAGGGCAACACCGGCGGCGGCCATGACCATCACGATGCGAGCGATTCTCATGCAACCCTCCTTGTAGGGTAAGGTTCGTCCGGAATGACGAGGGTTTTACGTTGGGTGACCACGGGACTGCGCTAGATCTTTACTCCCGATGCTTCCAGTATGCCGCGAACGCGGGCGCGCTGGGCGTCGGAGATCGCCAGGCGCTCCGCGAAGTCCTTGCCCACCGGCCGCGTCGCGTCGATGCCCATTTTCGTGACCGTGAACGTCTCGGGATCGGAAGTGGGATCCAATATGGCGCCCTTGCACCCGGGAATGAATACGATGTCCTGCTCCGCCCGCACCCGCGTCGCGACGGCCCACATGACGTCGCTCATGTCGAAGATGTCGACGTCCTCATCGACCACGATCACGTACTTGGTATAGAACTCGGTGCCGAGCGCGGCCATGATCGCCTGCTGCGGCTCGCCTTGCGCCGTTTTCTTCATTTTGACGATGGCGAGAAAGGCGCCGCAGGTGCGATGCGGCACGTATACGCCGAGCACATTGGGCAGGTTGCGGCGCAGCGTGTTCAGGATCTCGCCTTCGCGGGTGACGCAGGAGACCAGGATGTGATCCTGCGACATGCCGGAGACGATGGAATGGAACATGGCATCGCGCCGCATGCGGATGCGCTTCACGATGAAGACGTTCTCGGTGCTGCGGTATGACGCGTAGCCGGTGAACTCGCTGAACGGGCCTTCCGGCTCGTGCACGTCGGCGAGAATTTCGCCTTCGATGACGATCTCCGCGCCGAGCGGCACCTCGAGATCGTGAAAACCGGTGCTGGCGAGCTGATAGGGCTCACCGAACAATCCGCCGATGATTTCGTACTTGCGCACGTGCGGCGGATAGGCGTAGACCATCGCACCCATGTAATGGAGCGGGTGTATCCCCAGCGTAATCGCGGCCGGCAGGTTCTGCCCGCGCTCCGCCGCGCGGCGATGGAACTCGTGCATGCGCCGGCGCGAATGCAGCGACACGCCGAGGCGATTCCTGCCCTTGACCATCAGCCGATGAAAACCGGTCGTGTCGACGCCCGTGACCGGATCGCGCGCCACGATCTGGCCGGCGGTGATGTACGGCGCGGCATCGACCGAGAAGTGCAGCGGAATCGGCAGCTTGCCGAGATCAACGTCGTCGCCCTCGATGGTGACGGCCTGCCATGGCGCGTCCTTTACGACCTCGCACGGAACGTACTTCTGGCAGCGTTCCCGGAAGGCGGTGGGGAGGTCGGCGGCGTTGACGCCCAGACAGGCTGCCAGCAGCCTGCGATTGCCCGCGATGTTGGTGACCACCGGCATGGCATGGCCTTCGACGTTCTCGTACATCACCACCGGGCTGCGGCCGGCGTGTTCGAGTTCGAAGACCAGCGAGGTGATGTCCAGCTCGGTGCGGACGGGGGTGCGGATGCGCAGGAACTCCTCGGGAAAGTCGCGTTCGACCATCGCGAGGAAACCACGCAGGCTCTGGCGGGCGACGTCGCCGCGGTCTACATCCATCCGTCATGCACTCCTGCGGGGGCCGTTATTGTTGGATTCATCCTATTTACCATACAATAGCATGAGCATTTCGGGAGTCCAACCTTTCCGTAGCACCAACCAGGGAGATCGTCCATGAAACCGCGTTTGTGGAAGCTTCTCGCCGCGCCGATCGCTGCGGCTGCGCTGTTCCCGGTACACGTCGTCGGTCAGGACGTGATCAAGATAGGCGTTACCCAACCGCTTACCGGCGCGTTCGCCGCTTCCGGCAACTACGTCGCCCAGGGCGCGCGGATTGCAGAAGACCACGTCAACAAGGCGGGCGGCGTACTCGGAAAGAAAATCCAGCTCGTCATTGAAGACAATAAATCCAACCCTACCGAGGCCGTCGCCACCGCCGAGAAACTGATCGCGAAGGACAAGGTGCCGGTGTTGATGGGCGCATGGAGCTCGACGCTGACGCTCGCCGTGATGCCGAAGTTGATGGAATACGGCGTGCCGATGGTGGTCGAGACCTCGTCCTCGGGAAAGATCACCATCTCCGGCAACCCCTGGATATTCCGCATCAGCCCGACCTCGGCGATGGAAGCGAAGTCGTTCGCGCCCAATGTCAAGAAAATGGGCATCAAGAAGGCCGACTTCCTGTCGACCAACAACGATTTCGGCCTCGGCGCGGCGAAGGAATTCTCCGAGATGCTGAAAGGGCAGGGGGTCCAGGTCGGCGTCATGGAGACCATGGACCCGAAGGCAACCGACTTTTCGGCACAGCTCGCGAAGATCAAGGCCTCCGGCAGCGACACGCTGTTCGTCACCACCGCCGTCGAGCAGATCACGCTCATTCTGCGGCAGGCGAAAGAGCAGCAGGTGAAAGCGCGCATCATCACCACCGGCGGATCGAACTCGCCCGACCAGCTGATCCAGCAGGCGGGTGATGCGGCGAACGGCTCGCTGCATCTTGTGTTCTTCACGCCGTGGTTCCCGGATGCGGTGAAATACCCGAATCTCGCCAAGACCTTCGTCAACGAGTGGAATACGCGCAAGCACCATGTCGGTGGCCTCACCGAGGGCTTCCGCGGTTATGACGGAATCATGACCATCGTCGCGGCGATCAAGGCCGCCGGCAAGGCGGAGCCTGCGGCGATCCAGAAAGCGCTGTGGAACGTCAAGGTCCAGGGCATCAACGGCGACATCGCTTTCAACAAGGAAGGGCCGAAGGGCAAGGAAAGCGGCCAGAGCGTTCCGGCGGTGTACGTCGTGAAGATCGAAAAAGGCAAAGTTTCGAAACCGTAAGCGGCGCATCAAGGCCACAGGAACCGCTCGCCCTTCGATGAACTCAGGGCGAGCGGTTCTTTTTATGTGCTATACGTTCAGATGTCCCGGCAGCCTCCCCATCGCCGCAGTTGTTTGCGGGAAAGCGACTGTTCGCCCTGAGCCCTTCGGCGTGGCTCAGGACAGGCGTGTCGAAGAGTGAACGGTATTTTGTCAGCTTCCAGGACCTGAACCTTGGACCAGCTCCTCCAGCACGGGCTGAACGCGCTGATGCTGGGCGGCATCTACGCCCTGCTCGGCATCGGCCTCACGCTGATCTTCGGCATCATGCGCCTCGTGAATTTCACGCACGGCGAGCTCTACGCGTTCGGCGCGTACATGATGTACATGTTCGTCATGCTGCTCGGCGTGAATTTCTTCGTGTCGCTCATGCTCGCGGTGGCACTGGGGGTCGCGCTGGGCGCCTCGATCGAGTTCACGCTGCTGCGGAAACTGCGCGGCGCCGATATCGATACCACCATGCTGGTCCTGATCGGTGCCTGGATCGCGCTGCAGAATGCCGAGCAGTTCATCTGGACCGGAGTTGCGAGGTCGATCGACAACCCGTTTCCGGCAGCGCCGCTGGTCATCGGGCCGGTCTCCGTTGCCTGGAACCGCGTGTTCGTGTTCGCGGTGGCGCTCGTCCTCATCCTCGCCACCTACGCGCTGATCAACCACACCAAACTCGGCAAGGCGATGCGCGCGACGTTCCAGGACCGCGACACGGCGGCGCTCATGGGCATCCAGATCGGAACGATCAACACCGCGACCTTCGCGCTCGGCTCGGGTCTTGCCGCCGCCGCCGGCGCGCTGCTCGGACCGGTGTTCGTCGCCTATCCGACGATGGGCGATATGGCGGCGGCCAAGGCCTTCGCGATCGTCATCCTGGGCGGATTGGGCAACATCGCTGGCGCGACGGCCGGCGGGTTCATCCTGGCGCTGGTCGAGGAACTGGGCGCGGCCTACATCTCCTCCGGCTACCGTGACGCAATGGGCTTTGTCATCATCATCCTGATCCTGATCTTCAAGCCCACCGGGCTCTTCGCGCAGAAGGAGCGGGTCGGTTGAAACGGACGCTGACGGCGCTGTGGCTGGCGTTCCTGTTCTCGATCCCGCTATGGATCGCGGACCTCTACGTGCTGCACGTACTGGTGGTCACCGGGATTTTCATCATCGCCGCGATGAGCCTGAACCTGCTGCTGGGTTACACCGGGCAGCTCTCGCTCGGGCACGTGGCGTTCTTCGGCATCGGCGCTTACGTGAGCGCCTTGATGTCGCTCGGATTCAGCGTGCACGTCGCGCCGGGAACGGTGGTCGCGCTCGACCCCCAGCCGGTCTGGCTGGCGATCCCCGTAGCAGTCGCGGTTGCCGGCGCGAGCGGCTGGTTCATCGGCCGCATCGCGTTCAGGGTGCGCGGCGCCTACTTCGTCATCGTCTCGATCAGTTTCGCGGAAGTGGTGCGGCTCGTCGCGCTCAACTGGGTCGAACTGACCCAGGGACCGATGGCGCTCAACAACATTCCGCCGCTCACGCTGTGGCTGCCGATGCTGGGCGAGCATACCTTCTGGAAAAAGCCGGCAAACTACTGGCTGGTGGTGACCGTGGCAGTCATCTCCTACGTGATCGTGCGGCGGCTTGTCCAGTCGCGCGCGGGCCGCGCCATGATCGCGCTCAAGGAAAACGAGCCGCTCGCCACGTCGATCGGCGTGGACGTGACGCGCTATCTCGTGCTCACCACCATCGTGTCCGCCGCCATGGCGGGAACGGCGGGCGCGCTCTACGCGCATTACGTGCGCATCGTGGATCCCGACGTCTTCCTCTTCATCTATACGGTCACCATGGTGATCATGGTGATGACCGGGGGGAAGGGCACGCTGGCGGGACCGATCGTCGGCGGTCTCATTTTCGGATTGCTGCCTGAGACGCTGCGCGCTTTCGAGATCGCACCCGAACTGCAGTGGGTGTTTTATGGCGTGCTGATGATCCTGGTGCTGTATTTCCTGCCGGAAGGCATCGTTCCGGCGCTGCGTAATTGGTGGCAGCACCTGCGGCACAGGCGCGTGGCGTCCGCCGCGACCCCGAAGGAGGAAACGCGGTAATGGATGCGCCGGCTGTCGCGCTCAGCGTGCGGGGGTTGTCGGTGCGATTCGGCGGCCTCGTCGCGATCGACGACCTGGCGCTCGACGTGCGCGAAGGCGAAGTGCTCTCGCTGATCGGCCCCAACGGCGCCGGAAAAACTACGGCGTTCAACGCGATAACCGGTTACCTTCCCGCCTCCTCGGGTGACATCGCCTATCGCGGCCGGCGGCTGAACGGACTCAAGCCCAACCAGATCGCGGAGTTGGGCGTGGTGCGCACCTTCCAGAAGACCAGCGTCTTTGGCGGCCGCACGGTGCTCGACAACATCCTGATGGGCCTGCACCTGCGCTCCACGCAGCGGCCGCTCGCGATCATGCTCGGCCTGCCTTCGGTTGCGCGCGAGGAACGCCTGCTCGAGGGCGAGGCGCGCCGGATCCTCGACTTCGTGGGGTTGGCGGCGCGGGAAAACGAGCTCGGCAGCGCCTTGCCCTATGGCGAGCAGCGCCTGCTGGAGATCGCGATCGCGCTGGCAGCGCGACCCAAGCTCCTGCTGCTGGACGAGCCGGTCTCGGGCATGAATCCGGCGGAGACCGCGAGCTTCATGAGGAAACTCGCCGAGATCCGGACGCTCGACATCACCGTGCTCCTGGTCGAGCACGACATGAAGATGGTGATGGGCGTATCGGACCGCGTGGTGTGCCTGAACCAGGGCCGCATCATCGCCAACGGCACGCCAGCCGAAATCCAGCGCGATCCCGAAGTGATTCGCGCTTACCTGGGCGAGAGGTACGCGCGTGCTCTCGGTTGACGGACTGGAGTGCCGCTATGGCAAGGTGGTGGCGGTGCGCGAACTGTCGCTGGAAGTGAAGCGGGGCGAGCTTGTCAGCCTGATCGGCGCCAACGGGGCGGGAAAGACCACGACGCTCAAGGCGATCTCGGGTGTGCTCCATTCGAGCGGCGGCCGGGTGAGCTTCGACGGCGAAGACATCACGCGCGCCTCGGCGCGGCGCATCCTGCAGCTCGGCATCGCGCACTGTCCGGAGGGCCGGCGCGTGTTTCCCTACATGAGCGTGCGCGAAAATCTCGAACTGGGCTGTTACCTGAGAAAGGACGCCGCCGGCATCGCCGCCGACATGAACCATATTTTCGAGCGCTTTCCGATCCTGCACGAGCGCCGCAACCAGGCCGCGGGAACGCTCTCGGGCGGCGAGCAGCAGATGCTCGCAATCTCGCGCGCACTGATGTCGCGGCCGAAACTCATCCTGTTCGATGAGCCCTCGCTCGGGCTCGCCCCGAACATCGTGGAGCGCACCTTCGACATCATCAGGCAGATCCGGGCGGACGGCGTGACGGTGGTCATGGTGGAGCAGAACGCCTTCGCGGCGCTGGAACTGTCCGACCGCGCCTACGTCATGGAGCAGGGCCGCGTCGCGCTCACCGGCACCGGCGCCGAGCTGCTCGACAACCCGCACGTCAAGCAGGCGTATCTCGGCGCGTGAGCTTTGCGCCTGAGTGGCTAATTCAGAACCGGATGCTTCGTGTGCCAATCCGTTGCTTGCTCGTAGGCGTGTCCCACGCGATACACCAGCGCTTCGGCGAACGGACTGCCGACGATCTGCATGCCGAGCGGTAGGCCCGCCTTGGAAAAGCCGACGGGCACGGCGAGCGCCGGATTGCCCGTGACATTGAACGGCGCGCGGGCCTGGCGCGCATAGGTGTGGTCCAGCGCAGCCGGGTCATCGATCCGGCACGCCGGATCGAGCGAACTCGCCGTGATTACCACATCGACCTCGGAAAAAAGTGCGTTGAACCGCCTTGTCAGCCGGGCGCGTATCCGGGTGGCGTTGATGTAATCGGCCGCCCGGATCAGGGCGCCGGCCAGCAATTTTTCCCGCGCCATCGCACCATAGTCCTGTGGGCGCTCGCGCAGCCATTTTTCGTGGATGGCGTAAGCTTCGCTGGAGAGAATGGTGCGATTGCAGGCGTTGTATTCGGCGAGCGGGGCGGTTTCCACTTCCCGCACCTGCGCGCCGAGTTGCGCCAGCACGTTCACGGCGGCATCGATGCCCGCGAGCATCTCCGGATCCGCCTCCATGTCTTTCGCGTAGAAGTGCCGGATGACGCCGATACGCAGGCCTTGCACGCCGCGGTCCAGTTCGGCGGTGTAGCCGCCCGTCGCAACGTTGGCGCTCGCCGGATCGAGCGGATCGTGACCGGCGATGAGGTCCAGCATGAGCGCGTTGTCCCGCACGCGGCGCGTAAGCGGGCCCACGTGGTCGAGGGAAAACGCGAGCGGCACCACGCCGCGCCGGCTGACCAGACCGTAAGTCGGCTTCATGCCGACGACGCCGCACATCGTGGCCGGATTTCTGATCGATCCGCCCGTGTCGCTGCCTATCGCCGCAGGCAAAAACCCGGCTGCGGTAGCCGCGCCCGAGCCGCTCGACGAACCGCCGCTGAAGTGATTCCGGTTCCAGGGATTGCGCGCGGGCGGCCACGGCAGATCGAAACTCGGCCCGCCATAGGCGAACTCGTGCGTGGACAGCTTGCCCATGAATACGCCGCCGGCGGCACGCAGCTTCCGCGTCACGGCGGCGTCGCTGCTCGCCACGTTGTCGGCCAGTATCCTGGAATGCGCCGTGGTGGGAAGCCCGCCGTAATCCACGATGTCCTTCAGCCCGTAGGGCATGCCATGAAATGGTCCGCGCCAGCCGTCGCGCATGATCTCCGCCTCCGCGCGCCGCGCGTCCTCCAGCGCGATCTCCGGCGTCAGGCGAAGGATTGCATTGAGCGCGCGGTCGTGGCGCTCGATCCGGTCTATAAGCGCTTTCGCGTACTCCACCGGCGAGAGTTTTTTTCCGCGCAGCAGTTCCGCGGCCTCCGTAACGCTGAGAAAGGCGAGTTCGCTCATCGGCCGGGCCCCCGCTCAACGCAATAGACATGCGCCGGTTCGTCGGCCGGGGTGAGGTCTGCGGTCGGAAGCGCTGCGCTGCGCTCCCGCGCCACCCGCGTGGCGCGCAGCAGTTCCTTCAGGTGCTCGTCGTTGAGGCGCGTCAGGCCGATATCGGCAGCCATCCTGCGGATGTCATCGAGAGTGATTTGGCTCGGCATGGTTTCTGTTCCTTGGAATCGAGGTTTTATCAGCTATTCGTGAAGTCTTCAGGGAAAAGCTCGTCGGGCGTGAGTCCGCGCTCGAGCAATCCCTGCTCGTGCGCGTACATGATCACCGCCTGCAGATCGTGGCGGTTGGCTGACAGCCCTTGCGGGTACGGCGTGCCGCCGAAGAAAGCGCGCTCCTGCTCCAGGTACGACGCAGCCCACGCGAAGCTCAGGCGGTGCGGTTGTTGCATGAACTCGCTGTAGCGGCGCTGGCTTTCGCACAGCGCATCGTACAGACCTCGCGCAACCCACGGCGCGCGCCGCAGCAGCTCCCTTTTGATCACGATCGGGTGCATGATCGGAAAGATGCGCGCGCGGCGGTAGTAGGCCTGTTCCTCCTTGTGGAAATCGGGGAAGAGGCGCGCCACCATGCGTTTTCCGGCGAGCCAGCTCTGGGGCAGCGCCGGCTCCACCATGGCATCGACCTCGCCCGCGATCAGCATGTCCTCGAGCTTCCTGCCCTGCTGCAGTTGCTCGACCCGTATCGCCGGCGGCGGGCGGCTTCCGACCAGCTCGTTGTTGACGCACACCCAGGTTACGCTTTCGACCGGCAGTCCATAATCATGCGCGAACATGCCCTTCACCATCACGGCGAGCGTGTTCTCATAGGTGCGGATGCCGATCCTGCCGCCCATGAGATCGGATGGCCTCTTGTAGGGCGCGCCATCGCGCACGAAGCAGAAATGATGGCCGAACATGCGGCGGGAGAAGAACGGAATCGCGTCGAGCCAGTCGATGTTGCGTGACCGGGCGATGAGGTAGCCGGCCATCGAGAACTCGCAGGCGTCGAACGCGCGCTCGTGGTACATGCGATCGTGGCGGCTCTTGCTGCCGAGCGTGACCCACTCGACGTCCAGTCCTTCCGCTTCGACTTCTCCCGCGCGAAACGGCTGCAGGAAGTCGTACTGGTCCATCGCCAGCGTGATCTTCAGTTTTCCCATCTGGAATCAGCGCTTCGGTGCGGCCCGCCCGCTATTTCTCTTCTTCGCCAAAGGGCAGTTCCGTGCCGAGCCCTTTTTGCAGCGCGCGATGATAGACCCAGTGTCCGATGCCGGCATCGAGGATCCCCATGCCCGGCGACTCGTAGAAAAGTATTTCGTCGTCGCTGCGCCGCCCGGCCTTCTTGCCTGAAACGACATCGCTGAATTCGGCGACGACATCCGAGGGCTTGAACCTGCCGCTCGCGAGCAGCGTATTGAACGGCTTGCGCGGCGGATCATCGCCCAGCACCTGATCGGCTCCGGACAGGAAGACGCGGGAGCGCAGCACCGTTTCCTCGTCACACTCGCCCGGCGCAAGCGACATGTAGAGCGCACCGGGCTCGAGCCAGCTTCCCTCGAAGACGACCACGTTGCCGCTGGTGGCGGTGATCATGATTTCGGTGTTGCGTACCGCCTCGTGTCCCGACGCGGCGGGCACGACTTCGATGCCAAGCGCCGGCTCCATCATCTCGACAAACTTGCGGACGTTGCTCGGGTCCCGGCTGTAGACCTTGAGTTTCCTGATCGAGCGCACCGCGCACACGGCGCTTGCCATGCCGCGTGCATAGCGGCCGGTGCCGATGATGCCGAGCGTGCTGGCGTCCTTCTTCGCCAGATGCTTCGCAGCGACCCCGTATGGCGCCGCAGTACGGATGGCGTGGAGGTGATAGTCCGAAATGATCGCTACCATGCCCATGTCGTTCCAGTCGAAGAGGCAGATCACCTCGGAGCGGTTCGTGCCGCGGTAGCCCGAATAAACGCGCACCGCCGC